>JBBQVV010000166.1:0-14212 GCA_038211235.1 Chthonomonadales bacterium | reverse complement strand
CAGGCCGACTCGGACATCGCGACCGACGCCGAGCTCTTTGAGATGCCGCGCCAGCGCTTCTGCCCGAGCGTTGAGCTCTCGGTAGGTGAGCTGCTGCTGCCGGAAGGTAACGGCGATGGCATCGGGAGTGAGGTTCGCCTGCGCTTCGACAAGCTGTTGGACGCCCTTGTATCCGGGATATTCGGCATCGGTCGCGTTCCAGACTACCAGCAGCTTGCTCCGCTCCTCCTCTGTCAGAAGCGGCAGCGCATCGATACTTTGAGACGGGTCCGCGACGATGCTCTCTAGAAGGGTCTGGTAGATATCGAGCCAGCGCTGAATGGTCCGTTGATCGAACAGGTCTGTATTGTAATCACACTCCAGCCGAAGCTCATCCTCGTTCCGATAGATGTTGAGGAACAGGTCCATATTCGTGAAGCGCTTCGCATTGTTTTCGACTGTCGCTTCGAGTCCGGCGAATCGCAAGTGTCCAAGTCCGTCCGGATCAATGTTAAACATGAGGTTAAGCAGCGGAAGTCTGGCGGCATCGCGGGGCAAGTTTAGAGCTCGAACGAGCGTCCCATAAGTATAGTTCTGATGTTCGTAGGCATCCATGACAAGATCACGCGTCGACCTCGCCAGCTCGGCAAACGACCGGGTCGGATCGACGCGGTTACGCAGCGGTAGGAAGTTCAAGCAGTGCCCCACAAGATCGGCACTCCCAACCATCGATTGACCGGCGGCAGGGATGCCGACAGTCAGATCCGTCTGTCCCGACAGGCGATAGACCATGGCATTGAACGCGGCGAACAGCGTTGCAAACAACGTGGTTCCTTGCTTCGCGCTAACGCGCTTCAGATCCTGCACGAGACCGGAATCGAGAGTCCATCTCTCCATGGAGCCGTTATACGATTTGACGGCAGGTCGCGGCCGGTCTGCGGGAAGATCCAGTGCCGGGACGGGATCCGCGAAGCGGCCTTTCCAGTAGTCTTCGGCGATCGCGGACTCCGGTCGGCTTCTCTCAGGATCCGCTAGCTGGACGTATTCGGCGAACTGAAGCGGCGTCTCCATCGGAATGGGGTTCCGCTCGACGGACGCCGTGTAGAGCCGGCTAAGCTCATTGAGGAGTACACCGATCGACCAGCCGTCACAGGCAATATGGTGCGCGGTAAACAGAACCTGATGAACCGCGGGCAGGCACCTAACGATCTGCCATCGCACGAGTGGTCCGCGGACCAGGTCGAATGGACGCGCGGCGTCCTCCGCGATCAGATCCCTCAGGCGATCGGTCTGCTCGCTGCCATCGAGTGCGGTGAGATCCACCAGTGGCGTCTCGATTTCCAGCTCAGGTGCGAACCGTTGGACGATGCCATTGGAGTCGAAAGTCGCCCGCAGTGCGTCGTGGCGGTCGGTGAGTGCCTGGATCGAATGTCGCAATTCGTCGAGGTCGAGCTGGCCGGCCAATTGCAGGGTGCAGGACTCGTTGTACGCGCACGAAGCCTCGTCACCCATCTGGGCGGACAGCCATATCTCCCTCTGAGCCTCCGTTAGTGGAGCCTGTACGCTATCAAACCTGTGAGGTGCGGCCGCGCCTCGCTCCACGTCGGAAGGGCGATCTACCAGCCCGTCTGTTGGTTCAGCGGCGTGACCGTTGCGATCTACCGGCGAAACGGAAGTTGGACCACCCGAGGCGACCGGCAAGATGCCGGCCCGTTGGAGCTCCTCTACGGCCTCCTTGAACGCGTTTACCACGTGATTGAGGTCTTCATCCGTGTGGGCTGTCGTCAGAAAGAACGGGAAGCCCTCGTAGATATGCACGCCTCGCAGTCGCAGACCGTAGTATAGGAGACCGGAGTACCGCAGGTCCGCCGGAAACTTGAAGAAGAGCACGGAACCGATGTTTCGAATCCGCGTGGGAACACCGACCGCTTCGAAATGGTGATTCAGCGTTGCGGCGAATGCGGTCGAGCGGGCGTTCAGATCGGACTGGAGAGCCGGGCCGCACGCCTTCATGTGGTTGAGAACCGCCCATGCCGCTGCCATGGCAAGAGGATGGCGAACAAACGTGCCGGCATGAAATGTAACGCCTACCTCCGGGAAAGAGTCATCGCCATAGCTCCACATTCCACCGTCCAGAGCGTCCATGTACTCCTTGCGGCCGGCCAGGATTCCGATAGGAAATCCACCTCCAATTACCTTGCCGTAGGTGGCCATGTCGGCTCTGATGCCGAAGAGAGCCTGAATCCCGCCGGGATGCACCCGAAAGCCGGTAACCACCTCGTCAAAGATCAGCGCGGTTCCGGACGCCAGAGTGAGCTCTCGCAGTTTGTGTAGAAACTCTCTCGGCTGCAGATCCGGACACCTACTCTGAACCGTCTCGACCAGGACGGCAGCGAGATCGTTTGCTAGCGACTCGATAATCCCAAGCGATTCTGGCGCGCCATACTCCAGGACGATCACGTTTCGCACGTTCTCCCGTGGAATTCCCGGGGCGATGGGAAGCGCTCCGATACTATCCGCCGGATTCGTCCGGACCAGCACCTCGTCAAACGTCCCATGATACGCGCCCGTGAAGAGGACGACCCTATCACGGCCGGTAACCGTGCGCGCCAGCCGGATGGCGGCCATCACGGCCTCAGAGCCTGTGTTACAGAAGCAGGCTCGATCCAACCCGGTAAATTCGCATACCAACTCGGCGACTTTGCCCGAGAGCGGCGTCTGCGGGCCGATCTCCACGCCGCTTCTTAACTGACGCTCGACTGTCTCGGTGACGAACTGCGGAGAGTGGCCGAACATCGTCACGCCAAATCCATTAAGCATGTCGACGTACTCATTGCCGTCGACGTCCCACAGCTTCGAGCCGGAGGAGCGATCGACCGTTATCGGATAGACCATCTCCTTCCACTCCGCGCGGAAGCCCGATACGGCTCTTGGGTCGGCATGTGCCTTACGATGGGCCTGCGCGAGCTCCTTCGACTTCGGGCTTCGCAGATTGTAGCGGGCGACCAGTCCATTGATATAGGTTCGTTCATCCGGCGTCGGAGCTCCCGCATGGACCTTGTTGATCGGCTTATACGGCCCGAAGGCTTTGAATTCGGCCGCTGCTCTTGTCGTGATTGACCGGGCAGCCATTTCAGCCGAGATGGTTTCGCCTGCCGACAGGACCCCGGCGGGAGCCACCTGCGAATTCGCCTGGTTCGCGGTTGCGATCGGCCCGCTGTCGGCGGAGCCGGTGCCGGACTGCAACAGCTCGATCTGCCGCGCCATGATGTCCAGCTGCCGCTGCACTATGGTGGCGATCTCCGAGCTTGGCAGCTCGGATTGCGTGGTTGATGCGCGTAGGTCCAGGAGAGGCGCGGGTTCCGACGCTTCGGAGGCTATCGAAACCTGCTGTTGCGCCGGCTCTAGACCGGGGCGATTCTCCATCCGTCTCGGCACCGGAGACGCGCAGGAGTTCACGGCGACCGGCGACGCGTGGTGGTCGATGAAGGCCGCAAGGTCACGCAGGTTAGCAAGTTCGCCCATGAGTTGCCGGAAGGTGACCTTTACGCGGAACTCCTTTTGGATCAGGAGACATGCCTGGGTGAGAAACAGCGAGTCGAATCCCATTTCAAGGAAGGATGTCGCCAGGTCAGCGTCGCTCAGGTCTACGCCGGATGCGTTCTTGAGCAGTGCGCGCAGTCGTTGCACCAGTCCCGCTGAGACGTTTGATGTTCGGTCGCCTGCGAGTGGGATGCCCGCGGCGGCCGGAGAAGTGATTTCCAATGTGGTTTCCAAAGTCACAATCGACGCGCCCTGAGAGTCAGGCTTCGTTTCAACAGCTGCAAGGCGAGCCGATCTCGGTCCGGGATCAGAATCGCATACCGGCTCGCGCTGGATCGCTGCGCTGGCTCTGTTGCTTGGACCGGGACTTGCCGAGTGATCGACTCGCGGAGCCGGTTCCGTCCAGTATCGTTTTCGTTCAAATGGATAGGTCGGCAGCGGGATTCGGCGCCGCCGCCCGGACGTCGTCTCTGTCCAGTTCGGGTCGACTCCGGCAAGCCAGAGTCTTCCGAGTGTATCTTGAAGCGAAAGCAGGTCCGAATACCGCGGCTCGTCACGACCTAGCGAGGCAAGAACGGCGCCTTCAGTTACCTCGACGGATTGCCGGCTCACCAGGGTGGTAAGGATGCGCCCAGGACCAACCTCCAGCAGAACCAGATCAGGATCCTGCAGCAGTACCGTCACGCCATCGGCAAATCGCACGGTTTGTCTCAGATGCCGTACCCAGTAATCTGGATCGGTCGCCTCGCTCGACTCGATCCATGTCCCGGTGACGTTCGAGATATAGGGAATGACAGGGGCTTGCATCGATATGCCGCGGACCAGCGCCTCGAACTCCGGCAGAATGGGGTCAAGCATGGCCGAATGGAACGCATGGGACGTCTTGAGGCGCCGGCAGGCAACGCCGTCCTCCGCGAGCCGGGTCTGCAGAGACTCGATCGCCTGTATCGGACCCGACAGGACGGGGGAAGTTGGACCGTTCACGGCCGCAAGGCAGATATCGTCGCTCAGTAGGGTCTGGACGTCCTCCTGCTTGCGGCGCACTGCCAGCATCGCCCCAGCCGGGACGCGCTGCACCAGCCTTCCGCGGGCGGCAACGAGCCTCAGCCCGTCCTCGAACGAGAACACTCCCGCCAGGCAGGCTGCTACGTACTCGCCAATGCTATGGCCAAGCATTGCGCGAGGGCGAATGCCGTTTCGAATCCACCACTGTGCGATGGCATATTCGACGGCGAACAGCGCGGGCTGCGTTATACGAGTTTGATCCAGGTGGTGCTGGGCTAATCCTCGCCCATCCTCCTTCGGATAGAGAACGGAACGGATGTCCAGCCCAAGGGCCGGTGCCAGTATCTCAGCGGACGCGTCGATATTCGTGCGGAACCCGACATCCGAGTCGTAGAGTTCTGCAGCCATGCCGATTGACTGCGCGCCCTGACCGGGAACTAGAAACGCTACGGCCTTGCCGGAAGACTCTTGCTTTCCCGCGAAACACCGTCCCGATTCCGGGTTGTCCAGCAAATCGATGGCGTCCTGTCGATCGCGGCAAACCAGCCCCCTGCGATGCGTAAATGCACGGCGCCCGATCTGAAGCGTGTAGGCGACATCCGCCATGTTGATGTCGGGATTCTGTCGCAGGTGCTCGGCAAGGTTCGACGCGGCGCGATCGAGCGCCGTCTCTGTCCTGGCAGACAGGACGAGTAGATTACACGGGCCTGGTTCACCGGACGCATCGATGACCGGGGCCTCTTCCAGCACGATATGTGCGTTCGTCCCACCGACGCCGAATGCGCTGACACCGGCGCGCCTCGGCGTAGATGCTCTCTTCCACTCCGTCAGGCGGTCTGCGACGAAAAACGGACTGTTCGCAAAGTCGATGGCCGGATTCGGGCGTGTGTAGTGAAGGCTCGCCGGAAGCAGCCCGTGTCGCAGTGCGAGTACCGTCTTGATCACCCCGGTAACACCTGCTGCGACCTCGAGGTGTCCCACGTTGGTCTTCACCGAGCCGATCGCACAGAAACCCGTTCGTCCGCTCGCGGATCCGAAGGCCTGTACAAGCCCCGCGACTTCGATCGGATCACCCAGAGGCGTGCCGGTCCCATGCGCCTCGATATAGGAGATACTCTCGGCGGAAACGCCGGCCATGGCCTGAGCGGCGGCGATCACTTCCGCCTGACCATCGACGCTTGGCGCCATGTAGCTCACCTTGCGGGCGCCGTCGTTATTCAGCGCGTATCCCTTGATGACCGCGAGGATCGTGTCGCCGTCCCCAATAGCGTCGGAGCGACGCTTTAGCAGTATCACTCCCGCTCCCGAGCCGAAGATCGTCCCGCGCGCTTCCGCATCGAAAGCGCGGCAGCGTCCGTCCGGAGAGACCATGCCACCGTCCTGGTAGTGGTATCCCCGCGTTTGTGGAAACGTGATGGAAACGCCGCCGGCCAGGGCCATGTCGCATTGGTAGTTGAGCAGGCTTTGCGCTGCCTGGCAAATGGCGACGAGTGAGGTAGAGCAGGCGCATTGTACCGTCATCGCAGGTCCGCGCAGATTCATTTTGTGGGCGACGCGCGTCGTAAGGTAGTCCTTGTCGTTGCCAAGAACCATCGGATAACTGCCGACCTGATAACTGCCGACGAGGTCCTCGATCGTCTCTCTGCTGTCGCACAGGTTGGCAAGCAGGTAGGTGTTCAGGCTTTGGCCTGCGAACACGCCGATCGCGCCGTCGTATGTGTCCGGGTTGTATCCGGCAGATTCCAGCGCTTCCCACGCGCACTCCAGAAAGATTCGATGCTGCGGGTCCATAATCGCGGCATCTCTCGGCATGACGCCGAAGAAACCGGCATCGAAGAGGTCGACGCCGTCGAGTACCGGTCGCGCCTTGACATAGGCCGGATCGGCGACCAGTGCGGGATCGGCGCCGGCGGCAAGGAGCTCTTGGTCGGTAAAGTGTGTTACCGTCGAGACACCATTTCTGAGGTTCTGCCAGAATGTCGCAACATCCCTGGCGCCCGGAAAGCGACCGGACATTGCGACTATGGCCACGTCTTCGGTTTCGGCCGTGCTTTCCATCGGGTTATCAGCCCTATCCATCCTTGCGGCTGCCTTTCGCGATCTGTTTCCAGCGGACCTGCGCCTGCCGCTGCCTAGCGGCGCGATCATTCGCTCCTGCTTGCAAGGCGGGCTGATTTACCGCTGTTGCGCGGTCTGGATATGTGAGGTCTTGATGCACGTATTTCGCAAACGTCCTGATTGTTGGATATTGGAACAGTGCGGTCAGAGGGATCGTCGACCCCGTCGTCGCCTCGAGTATCGCGTGCAACTGAACTATTCGGAGCGAGTCTCCGCCGATGTCGTAGAAGCTCTCGTCCAAGCCCACCGCCTCCAGCTCCAGTACGTCCTGCCACGCAGTTGCAATGACTCGCTCCCACTCATTCCGTGGGGCGGCAAAGGCGATACCGGAGGATAGCCGCTCCGCTGGTCCGGCGGTGAGCGCAGCGCGGTCCACCTTGCCATTTGCGTTGAGCGGCAGATTGGGCACAAGCCAGTAGAGGGCTGGAATCATGTAATCCGGCAGTCTCGTCTTCAGAAACCACCTGAGTTCCAACGTCGTTGGCGCCGGCTGTTTGCATGTCGTGACGAACGCCTCCAGCCGCTTACCGTCCTCCTGCCGGCACTGAGCAACGACACATGCAGACCCAATGCAAGGGTGCTGGAGCAGAGCCGCTCCGATCTCCTCCAGCTCGATCCGGTAGCCACGGATCTTGACCTGATTATCGATGCGTCCCAGAAAGTCGATAGTCCCATCGGGAAGGTATTGCGCCATGTCCCCGGTTTGGTACATGCGAGAACCGGCTTGCGCCTGGAACGGATCTGGCAGGAACTTGTCGGCCGTCAGCTCCGCCCGGTTCAAATAGCCGCGCGCAAGGCCATCGCCGCCGATGAACAGTTCGCCAGGTGTCCCGATTGGCGCCGGCGCCAGGAGGGTGTCGAGAATGTACGCGTGCGTGTTCGCGATGGGCCGGCCGATTGGAGCAGTACCGTTCGACAACATCCGTGCATCCAGCGAACAACAACAGGAAAACGTGGTGCACTCGGTCGGCCCGTAGCCATTGATGAGCCGGCACTCCGGCAGCTCCCGCGTCAGCCTGCGGGCGCGCGCGACGTCCAGGACGTCGCCACCCGCAAGTAGCTGGCGGACCCCACGCAACGAATCCAGTTGACCATCGACGACCTGATGAAACAGACCGGCAGTCAGCCACAGAGTTGTGACCCCATTCAGGTCGACTTGCTGTCCGATTTCGGCCGGCGTTGGCGTCGACGCCGGCATGATCGCGAGACGCGCTCCGTTCAGCAGGGCGCCCCAGATCTCGAACGTGGAGGCGTCAAAGGCTAGCGGCGCCATCTGAAGGAGAGTCTCGTCCGCGTTTAGACGCACGTAGTCGGTATTGCGCACGAGCCGCACCACGGCCCGGTGGTCTACCATCACGCCCTTCGGCGTGCCCGTGGAGCCGGACGTGAACAGTACATACGCCAGGTTGTTGGCCGAGACCAGGCAGATCGGATTCACATCCGGCTCACTATCGACAATCGGCCAATCGGCATCTAATCTCAGAGTTTTGACGCGGGCTTCCTGCAGGAGCTTCGATCGGCTCTCCTGAGTTACTATGACGGAGGCTCCAGCGTCTTCGAGTATGAGTCGAATTCGTTCTGTTGGCGCGTAATCGTCAAGCGGAAGGTAGGCTGCTCCAGCCTTCAGTATCCCAAGCAGGGCGACAATCATCTCTGGTGAGCGGTCCATCGAAACGGCGACCAACCTGTCCGGTCCGATACCGAGCCGTTGAAGCGCGTGCGCGAGTTGGTTGCTCCTCCGGTTAAGCTCGGAATAGGTGATGCTGCGATCTTGAACTACCAGAGCGACGGCGTCGGGAGATTGAAGCGTCTGTGCTTCAAACAACTGGTGGATACAGGACTCCCGCGGGTACGGCGTGTCCGTCCGGTTGCACTCCATGAGAAGGTCAAAGGGCCGCATCCCGATCACTATCTGCTCCGTGGGCCGACTGCCGTTAACGATGTTCATTGTGTCCGCACTGCACATTGCTCTTATTCTTCGGTCGTCGCGGGTGTTGCCTGTTAAGATGACTATGAAGTATGTTTGGACAGACTGTGCCTATTCATCTTCGGCCGCGCAAAGTGTCCGCGTTAGACATCGCCGATGCAACCCCTCGGTTTTCGACCTGCCCCTTACGTCTTACGGTGCACAATCAGCGCCAACTTGAGGCAGATGTCAGCGGGGAATCGAGAGTTCGTGGCCGCGTGGGATTTGCGTTCAACAATCGAGTCTGTAGGTCCTTTTTATCCGGTGCCTTGCAATTGGTCGGCGGATATGTTATATTATTATCACATATCATGAAGACGGATCTCGAACAGGTTTGGCGAGGGCTTTCCAATCCGATTCGACGCCGGATACTCGACTCTCTCAGGGACGGGCCGAGCAGCACCGGCGAGATTGTCGGCGCCTTTCCGGAACTGAGTCGCTTTGCGATAATGCAGCACCTGGGCGTGCTTGAGGAGTCCGGGTTGCTCATTGTTCGGCGGGAAGGACGCATTAGGCTCAACTATCTGAACGCCATGCCGCTCAGGATGCTCTACGAAAGGTGGGTGAGTGAACATGCCGGCATGGCGGCTGAGACCGCGTTTCGGCTGAAGAAGTTTGCGGAGACACGACGAGGAGGGAATGCACTAGTGGAACAACGAGCAGATCGCGTGGTAAAGGTCGAAACAGAGATACGGATCGAGGCGGCTCCGGAGAGTCTCTTCGACGCGCTGACGAGAAACCTCGACGCGTGGTGGCCCTTCAGGTTCCGTGCGGACGGGAGAATGGTGCTGGAGTGCCATGTCGGGGGCCGGTGCTATGAAGATTGGGGCGACGGCAAGGGCGCACATCACGGTGTTGTCGTCTGGTGGGAACCGCCGATAAAATATGCGGCGACAGGCCCGGGGGCCATGACGCGCGAATTCCAGTCTTACGATGTGGCGACCATCATTCCGGATGGGACCGGCAGCATCTATAGGAAATCCTTGACCCTGTGGGGCGCCGTCTCGGATGAGGTCGAGAGGTCATTCACCGACGGGTCGAAAGCCATCCTGCATCAACATCTGAAGGCCTTTCTGGAGGACGGCGTCGGTTATGCGAAGCCGAACACAAATTGACACATTGCGCGCACTTCGTGGCTAGCCAGAATCAGCCACTTCACCATCAATAGTCTACAATCGTTGGAGGACAACATGCACACATTTCTAGTTGGCTTGATATTTCTGTCAGCTGCATTGGGAGGCGCCCAGGGCCCGCCTGCACAAGCGCCGCCAGCCGATTCCCGGGCGGAGAAATCGATGGATCCGGCGCTCGATATGCTCGGGCGTCTGGTGGGAGGGACCTGGCGGACCACCGGACCCTTTATCGCGGAATTTCGCTATGAGTGGCGGGTACAAGGAAAGGCCATTCGCGCCGTCGGCGTCATCGCAAAGGGTACGAAGGACGAGTTCCCGGCCGAATCGCTTTATGGCTGGGATCCGGACGCGAAGAAGGTCTACTATCTGGATTTCCACGGGCACCAAACCATCTACAAGGGCTGGGCCGAAGCCAAGGGGGGGAAGTTCACTGGAGAGTTTGAGGGCCTTGTCGGCGCAAAGGGTCACTACCGATTCGAAGACGAACTAACGGACGATGACACCCTCGTCGCATCCTTATTCGGTAAGGACAAGTCCGGAAACTGGGTAAGCGTGCACACGCTCACGTTTAAGCGGCATCGGTAGCCTGTGCGGTGGGCGACAGGCGAGGTCGCTCGTATCAACATCTACTCACCATCGGCACACTCCAGATCAACCCAGCGTCTGCGACGTCAGAGCGTGCCATGGGCACATATTTGGACTTGGGGGAAGAATGGCAACATCACCCGAAGAGGGCCTGGCCTCATTGCTCCAGAACCTGGAGGCAAAGACGGGTCGTTCGATCAACCAATGGATCAGCATCGCACGGGAGTCCGGCGTCGGAAAGCATAAGGCGCTGGTCGAGCATCTCAAGACGGCCCATGGAATTACTCACGGTTATGCCAATCAGATCGCGCTCCGGGCTCTGGCGCCGGAGGATGCGCCCGCGGCCGGCAGTGACGAGCTCGTTGACGCGCAATATACCGGCGCCAAGACTGTGATGCGGCCGCTCTACGATCGGCTTGCCGGCGTCATTCGCGATTTGGGGCCGGACGTCGAGGTTTCGCCGAAGAAAACGTGCGTCAGCTTCCGCCGCGGCAAGCAGTTTGCGCTGATCCAGCCAACTGCCCAGCGGCTGGACGTCGGCATCATTCTGAAGGGTGTTGCTCCGGCAGGCAGGCTGGAGCAGAATCCCAGTACGATGTGTACCCATCGCGTGAAAGTCTCCTCCGACGCTGATATCGATCCCGAGCTAATCCGCTGGCTGCGAGAGGCATACAGTGCCGCATGATCGTTCTACCCTGTGACTGAATCGACCGATGCAGGAAAACCGGGCAACTGTGTCATATGTAACCAAGGCACTTGCCCGGTTTTCACTGTCTTATCTGCGCCGAACAGTCTCAACCGCAGCTCCGCGAACCTCTGACGTTTCCGGCTCGTCGTAGGAATTAACGGAGAGTATCCGGCGGTCGATTGGCACGGAACATGCACGATCCCGGAGTTACGTTGCTCTCGTGTAACTGCCTGACGTCAAGGCGTGGGGTTCAAGAGCCATTGAGCAGACATGGATCCGCGCGCTGAGAAGGCGGATTTGGCGGTACGGAGAGCAGAGGAGTACGACACGACATGCCGGAGTCCATTGACATAAAGCCCGTGAAGACGGCCACTGACGGCAGTGAGGCGGAGCGGTCGATGCGAAGTGGTGTGGATGCCCCGTCCTACATCTCTCAGCTGACGCGCGAACGGCTGCTGACCGCGGAGGAAGAGATAACGCTCGCGCTCCGAATCCGTACCGGGGACAAGGCCGCAAAGGATCGATTGGTCGAGGCGAACATGCGGCTTGTCATCAACGTGGCTCGCACGTATCACAACTCGCTCATCCCGTTCGAAGATCTGATTCAGGAAGGCGCGATCGGGCTGATGACCGCGGCCGATCGGTTCGACCCTGCAAAGGGATATCGGTTCAGCACGTATGCGACTCACTGGATCCGTCAGGCGATAACCCGCGCGATCGACAACAAGTCAAAGCCCATACGCCTCCCCGCCCACGTCTCCGAGACACTGCGGAAGATCGAGCGGGCGCGTTCCCTCTGGCTCCGTGAGACCGGCGAAGACCCCACCGCGGAGCAGCTTGCCGAATACCTGAACGTACCTACCCGGAAGATCACCTCGCTTATTAACGCGGGACAGGAGCCAGTTTCGCTGGATATGCTGGTTGGTGGTGAGGACAGTACGACACTCGCCTCGCTACTGAACGACGAGAATGCTCCCGATCCGCAGGCGATGGTGTTGGGCGCCGAAATGAGGAACGTGCTGATCTCACTCCTGGAGATTCTGACCCCTCGCGAACAGGAGATCATGCGTCGTCGATTGGGGTACGAAGAGGACTCGTCTCACGTGCTTCAGGAGATTGGCGCCGCGATGCGGATTTCGCGCGAGAGAGTGCGGCAGATCGAACTTCAGGCGCTGCGTAAGCTGAAGTTTGCCGCGAAGCGACGCGGGCTCTCCGCCTACGTCAACGGTTGAGGAGATGGGCGTTTGTCTACTCCGTGACCGGTGACTGTATGTCGGCAGTGCCAACCGGGTCCGCCACTGCGGGCCGATTCCTGCGCAGCCATACAACTCCCCCAATCCCCAATATCACCATGACGATACTCGCCACCTGTGCCAGCGAGATGAACAGGTGCGGACTGATGAACGAGGACGTGCCACCCACGCGAAAGATATCGACGATGTACCGGTAGAAGCCGTACATCGCGATGTAGCCGAAAAACAACTCCCCATCCCTGCGCGGTCGCTTTTCCCACTGTACCAACGCGATGAAGAACATAATATTGAATAGCACGGCGTAGAGCTGCGTCGGGTGGCTTGGCGGCGTTAGCGCTGCCGAACCGGCGCTGTGTTCGTCGTGAAATCGCATTGCCCAGGGTAGGCGCGGATCGCACACGCCTCCGTAGCAGCAGCCATTGAGGAAGCAGCCGATGCGCCCAAAGACGTACGCCAGCGCCCAAGACGGGGCGCACACATCGCCCAGAGCAAGCACCGATACCTTATGCCTGTGGCACCACCACATCAGAAACAGTATGCCGGCCGCGAGCCCGCCGTGGAGCGAAAGTCCGCCTTCCCAGATTTTGAATGCGTCGATCGGGTGGCTCGCAAAGCTCGTCGTGCTATCCTTCGACGGACCCCAGTTCAGAATAACGAACAGAAGGCGCGCTCCGACGATCCCCAGCAGCAGCCCGACGATGCCCACGTCGAAGAGTTGGTCGGGACTGATTCTCCGCGGCGATCCTTCCGGCTCCGTCGCCATCCGTCGCTCCAGCAGTCGCATACCACGCCAGAGGCCTAACAAGAATCCGGTTATCAGCAGGACCCCGTAGGAGCGGACCGTAAAGCTGCCGATGTGGAACAGAATGGGATGCATTGTTTCTATAATCTTCCCGCTGAGCGGATGCGATCAGCCTAATCGCGCGCGTTGTTTGCCAGATCGTCGGTTGCCAGCGGCGTTGCGGCGGCGGAGTGGGCATTCCTAGCTTCGGCCTCCACGCGCATCGATTGAAAGTAATGCAAGAGGAGGAGAATTATACCGAGCGAGATCGCGGAGTCTGCCACGTTGAATATGGGCCAGCGAATAATCCGAACGTCGAAAAAATCCACGACATAGCCGAAACGGAGTCTGTCCAGGAGATTGCCTATCGCGCCGCCAAGCGCCAGGGCGAACGCCGAGGCGACAAGCAGTTCACCTCGTGCGATACGATGGTATGCGTAGAGCAGCGCGACGATTGCGATCGCGGCAAAACCTACGAATAGGGTGTTTCCGGTCGGCAGCAGTCCCCAGGCGCCGCCTGTGTTCTGGGTCAGCGTAAGCATAAAGCTGGACCCGACTATGCGGCGATACTCGCCAAACGACATCGTGCGCTGAATCAGCGCTTTGCTGGCCTGATCAACCAGGAAGACCAGGATTACGATCAGGTAGAAGTAGAGCGGACGGAGTCCGCTCGATGCCGGCCGGTGCGCCGGCGCTGCGTCCATCAATCTAATAACTCCTCGGGCCAATCACCTGGAAGCCCACCACGTCGTCTCACTTGTCCAATTGCGCTGCTGCCGCAACCGTCATCGTGGCCCACGGGATCGCGCGCAGGCGCTCGACGGGAATAGGTACGCCTGTCACTTCGCAGATCCCATAGCTGCCGTCGGCAATACGATCGAGCGCGTGGTCGATATCATGAAGCGTCTGCAGAGCGTTCTCATCAAGAGCTGTTTCCCTATCCCTGTCCACCATCATCGCAGCCGTGTCTTCATTCTCCGCGCTGTCGAACGTGCTGGTATGCGATAACTCGTTTTCGGTGGCATCCAACATCTCGTCGCGAATGTCCGCGACCTGAACGCGGTGCAACTCGGCGATCCGGCGGCGTTCTACCTCCAGCAGCTTGCGAAACTCATTGAGATTAATGTCTTTACGCTGCGACATCGGGGCCATCATGGGTTC
>JBBQVV010000165.1:0-14228 GCA_038211235.1 Chthonomonadales bacterium | reverse complement strand
GCGAGCGACAATTTCGTGCGCTGCGAGAAGTGTGGATTGTTGCGTGTGGTCTGACCTCGCATACGTCGGCAAGGGTTCGATCGTTGGAGACGTTGGGACGAGACCCGGAATGGCCCATGATGGCGTCATCATGCCGTGCTTACAATGGTTACCTCTGGACTATCGGTGAGACGCAACGGGGTGACGACTAAATGGGATCAGAACGCGAACAACCGGTCGATGGCAGCGGGTCTGGAATGTCGCCGGACGAAAATAAGACCTCGGCGGCTGCCCCGAATGTTCAATCTAAGCCAATAGAAGTCCATCGCCTTCACGAGCTTGCCGATGAAGCTGTGATCGAGTCGAGACGGCCGACGTGGACTGCAATCAGGGCTCTCGCGATCGTCACCGGCATTCTGATCCCGGTTACGGCCTGCTTGATACCAGATGGAGCAACGGCGTTTGCGTTCTACATGATCCTGCTATTCCCTATATTGCTGCCCATTGCGCTTGGTATTATCGTCCTGCCAGAAAGGAGGCAGACCGCAAAGCAAGCGGCGATCCTGGAGGAACTTGCACCGTACGACGACATCCGGGCAATCGGCCCATTGCTGTGCCTCGCCTTCCCTAACAATTGTGGGCACAGTCGGGCAGCAACCATGGTAATACCGGACCAGCGGATACGACGCAGGGCGATCTCTGCCGTCACTCCGTTGCTGTACCGGCTTAAAGACAGCGATACAAGTTTGATGTCCCGCCGCGACCGCGAGATACTCCTTGATACGCTTAAGAACAGTCATTCATTGGGTCGCGGCGTCTTGGCTTGCCCGGAAGGAGAAGATATGATAATTGCGATGTTCTCCGCAGTCGAGGAACTTTACACTGACAGCCAGCTATCTTCCGTCCTGTCGCACTTGAAACGCCCATGGGCTGGCGTTAAACCGAACCGGCGCGTCCAAATCGCCATTGACGAGTGCACGGCGCGAGTGAGGCAGAGAACGGAGGCAGCGCGTGTCGAGGACACGCTCGTTCGTCCGTCAGCCGATCCATCCGTGCCGGCGGACATCCTGCTTAGGGCCGCGAGCAGTGGAGAGATAGAACCAGCTGAGTTTCTAAGACCTTCCTCACTCAAATGAAGGACAAAGGAGCCTGCGACCACCTCGCTCAGCGGATTCGCTGAGCGCCCTGCGAAGCCGTCGTGACGTAAATGGTCGTGTTAAGTCCTGTCTCCCGGCGGTAGCGCTCGGAAACCTCCTTCTGAAACGTCTCGACGGCGTCTACCTTTACCAGGCTAACCGTGCAGCCTCCAAATCCGGCACCCGTCATCCTCGCGCCGTAGACCCCCGGCACGGACCTTGCCGCCGCCGCGAGTACATCCAGCTCCTTGCAACTCACCTCGTAGTCGACCCTTAGGCTCTCATGCGATTCGTTCATCAATACGCCGAATCGGCCGACGTCTCCGGCCTTTAGCGCGCCGGCTCCCTCCAGCGTCCGCGCGTTTTCGGTAATCACGTGGCGAGCACGTTTCCGTATGACCTCCGGCAGGCGATCCTGATACTTCTCGAAGGCATCCAGGCTAACATCGCGGAGCGCCTTGATCTCTGGCAGGCTCTCCTTCAGAATCTCGACGGCCTGCTCACACTGTGAGCGGCGCGCATTGTACTCGGAGTCCACAAGGCCGCGCTTCTTGTTTGTGTCGGCAATCACGATATCGACTCCTCCGGTTGGCAGGGGAACCGCCTCATACGTAAGACACCTCGTATCGATCAGCAATGCGTGGTCCTGCTGTCCAAGCGCCGAGATGTACTGGTCCATGATACCGACGTTGACGCCGACGAACTCTCGTTCGCCTCGCTGCGCTAGCAGCGCCAGGCGGACCGGTTCGACCTCGAGTCCTCCGGCAGCGGAGAGCGCGAGACCGCCTGCCACGAGGAGCGCGGCGGACGACGAGAGGCCCGCGCCGAGCGGGACATTCCCCAGTGTAACGCAGTTCATGCCTTGCGTGCCGAGCCCCTCGTCGTGATACACCCAGGCCATCGCGCGCAGGTAGTTGCTCCACTTTTCGCGTCCCTCCGTGGCCGGATGGACATGTTCCAGTGGAAACGTTGACATCTGGTTGAAATTCAGTGCGTAGGCGCGGACCTGCTGATCTCGCCGCACGGCTCCTGCGATCAGGACATCGCGATCGATTGCCGCGGGGAATACGAATCCGTCGTTATAGTCAGTGTGCTCGCCGATCAGATTCACGCGACCAGGCGCCCGGACGGTGAATTCCGGAGCGCTTCCGAACAGCTCGAAATACTTCCGTTCGACCTCCGCGATCCTGGCAGTTTCAGTACTGGTAGTCATCACGTCTTCACCTTACGTCTTCCCACACGCATTAAGTGGATGGTGCCTGCCTCGGAAAGCGTTCCACGACCGGCGTCGCCAGTGCATCGCGTCGGCCGCGACACCGTCCAGTTTTGCAAGCTGCAGCGCACGCTGAATTCGATCCGGCCTGCCTCCGGCGACGCGACGTGCGAGCCAGTAGCCAATTTCAAAGTCCACCGCGTTCTGCGGCACTCGTGGGTCCGAAAGCAGCCCGTGAAGCCGCACAACGGACGACCGGCTAAACCAGTACGATGGCGCCGTCTGTCTCAGAGAGGCGTAGAGCCATTCAACTTCGAACGGCGGGTCCGCGTACCCAAAGCGCGGCGACAGCATGGCAAGCCGGGATGCGAGGTCAGCCTCCGTACGACGGTCCGGCCGCCCTAGATGATCCATCCATCGCGCGTCGACCGCATCCTTGCGCGCCGATCGTCGAGCATCCAGGTCAGAACAGCGAGATTGATAGAACGTGTCCCAGTGGATCTTCCGCCACTGCTCGGCTTTTCGGTTGATCTCGCCGAGACATCTCCTGTCCAGCTCGCTGTCGACTACGCCGCCGCGGTGAGGATCCTTGTAAAGTTGGGGCAATCCGGAGCCGTAACCGTGTGCGTAATGCGCCAGCTCGTGCGCAAGCGTGCCGTCGACGACGAACGTCGGTACGAAGGGATCGGCGAAGAGCCGATTGACGAGAATGATGGTCTGGCGCGCCTGCGCGCCGATGGAGCCGAACCGATTTCGGGCTCGAATGCCAAATCGGGTCGTGATGGGATAGCCGTGCGGGACGTCGGCAAAATGGACCTGTCGCAAAAGCGAGACACGCTCGGAAAGCCACGCCTCCGTGCGCAAGGGAAGTTCCGACTCGAAGTCAAGCGTGGGCATGCGTCGCGTTTCTCAGGGACTGCGGTTTAACGGCTAACAGGGCTGCCGCTCGAAGTAGGTACGGTGGACGAACTCGCCTTTCCTCCTTCGACCAACCTGAGGTTCGGCCGAGAGCCACCGCGGCCTCCGACGCGAATCGGTCCCTGTTCATGCGCCTCCACAATTGTGATCCGCGGATGCGTGTCCCCAGGGATTCTTGATCGAATGTCCTGTAGGCGGCCCTCTATGGCGTACTCATCAAGGCAGCGCAACTGCCCGGCCTCAAGGATCAGGGCAGCCGCCTCGTCCGGCCTGCGCATTCGACGTGCGATCTCCGAGAGTATCTCCAGTGCTTTCGCGTAACGCCTACGATCGCCGAGTCCTCGCCAGATCGTCAGCGACTCGGTAAGATGACTGCGCGCGCCGCGGAGATCCTCGCGCTGCATCGCGGATTCTCCCATGGATTGGAGCGCGGAGCCGGCAACTACGTCGTACCCTGCGGCGCGATGGATCGCCGTTGCATCACCTGCGTCCTGGATCGCCGAAATTAAGTCCTTGTCGATCCACGCAAGGTGCGCGGAAGTTTCCAGCGCCTCCGCCTGCTCGTTCCTGTCCTCCACGTCGTATGCAGCTCGGACAGCCTCCTGGCTATAGGCTCGTGCTTTGGTGAGCCAACCCAGGTCGCTCGCAAGGGCCGCGAGCTGTTGGAGGCACCGCGAGTCGCCGCGCCGGTCACCGATGCTCCTGTAGTACTCCAGTGCCTCCCGAGCCGCCGCCTCGGCGCGCCTGTGCTCGCCACGGTTACCGAAAGTTCGAGATATGGCGAGAAGCGCTAGCGCCCGCGCGTCGGACGGATCGCGAGCGCCTTCCGCCGCCAGTGCAAGCTCAAGATATCGGGTTCCCTCATTGTATGCGCCGATGTTTTCCCAATACGGCGCCAGCGCGGCCGCGAATCGGAGCAGTCGCTCAGCCGCTCCAGCCCGACTCTGTTCAGATCCCCGATCTATCTCATCCGCGACCTCGTCGAGCGCGGCTCTCAAATTCTCGGGGGCGCGCTTGATGTACCCCATGGCCGCGCTCCGCTCGCCGGTGATTGCGGAGTCGGAGGCCTGCCGCGCAACACTGTAAAAATAGGCGCTGTGTCGGGCGCGAACCGATTCATCTTCTCGCAGCCCTTCGCGGCGGCGACGGCAAAACTCCAGGACCGGCATCGACATGCTGTAGCGGCGCTGGAAGTGGGTTTCGATCGCGGTGACAAGGGCGCCGTGAACCAGTCTTTGCAGAATTGGTGAGATGTCCGCCGGGGCGATCGTCGTCGGACACATGCCGCTCGACGCTTTTGCGTCGGAGCAGACGGCTTCTGCTTCAGCGAGCTCCCATCCGCCGGAGAAGACGGATAGCCTGAGCAGAGCGATCCTGTCTTGAATGGAGAGCATCGCGAAGCTCCAGGCAATCACGATACTCAGCCGGTCCGCGCAGGCACTGTCGGCGTGGACATTCCCGGTGCGGTAGGCGACATAACTGTCGAGATAGGCGGTCATCTGCTCGATCGAAAGCTCATGAGTCCGCGCGGCGGCAAGCTCGATAGCGAAAGGGATTCCGCCTAGCCGGTGACAGAGTCTGCAGAGTACTGGAGCCAATGCGGGATTCAGCTCGAAGTTCGGCCGCCGGCTCCGCGCGCGCTCGATAAATACGCGGACGGCATCGTACCGGACGAGCGCGTATGCCGGGGCGTCCTCTCCGTTATCTGTTGACGGCGGCAGACCCATCGGGGCGACGCGATAGATTGTCTCGGCTTCGACGTCGAGCGCCGACAATCCGGTGATCATGATTGTCAGGCCGGGGCAGCGAGGCAGAAGCGTCCGTACCAGGTTCGCGCACGCGGAACGCAATCGATCGCCTGCGTCAAGGATAACCAGCACATTTCGGTCGGAGAAGTGGTTCGCGATCAGCTCAATGAGCGGACGACCTGCCACCTCACGGATACGAAACGTGCATGCGATGGCGGACGGCAAATGCTCCGGGTCCCGCAGCCCCTCCAGCGCGATTATCCAGACTCCATTTGCACGGGCTTCCAACTCGGCGAGGCCGACCTCCTCCGCAAGGCGGGTCTTTCCAATGCCTGACTCCCCGACCAGCGTGACGAGGCGCTTAGACCTTAGCAAGGCCCGGATCCGCGCGATATCTCCCTTGCGCCCGACAAATGGTGCAGCGCGTCGTGGGATGTTCGTGGATGTCAGGTCACGGCTCTTGAGATTGGGAAACCGCTTCGGCAGAGTGGGATGTACCAACTGCCAGATCCTGGCCGACGACTGTGAGTCGGAGAGACCGTGCATTCCAAGATCACACAGGTATGAATCGAGCGGAAGTGCGTCGCGAATCAGCTCGCGCGCGGACTCCGAGACGAGGACCTGACCCCGTTGCGCGGCGTCCGCCATCGCTCCGAGGCGGGCCATGGTGGGGCCGGAGTAGATATCTCCATAGCATTCGGGCACTCCGGAATGCAGTACGATTCGCACTCCAGGGGCGCCCGAATCCGGACCGTCGCTAGGGGATGTCGCGGGGAGCGCCGACTGCACCTTCATTGCCGCCTCGACTGCGCTCGCAGCAACCGTATACACGGCGCGAACAGCGTTGCCCGCGTTTCTGAAAACGTGTCCGCCGGACTCCTCGATTATCCTCAGGACGAGGCTCTGAGGATCCATGGACCGGGTGTTCGGCTCGATGCCAGCTGCGTTGCGGGGCTGGCTGCCGCGTTCGATAACGGCGAGCAGAAACGTAGCCGCTGCGTTGTCATCACCCTGACTAGATTCGGTTGCCATGAACTCTAGCTCCGGCGTGCTCATCGCTTAAACCCCTGAAGAATACCAGCAAGATTACCAATAACTGACAGAGAAGCCCGCGGCAGAATTGAGCGTTGATCGATTACGAGCTCTTCGACTTATAGATCGTAAAACGGGGACTCCGTTCAGCTGTCTGGCACCCCAACCTTAGAGACATAGATAGCTCGTAAAGGGCAATACGCCTCCGCCTTGCCGATCCCTGCGCAGGAGAGATTTACCAGATGGAAAGAGGGCTCTACGCCGCGGCAACCGGCATGATGGCGCAACAGACTATTCAGGACATGCTGGCGCAGAACCTTGCCAACACAAACACCGTCGGCTACAAACAGGACGTGCCGACGTTCAAGGCAGTCCACGGAATGGCGCTTCGCCGCGTGTCGGACGGAACGGGGCGCGGTCCAGGCATCGGCACAGTCGGTCTGGGCGTCCACCCGGACCAGGTCTACACAGACTGGCAGACGGGACCGATCGCGACTACGAACAACGCTCTCGACGCCAGCCTCGACACGGGACAGTTCTTCGCGGTTCAAACCACCCGGGGACTTCGCTATACGCGGGCCGGAAACTTTCAGTTGAACTCCTCCGGAACCCTCACGAACCCAGACGGGCTGCCAATTCTTGGAGTGGATGGGAAGCAGATACAGATTAACGGCAGTATACCGCCAAAGATCGAACAGAACGGCAGTGTTACGGTTGCGGGCGCCGAGGTTGCTCGCTTGTTAATCGTTCAGGCGCCAAAAGACGCCCTTGTTAAGGACGGAGAGACTCTGTTCGCCACCACCAATCCTGGCGCGGTGAGCCCGGCGTCCGGGCCCGCCGTCCACGCTGGCACGCTTGAGCAGTCCAACGTCAACGTCGTCAGCGGAATGGTTCGACTGATCACGGTTTCCCGAAGCTTTGACATGGCTCAGCGAGCGATCGTCACGCAGGACGAGATGCTGAAACATGCTGCCAACGATCTGGCGCGCGTGTAGCGCAATTCGGGGCTGATCCGATATCTAATCGCGATGAACGGCTAGACCGCCGGCCGCGGAATGCGGTAGGTGGGGGCCGTCCCGACCCTCGACTGCCTGCGAGGATCGACAATCCTGAATCGAGCGCCGGCGCCGCGGAGCTATTCGCGTTCGTCCGTCGCGATGAGTAAGACACGGTTTCCAGGAGGACACCCAAACATGCTACGCTCACTGTACACCTCGGCGTCCGGTCTGGCCGCACAGCAGTTCAACCTTGACGTCATCTCCAACAACCTGGCGAACGTCAGCACAAGCGGCTTTAAGAAGAGCCGTGCCAATTTCGAGGACCTCATCTATCAGACCCCGCACGAGCCGGGCACTCAGACCGGCGCGAACTCCCAGCTTCCGACCGGTTCTCAGGTAGGGCTGGGCGTCTCCGTGGGAACGACTTCAACCCTGCACACCCAGGGAACGCTGGTCAGTACGGGCAGCCCATCCGACCTTGCTCTGACGGGCGATGGTTTCTTTAAGGTACAGCTTCCCGACGGCTCCTTTGCATACTCCCGCGCGGGAAACTTCCAGATCGATGGAACCGGCAAGCTGGTCACGCCTCAAGGGTACGCGGTCCAGCCGGACATCGCGATCCCGACAAATCGTGAGTCGGTCAGTATCGGGCAGGACGGCACGGTCAGCGTTCGTCTTCCGGGGCAGACCACGGAGCAGAAGGTCGGGCAGATCACCGTCACGAGCTTTGTTAATCCGGCCGGCCTGAAAGCAATCGGCGGAAACCTTTACCAGATCACCAGCGCTTCCGGACAGCCCCAGGAGGGCGCGCCTGGGACGCAGGGGCTTGGCAGCATCAGCTCCGGGATGCTAGAGGCTTCCAACGTGGACACCGTCGAAGAGATCGTCAAGATGATCATCGTTCAGCGCGCGTACGACTCGAACTCCAAGGTCATCCAGGCAGCGGACGAGATGCTAAGCACCACAAACAGTATCAAGCGCTAGGTGGGAACGAGCCTTGAGTAAGACTACACTGATTTCCGAACGCAGTGCCTTTCGATCGCCGACGCGCCGCGCGGTGGCGCGGATCGGGCCGGCGATTCTGACAGCGGCCTCTCTTCTGGCATGCTGTTCACCGGTACTTACGCAAAATGCCAATCCGCAGCAGCCTAATCGGCCCGCCAAGCCGCAGCCGCCCCGGGTCGCGAAGCGGTTGAAGCCAGTGGCTGGCACGCCGGCGTCGGCTGCCCGGTCCGCGGAAATCCCGGTCGCCGTTACCGTGAGGCCTAACTGCGAGGTCGCGGGGCCGGTGTTCACACTCGCGGAGATCGCCGACTTTCAGGGCGACAATAAGGCGCTGATCGCACAGCTTGGCGCAATAGAAATCGGGGCTTCGCCCCTTCCCGGTCTGTCCAGAATTATCAATCCCGGAGATGTGACCGTGCGGCTGCGCCAGCATCACATGGAGAGCTCGCGAGTCGACGTCGCCCTTCCGCCCGGCGTTAGGATCACGCGCCTGGGGCACGATATCGCCGCGGACGAGATCACGCTGGCGGCGATCGAGAGCGCCAAAGATGCGATCAAGAACCAGCCGGACGCAACGCTGGAGGTGTTAAGCGGCGCGGGAAGACTGATGGTTCCGGCAGGGAAGTCACGGGTTCTCGCGGGCGCATGGCGGGGAAATCCCGAAATCGGCACGGTCACCGTGCCCGTCAGTGTGCTGGTCGACGGCAAGGCAATACAGAGCGTGGACATCGTGCTTCGCATCCACCGAAAAACCATCGTCCTGGTTGCGCTTCGCGATATTCAGCTGCACGAAATCATCGGCCCGAACGATGTCGGTTTGTCGCCTGTGGATCTGACGTCAGGAGTGGGCGCGCCGCTTACCGGCATCGAGGAGAGTCTGGGCAAGCGCGCGACGCGCCGGATAATGGCCAACTCACCCATTACGGCCATGATGCTTGAAAAGGCTCCGCTGATCTCCGCAAACGACGTGATAACGATCGAGTTCGTATACGGCGGTCTCCGGGTCACGGCAGCCGGGCTGGCGCGGCAGACCGGAGCAGAAGGCGACACAATTCACGTCTGCGCAATAGACACGAAGAAAGAGCTGGACGGCGTCGTGATCGATAAGCACACGGTTCGGGTCGATGACTTCGGCTATCGGTAGACTCTGGCGCCGAATCGGCGAGGTTAAGGAATGAGACTTATGCAATCCCAGAAGTCGTTCGGATGGGGCGACGCGGCCCGTGATTTGAGCGTCATACTGTTGTTCGCAGCCATGCCACTGTGTGCCGTTCACGCCGATTCGCTGTTCCCGACCAAGGCCGCAGGCAAGGCGCTTAACGGCAGCGGCGCGGCTCGTTCGGCCTCGCTCTATAGCGACAGCCGGGCACATGAGGTTGGCGACGTACTGACGATAACGATCGCGGAGAACACGTCCGCCCAGTCAACTGCGAATACTAAGACGTCACACGACGACGCAGTGACCGCCTTTGGGGGCACGGGGCTGTTCGACCGGCTCTTCAAGAGCCTGTCTCTGTCGGCGAACCAGTCGCGAGCCGGCAATGGCACGGGGCAGACGACGCGAAGTGGCTCGCTGGTCACCACGCTATCCGTAATCGTCAAAGAGGTCCTCCCCAATGGCACTCTCCGAGTCGAAGGTTCGCGTATCGTGGGCATTAACCGTGAGACGCAAAAGGTTGTCTTCTCGGGACTGGTCCGTCCGGAAGACGTGGGACCCGACAACAGCGTCGCTTCTACACAGATCGCGTCGGTCGAAGTGCACTACGATGGCCGAGGAATCGTTGGAGATACGCAGCGGCCGGGAATCCTGGCACGGATGTTCAAGTTCCTGTTCTAAGGCGGTAACAAGCTAAATGCACTCACCTATGCAATCGAATCCTCTATGTGTGCTTCTCTTGGCCGCTGCGTTCTCAGCCTGCCTGCCCGCATCCGCGGATGACGTCGCCGAATCGGCCGTTGCAGCATTTCCTCCGCTAGGCGCCTCACCAAGACCGCTGAAGGATAGGTCGACGGCGCCGGGGCGCGCCAGGCAAACCTCAAGTTCAGCAGTGGCGTCTCCCGGCGTCATTCGCATCAAGAACCTCGCCGACGTGCAGGGCGTGCGCGGTAATCAACTGGTCGGATACGGGCTCGTGGTGGGTCTCGACGGAACCGGCGACGGGCAGAGCAGCCAGTTTACAATTCAGGCGACCGTGAACATGCTCCGCAGGTTCCGCATCAACGTCAGCCCGGACCAGGTGAAGTTCAAGAACATTGCGGCGGTAATGGTTACGGCCGATCTGCCCGCATTTGCTCACGCGAACAGTCAGATCGACGTTACGGTCTCCTCGATGGGGGATTCTAAGTCGCTTCAAGGCGGGACGCTGATTCAGACTCCGCTGCTCGCGGCGAACGGTGAGGTGTACGCCGTCGCCCAGGGCGCGCTCTCCATCGGCGGCTTCAATTTTGGCCAGGGCGGATCGAGCGTGCAGAAAAACCACGTCGCTGTGGGGCGGATTCCGAAAGGCGCCTACGTTGAGCAAGAGGTTCCGACGACGCTGACGGACGGCTCGATGACCTCCCTGACCCTGCGGCAACCGGATTTTACAACGGCGAGCCGCATGGCGGACGCGATACGCAAGGAGATTCCGGAAACGGGAGCGCGCGCCGTCGATGCAGGAACCGTGGCGCTGACCGTACCACCGGACCAGTCCGGCAGCCTGGTCGCCTTCATATCTCGGATCGAGAATCTCACTCTCACTCCGGATAACCCGGCCCGCATCGTGGTGAATGAGCGTACAGGGACTATTGTGATGAGCGGCGACGTTCATCTTGCGCCGGGAGTGATCGCCCACGGCAACATCAATATACGCGTGGACAATGCTCCTCTGGTCGTTCCTGCGCCGTCGTTTACTCGCCGTCCGGCACCAGCCGTGGTCCTCCCGTTGAAGGACACGAAGGTCGAGGAGAAGGGCGGCCAACTCGCCTCTGTGCCTGCGACATCCACGCTGGATCAGCTGGTTCGCGCGCTGAATGCGCTGGGAGTCACTCCGCGGGATCTGATCTCCATCCTTCAGGGAATGCATTCCAAAGGCATGATCTACGCCGAGATCGAGATCCAGTAAGGGGGATTCAAATGAGCACGCCCATCGACGAACTCGGAAACGCAGTTACCGCTACACACACGCAGGCCAGCGCGACCTATAAAAGTGCGAAGGCGCGTGCCACGAAGGCAACGCAGGACTTTGAGGCAGTGTTTGTCGGTATGATGTTGAAGCAGATGCGTAAATCGATGGCATCCGACAACCCGCTGTTCGGCAAGAGCTCAGAGGCGAAAGTGTACCAGGATATGATGGACGATAGTCTTGCTCAGCAGATGAGCCGGACCGGCACATTCGGGCTTGCAAAGGCAATGATGAAGAGCATCGCCCGCACTCTGCCCGCGGATCCGGACGCGCCTATTGCTTCCAAAAGATCGTGAAAGGACGGTGAGGAACTCCATGTCGCGACCCACTCCCGGAGCGGCTGCACTGCGCCGTGCGATGCACCTGCAGTTGATGACAGGTCGCGCCCTGCTTGTCCTCGCCGAGCTCTCGGAGCGGGCGACTATCGCGGGCGACACGCGAGCGCTGGAGAGCCTTGAGCCAAAGCAGAGGGGACTGCTTGAACAGTCCTCCGCACACGAGTTCGCACGACGTATGGCAGCGGCAGAGCTTGCGGTCGCTCTAGGCCTGGACGGCGCCGCGACACTCAAGACGCTATTGGGAGCCCTGTTGCCCGGCGAGGCGGCCCAACTCATCGCCCTGCGCTCGCAGATTCTAGATGTCAATCGGCGGCTCGAGCGCATAAACGCTAGCAACGCGAGACTCCTGCGGAATGCTCTAGGCTACGTGCAGTTCAACCTGAATGCGCTGACGTCCGCGGCGCTGAAGCCGGCGAAGTATGGCGTCAACCTTGCGCAGATCTCCGCTCCGTCGTTCTATGTCGACAGCAAAGCGTAGAGGGTAAGCGCCGGGAGGCGGTTCCAGGAGAGGAACATCATGCCATCCACTTTTTTCGGCATGGAGATCGGCCGAAGGGCTCTGTCGACCAGTCAACTTGCGCTGAACGTCGTCGGCCAAAACACAGCAAATGTCGGTACGGCCGGTCATTCGCGGCAGGACGCTGTGATCGAGGAGACCGACCCATATGGCGGCGCGGGCGCGGACGCCGGCTCGCCTGCCCAGCTCGGCACGGGCGTCACCGTGGCGAGCGTCAACCGGGTAAGAGATGACTTCATTGATAAACAACTCTATGCCGCGAACTCCGACCAGGGAGCCCTCGACAACCTGCGCGATATTCTCGGCAGAGTAGAATCTGGTCTTGGTGAGCCGGGCGGCACCGGTATAGGCTCACAGCTGACGAAGTTCTTTAATTCGTTTTCGGACCTATCGGCCGCTCCGGATAGCACTGCGGTTCGGGCTACCGTACTCAGCAACGCGCAGCAGCTGGTCAGTGCGTTTCATGGTGAAGACACAAGCCTGAGCCAGATCGGCTCGGATATACGGACGTCGATTGCCGGCAAAGTCGGCGATGTCAACACGCTGGCAGCGCAGATCGCCGCCCTGAACAAGCAGATCGGACAGAGCCAGCAGAGCGGCGACCATCCGAACGATCTCCTGGACAAGCGAACCGCACTGGTGACCCAGTTGAGCGGGCTGGTCGACGTCCAGGTAATTGACGGCAAGAACTCGGGGACGGGCCAGCCAAGCGGGCAGATACGGATCAATGTCGGTGGTTTCACGCTGGTCCATGACGACACCTCCGATCCACTGCCAGTACCTGTCGTCAACTCCGCGGGCAAGCTGGAGCTTCAGGCATCCGCGGGCCAGCCCATCCCCTTGAAGGGCGGAGAAATCGAGGGACTCATCCAGGCCTCCGGCCTGGTGGATGGCTATCGCGCGGACTTCAATAAGCTGGCTTCGAGCGTCGTCAGCTCCGTAAATGCGATTCATGCGGCGGGCGCCGGGCTGGACGGTGTCACGGGTCGCGCGTTCTTCACCGGCAAAGGAGCCGGCGACATCAGTGTTGCGACTGGGATCATCAAAGACGTGAGTACGATCGCTGCTGCGGCGCCCCCGGTTCCACCTGCGAAAGTGGCCCCTGGCAACGGAGACAATGCCCGGGCGCTCGCCACGCTTACGTCGCAACCGGCTATCGGCGCTCTCAGCCTCAATCAGTATTTCGATGGCCAGGTCGCGACAATCGGGGCAGATTCGCAGCGGTTCCAGGCGCAGGCCAGTACGCAGGACAAGGTCGTGACGCAGCTTCAGAATCAGCAGGCATCGGTTTCAGGTGTAAATCTCGATGAAGAGATGACCAAGCTGCTGCAGTATCAGCGCGCTTACCAGGCGGCCGCCCGGATCATCAATGTCCAGGACGATATCGTTAATCTGATCATCAACGGGTTAGGTATAGGCGCGGCAACCGGGGCGTAACCTGACGGCTTGTCTGGCATGCCGTGATTGGGCGTTGCCGGTTTCACAGTCGCGCCGCATGCGTTCGATGGAGGAGACGGCATGTCAATGCGAGTCAGCTCGAATCAGATCGTAGAGAGCTCGCTCTCAGGGATCAATGACGCGTACGCGCGCTTCGCGGATGCTCAACAAAAGGTCAATTCCGGCAAGCAGATTCAGAAGGCCTCGGACAATCCGTCTGGATTGGCGCAGTCGCTGGACTTTACGGAACAGCTGTCTGAGCTGGACCAGTACGACAAGACTCTGGATCAGGCCAGGGGCTTTATCGCGACGAGTGAGTCCTCACTGGACAATGTCAACTCGCTACTGCGCCAGGCAAGAACATATGCTGTCCAGGCCGCCAATACAGGTGCGAACGATCAGTCCGGCCAGGCGATTGCCGGCCAGATTCAAAACATCATCACTCAACTGGGACATATCGGAAATACAAGCTATGGGTCGCGTTACGTGTTTGGCGGCCAGCAAACGTCGACACCGCCATTTACCCCGAACGGAACGGGGTTTACGTATTCCGGTGGGACGGCTGCATCAGGCGATGCCGATCTCAACCTCGACATCGGTCGCGGAGAGACCATTAAGACCAATGTGACGGGCGACGACGTCATTGCACCTGCCATTGCAACGCTCACGAAGCTTCGTGATGACATCGCGAACGGCCAGGCAAGCGCAATCTCTCAGACAGACATTGCCGCCGTCGACACGCA
>JBBQVV010000164.1:0-14233 GCA_038211235.1 Chthonomonadales bacterium | reverse complement strand
AAATCGCATCACGATCTCGGTGCCCGGACTGCGTATCTCGAACTGATCCGGACGCCAATTCCCATCCGTGTCCGCCAGCACCGCCAGGCTCGCCACAGGACGACGGTACAGATCGTATGCCCGCAGGTTGTAGAGGAACATCCGCTCGGCGAACTCCGCCTCCCGCTGTGCCTGCAGCTCGATGTGGACGACCAGCCACTGCTCCTCGCCCGATCGGTTCCACGCCTGTACCAAAATGTCCGCAGTCGATCGGCGTCTGCGTCCGAAGCCCTTGGCGATCCGACGAAGCTCCTTATCGAGGAATACGACGTCGCGCTGCCAATCGATCTCCTCGCCAAGTAGTGGCGCGAAGAACCTCAGAAACGGTCGAAAGAGCCGTGTGACGATCTGCTTCCAGGGTTCATCAAAAGCCTCCTTCGGTGTCGGAATTCGGCGCCCTGGCATGCTCTCTCCTGATGGCTCCGCGTGGATGCGTTTGGCGGGCAACAACATCTGCAGTGTACCATGCCCCGACACTTCAACATGTGCGGGAGAAGCCAGCGAGGTGATCAGGCAGACGACGGGAGGCCGGAGGCGATGGACCGCATGTTGAGGTTGATAGTGCGCTTATACCCGAAGGGTCCGTTGTACGAGGAGATGCCGTTATGGTAGTAGGAGATATCGACGTCCATCCCAGGGCTTGGCAGATGGATCTCCGGACCGACCCGCAGGTTGCCGTCGAGCTGAGGATCCGGCCGGTAGGCGGAACCCGCGCTTACAACGGAATGGCCGCAGCCCGGCCATGCGGAGGACGCTCCCCCGCAGCGACAGCCAGGACCGAACGGGTCGGTTCCGCTCCCTCCGCCAATCACCGGTATGCTCGCAACCGTCTCAGGATCGAGCAGTTCGATCATTGTATTCTCCTACGCGAACAAACAACATCTCAAGGCGCGGCACACCCGGTCTAATCGCCGGCGCAGGAAATAAACCCTCATTCAGTGCAGACGATTCACCATCGCTCCGGCCCGTACCTCCAGTACGCCCCTCACGCCTCTGTTATGGGAATGTCCACGGTAGGCGGCGGTGACGTGGTGTCCTTTTGCGTGGTGGCGCCGTTCCACATCACGACATTCGGATGCGAGATGCACAGGAAGCCCGGTCCGCTCCCGACTATCACATTCTTGCACTTCACACAAGATGCTTCAATAAGCAAGTTTCCTGTCACATCACGTCGAGTACGGCAACACTAGATCCGCCCCTCATCCGATGATCCGATAGTCCGCTCCAGGCCGCCCGCACCACGTGACGCAGGTCACGGAAACGCGAGACGCTCCTCATAATGTGCACCGTCAACGTCAACGCAGGAGATTCGAATTCGATGGTGGCCGCCAGATTCTGCGGTGTGCTGCTCGACAAATAGCACGTGAAGGTTGTCTGGGCAGAAAGCTGGGTGTTCAAGAATGCTCCGGCAGACCTGAAAATGGAGTGACGACTACCTCCACCCGCATCCATGATCGACAGCTCATAATTGCTCGAAGGACAGCAAATGCGGTGGCGGTTTGGCGATGCCGCTGGCGAAAAGCCTTTGGCCACAAAATGTGCTTCGGTCCATGTTGAATTGATCGTCCAGATATCATCGGCGGCAGTGACGTAATACACAGACTATCCCGCGGTCGGATAGGTCGCATCGCGACCAATATAATGGCCCTTGAATTTCAACTCGTGCAGATCGTGGCCTTTAGAGTCGATGACATAATCGTACTCGACGCGGCTGCCGGCAAATCTACGCACAAACCATATGTGCTCGCCGTCCGGAGCGAAACGCGCGGCCTTGTCATACGCGCAGCCAACGGTCAGTTGCCGCTGACTAGACCCGTCTTGATTCATAAGCCAAATGTGACAGCGGCGATGCTCTTCGCGCTCGAATGCAATCACTTCTCCATTAGGAGAAAAGCATGGATTGCCCTCGTATTCGGCATCATAGGTTAATCTACTGCGGTTCGTTCCGTCGAGCCGCATGCTATAAATATCGCCCCTTCCTGTCTCTGGCGATGCATAAACGAGTCTGGAACCGTCCGGCGCGACGGAAATCGCACTACCAGGGAAAGCTTGCCCGGATTCATAACTCTCGTAAGCACCCCAGGTGCGGACTGGCCAATCCCAATTGACACTGAGGAAATAGACGGCACCGAAAACGAACAACGAAGTCGCTGCTGATGCCCGACAAGCGTACGTGATCGAACGCCTGGTGAGTTGATTGTGCTCAGGCAAGGTTACAATGCTCCATGGTTGGATTAGGGTTGAGGGAGTCCAGGGTAAACGTCGTCGGCTTGTTGCGCGCATCGGTGCGCAGCGTCGCGTTTCCCACGGCATCGTACTGCCACGAGGTGAACGCCACCAATGGATCGCGCGAGGAGAGGAGATCGCCCTGGCCATTGAACAGGCTCGTCGTTCGGTGGCTGTTGGCATCCACCGGGGCTGCCATCCAGATAGGCGGCACTGAGTTTGAAGACTAGTTGACAAGCGGGAAACGAGACTCGAACTCGCGACATCCTGCTTGGGAAGCAGGCGCTCTACCACTGAGCTATTCCCGCGGCTACTATCGACATTATATTACGGGCCTCCTGCTTTGTCAAGGGCGCACACCAATGCTCGACAGGGAAACTACGGCTATCATCTACTCCCCGGCTCAACCGCGTGACCTGCCGTCTCCTGCCCACAATTGAAGGAGAATCTCGCGAGACGGCGAAGCTATTCACCTGGCGATTCCGTAGTACCGGCATGCGGCCAAAGGACCCCGATACCCCGTCCGCAACTGGACAGCCGTATAGCGCCTGGTCGAACAGACAGGAAGGCATTGGAGATGGAACGAACTCTATTTTTGCTGTCCTTTGCGCTAGGCGGAACAGTCTGGTTGTGCGGCTTTCTGTCGTCCGGATTACGTCACATTGGAGGGTCGGCGCCAGGCGCGCTAAAGCGGTACTGGGTAGTTACGTCCATCAGCCTTCCGGTCGTGGTGTTCCTTGCAACCCTGCCGGTCAAACCGCCGATCTTTTCGGCGGGACACGGCCTCGGCGTCGGGTTTCTAGTTGGCGGACTGCTCGGGTTCCTCGCGACCTGGACGATTCACCATGCGCTTGCCGGCGCGGAGAGAGGCGATAGCATATCGGCGGCCGGCGTTATCGCCGCGCCTATCGGACTAGCGCTCATGGCGGCGGCCGTTCCATCGCTCTGGATGCGCGACTCTCTGCTCGACGCACTCTGCGGCGTTGCCATCGGCTGGCTGGTCGCGATACTGCTAGGCCTCAGTAGCGTTGCTTCCCTGCGACAAGCGCGCTCGATTTCCGCAGCGAGTGATTGCGCTATATTCTGCGCGTTGGGGCTCGCCGCGGGCGCATGCACCGTTTTCTGCGCCCTCGCCGGTCTCGGAGAGCTGCGCGGGCTGATCGACCTGGTGGGCAAGTCCACGGCGGTCGTACACTGGTCGGCGCCGGGGCTCGCTTTCAGCGCCTGTCTTTCGGTACTGCTTCTGCTCGTCACGCTTCCCGCTTCGTTCACGCTTCGCATTCCTCTGGTTTCGCCGATTATGGCCTGGATCGAGCGGTCCCGGGACAGCGAAGAGTCGCGCGCCGCCGCGCGACGAGGCTGGCGAATGGGAGTCAGTGCGATCGCCGCGCTCCTCGTGGGACGACTTGTAGCGGCACGCTTTTCGGACAGCGGCGACGAGCCGTGGTACACCAAATCGCCGCTGCTTAAACCTGCATTCGCGATCCTCGGACATGACTCGCTCTTCCACGTCATAGCGCTCAGCGTCGTCGCCGCGCTCCTGATATCCTGGGTCGTTAGAGACCACGCCCGGTCGACGTCGAACGCGACGGGTGCCGGTATTGCAGATCGAACGGGTCTCTTTGCGGTCTTCATTCTGGCGGCCGCCGGCATGCTAGCGTTCCAGCTCATGGCAGGATTCGGACTGTGCATCCTCATCACAGTCCTCTGCCTGATGACGGCTCTCAGCGCGGCGGCTCCTTTGGCGGGCCTGCATGAGCGCTCAAGCGAGGTTGTGTCGACAGCGACTTCCGATGCGTCATGGGAGCTGACCGCGGCAAATCAGATGGTGCGCCTTGTGCTGGCGGGCGCGACGCTCGCGTTGTACCGTCTCTTCTCGGCTCGATACGAGAGTGAGATCCACGGCGTTGGGTTAACAGACCATTATGCGCTGTTCGGCATCCTGCTTGGCGTCGCGCTCCCCGCATCTCTGGCTGGGTTCCTTGCACGCGAGCCCGCCGGAGCCTCGGCTGGAGATTTCGCCAGGCTGCTCCGGCTTGCCGTCACAGGTCTGCTCGTCCTAGTGGCGCCCTGCCTGCTAATCACGATCTGGGGCGCAAAATCAATTCTCGCGCTGCTAATCGGGCTGGCATTATCCGTCGCCCTTGAGGATAGCCTTCTATCGGCGCTGCTGGCGATCGCAGTCGCCCTCGCGCTGACACAGTGGGCCGCCCACGTACTTCCGCTCGCCCAGCTAACACGCGATCAGAAGGTAAACCTGCTCGGTTGGTCGACCGCGTTCAGTATTGTCGCCATGCTCGTCGCGGGGTACGCTGGGAGATGGCGCGCCACAACGGGCCGCGGGGCACCGGCGTCCGCGCCGTCGAACGGAGGCGCCCGGTGAGACCCTACCCTCTCTCGCAAGGTCTGACGGCCAGGCTGCACTCAATTCTGCCGAGTCGCGCTGCTGAGATCGCGGCTGTCCTCTTTCTAGCCATCGCGCTGGCATTTGCTACCGCGCACGATGCTCCCGTCGGCTCCCTGAGCGGCAGGGCCTACATTCGTGACTCGGACCGGGTCGTCGCGGGCGCTCACATCACTCTTGATCCCGTCCAGCCGGAAACTAGTGATGACGAGATGGTAGGTCCGAGAATTCGGCACGTGAAGACCGGGCGGGACGGCACGTTTACCCTTGCGCATGTCCCGGCCGGAGACTACACGATTTCAGCAGTCGCACGCGCGCACTCGGCGTCTGGAGTCCGCATCACGGTCGCCGAGGGAGCTACGACCGAGACAACGCTTTCGCTCAACAGATCGGAATCACCGCTAAAGGTACTGCTCCATCAGCGGGTCTACGGCTCCGAGGAGTCGCCGCACCTATCCGTGAGCGGCTACACGGACGAGACAAAGCCCGCGGGAACGGACGCGATGCGTGTGCGGATCTGGAAGACGAAACTCTCCGAGGTACTGAAGGACGCAGGAAGTGCGGAGGCCCTCGATCGTGTCGGAAACACGTACGATCCGCCTCCTACGCTGCCGAACGAACTAATTCATCCCGACAACGCGCGAGCGCCGCGGTCGCTGTCGACTCGTCAGGTCCCGATAAAGGACGATCCCGAGGGCTTCTTCTACGAGACAGTCGACTTTTCCAGGATGGGCCTAGCGCGCAGCGGCCCGGGCCTCTACCTCATGAATATCAGCCATAAGGGCGCGACTGCGTGCGCCTGGCTCCTCGTAACCGATACGGCGCTCGTCGCAAAGCGATCGCGGAATCGGCTGCTGGGTTATGCCGTGGATATGAAGACCGGAGTTCCCATATCGGGCAGCGTCTTGAGGGCGTATCTGAATGGGCGTGTCGTCGCCGAACAAACGTCGGACGCGCACGGCATTGGCGTTCTGACCCTGCCCGTCTCCGCCGCGAAGGGTGAGGAATCAGACGGCGAGTCGCAGCACGTGACTCTCGTCGCCGTACGCGGCGAAGACGAGGCCGTGGTAAAGCGTAGCCAAGACCGCGATGAAACGAGCGATGCTTTCACGGTACATACCTATACCGATCGTCCGATCTACCGGCCCGGCCAGCATGTCTCGTTCAAGAGCATACTTCGTAAGACCAATCGGGAGCCCATCGAGACGCAGGCGCGGTATAGCGTTCCGGCCGGCCAAACCGTTGATGTTGAACTTCGCGACCCGACTGGCGAGCGCGTCTACAGCCAGACCCTCACTACAAACCGCTTTGGATCTATCGCGGGCGATCTGGAAGTCAACTCGGAGGCTCCGACCGGGGTCTATACCATGAAGACCACGATCGACGGCGGCGAGCATACGCACGATATCGTCATCGCCTCGTACCGCAAACCCGAATTCGCGGTTACGGTGACTCCGGACAGGAAACGGTACGGACAGAGCGAACAGGTCCGAATGACGATCTCGGCACAGTTCTATTTCGGCGCCCCGGTGGCGGGCGCTAAAGTCAAGTACGCTGTGACCAGCTCGCCGGACTGGAGCACGGAGGATGCCACGGACGATCCGGGCGACCCGTCCGATGAGGCTTCCCAACCCGGTGTCGGCCGAGGCATGCATGAGTACAGTGGCGCAACGGTCACGCACGGCGAGACTCGCCTTGACGGGAACGGGAAGGCGGTCATTACATTCGCGACCCAGAGCGCAGAGCGGCCGAAGTTCATGCGAGCCTCCGAAACTTACACGCTCACCGCAACCGTTACCGAGGGCGAGAACCGTGAGGCCGAGGGCGACGGCGCCGCACTGATAACACCCGGTGACTTTCACATTTCGGCGACTCCGGACGGATACGTGACCGCACCCGGACAGTCCGCAACCGTTAGGATCGCCGCGCGCGATTACGACAACAAACCCGTTGGTAACGTTCCGGTTGAGGTCGAGCTGGGATATCAGACCTGGACTGCCGGCAGTCTCGAGTTTAAGCGGACTGGCCTGCAGCAGATCACGCTGGGAGGTGACGGCCGGTATTCGCTTGCCGTAACCCCGCCCAGGACCGGCGAGTTCGTGATGAAGCTGCGCGCACACGATGGCCTGGGACATGTGATCGTCAGCCGCGGCAGCCTCTATGTCTCAGCTGACAGTGGCGGCGATCTTGACACGGAGTATGCGGATCTCGCGCTGCTTACCGACAGGCGCCGTTATAAGGCTGGCGATACGGCACGGGTCCTGATCAACGCACAGCGTACCGGCGAGACGGTACTGTTGACGATCGAGGGTGAGCGACTCTACGACCAGCAGACCGTGCTCATGGACCGCAAGAGTCGCGTGGTCTATGTGCCGGTCCGGCGCGAGTTCGGGCCAAACGCATTTATCGCCGCCTGCTACGTACGGGACAAACACATCGCGCAGAGCTCGGCATCGCTGCGCGTCTCCACGCCGCAGCAGGAGCTCCATGTGGAGGTGGCGCCAGACCGCCGGACAGCTCCGGGTAGTTCACAGCTCCCCAGATATGGGCCGGGCGATCGAATCACTTACCACATTCACGCGGTGGATGATTTGGGCCGCCCGCAGCGCTGCGAGCTCTCGTTTGGAGTTGTCGACGAGGCAATCTACGCGCTCAAAGAGGACGATCCGGCAGCGCTTCGCGACGAGTTCTATCCTCGAAGATCAAACCTGGTTTCGACCGAGTACTCGTTCGCAATCCAGTACCTGGGAGACGCGGATAAGTCGGAGCCGAAAATCACAGCCCGCAAGAAGTTCCCCGATAGGGCGTTCTGGGACCCGTACGTAACGACCGATGCGACGGGGAATGCGATGGTAAGCTTCAACCTGCCGGACAGTCTGACGACGTGGAGAGCGACCGCCACGGCACACACGGTCGACACGCGCCTCGGACGCGCGACCAACAAGATCGTTTCGACGAAGGACTTCCTGGTCCGACTGCAGTCGCCGCGCTTCCTCACGCAGAAGGATCGATCGGAGCTTGTCGCATTCGTGCACAACAACACGGGGATGGCCCAGACCGCCACGGTTCACCTGACCACGGAGAATCTGACCGTCGGCGGACAGGCTATACAGACCATCCAACTCAGCTCGGGTCAGATAGGTGAGGTGAAGTGGCCCGTAACGGCGGACAGTTACGGAGACGCGAAGTTGACCGTGAAAGCCTGGACTGCCAGAGATGCCTCTGGCGCCCAATACACGGATGGACTGGAGAACGCGCTCCCGATCCGCCCGCACGGCAGGGAAGACGTCCAGGCCTACGCGGGCGAGCTTTCCGGCAGTCATCCTGAGAGCGAGGTGATCCGCGTCGACCCCGCGGCCGTTCCGGGACTGAGCCGATTGACCGTCCGCATCACGCCTTCCGTCTCCTCCGCGCTTCTAGGCGCGACCGACTACCTGGTCGGCTTTCCGTATGGCTGCACCGAACAGACGATGAGCCGATTTCTGCCGGACCTGCTCGTGCAACGCGCCCTGAAGCTGCACGGTATCGCCACCACCGCACAGGCCGCCGAGCTGCCAACGATGGTACGAAACGGCCTGCAGCGGCTCTACCGGTTTCAGCATGCCGAGACAGGAGCCTGGGGCTGGTGGGAGCACGATACCGACAACCCGTGGATGACGGCGTACGTTATGTATGGGATGGCGACAGCGGAGGCGCAGGGCTACTCCGTGAGCGAGAATGTGGTCGCCCGCGCCCGCAAGGCCGCCGCGAAGATGGCGGCGGACGTGAACACCGACCTGAGCGATCGGGCGTTCCTCATGTATGCTCTGGCGCTCACGGGTGACCTGAGGACCGCGCGGGCCGAGCGATCGCGCCCGATCGCACTGACGAAACTTCGCCCGGACGCGCTTGCCTACATGGTTCTGGTGGATCGCCTTCTCGGCAGGCAGGACCGGGCCGTCGTGACGGAGCTGAGCAGGCGCGCCGTGTTCGCGGATGGACAACTGCACTGGAGCAGCGCAAAGGACGGCAGCGACTGGAACGATGTGGGCACGACTGCGGTCTGTTTGCGCGCTCTGGTCGCGGAAAGCGCGCGCGATCCCCGCGTTGCGCAGGTCCTCTCGTGGCTTATGCTTCGGCGCAACGGAAGCTACTGGATCAACACGCGGGACACGGCGCTGACACTGGCTGCCTTTTGCGACTACCTCGCGAGCCAGGGCGAAGTCAGCGCGACAGGAAGCGTGCGAATCGGTCTCAACGGAACGCCCTACCAGACGTTTGAACTTACCCCGGAACTCATCAAGGAGAAGGAAGTCGCGGTCCGCATCGCTCCCACTGCACTGCGGGCGGACAAGAACGACATCACGCTTGAGCGAGTCGGAGGAAACAGTGCTATCTTCTACTCGGTCCAGTTCCGGCAGGTCGTGGCGACCGAGGACCTCCCCGTGCTCGCCAATCCCAAGCTTCAGATCAAGCGCGAATACCTGCGCGTGGTACCCAAGTCCGCAGGTTCGGGCTACTTTACGGATCAGACGGAGCCGACAAATAACGAATTGAGCGGCAGCGACTGGGTCCGGATCCGGCTGACGATCAAGTCGCCGCGCGATTTGAGCTACGTACTGGTCGAAGACGCCTTCCCTGCCGGCTGCGAAGTCAACGAGCGAGGCGACGCCGAAGATGTGACCGAGTGGGGCTACTGGTGGTCGGCCGTGGATGTTCGCGATGACCGGATCGCCTTCTTCTGTCGCACGCTCTCCAAGGGTGAGCACACGATCGAGTACAATCTGCGTGCGCAGACCCCCGGAGTCTATCACGTGATGCCGGCAATGGCACAGGGAATGTATGCCCCGGATACGCGCGCTGAATCCGCGGAGGCGCGGATTACCGTGAAGTAGAATGAGACGCGTGTGCAGTACCCGATAGCACAACATTCCGAACACATAACGCCATGATAACTTCCACGTCACTCGACAAGCGAACGGCCGTAGACCGGCTCCGCGTGGTCTCCGGGATCGCCGTCGGCTCCGCGTTTGCGATACTGCTCGCACTCGTAGCGCTAATGTTCGGCAGTCTCGGCGGTCCCGTGTCCAGGGAGGTGGAGATCGCGGGCTATGCCACGAGCCTTGAGGGGCGGACGGCGAGCCAGCGAACGAATGCGCGCAAGGCGGCGCGGGCGCTGAACGGCGTGCTTATCGGGCCCGGCGCGACCTTCTCGTTCAACAGGGTCGTCAAGTCGTGGTCGTTCGACCAGGGCTTTCTCAAGGCGCCGGTAAGCTACGACGGGGAGCTTGTGCGAGCGTACGGTGGCGGAGTCTGCCAGACGTCCACAACGCTTTACAACGCGGCGCTCCTGGCCGGTTTGCCTATTATCGAGCGGCACAGCCATGTGTTCGCGCCGCACTATGTTCCGCCGGGACGCGACGCGGCCGTGGCGCAGAAGGTCGTCGACCTGCAGTTCCGAAATCCCTACCTGTGGCCCATCCGAATCCGGTCGACGATTAGCCGCGACCGGATGGAGATCAGGCTGTACGGCGCGGAGCGTCCGCGAGAAGCCGTGGACATCGATTCCGAGGTGCTCGATTCCGTCGAGCCTCAGCGTCTGACGCGCGTCGTTTACAGACCCGGTGGAACCTCGGGGAGATCCTATCTGCGCAATCCTGGGGCGGTCGGTTATCGGGTCGTCACCTATCGCGTAGTCTCATTCGGCAGCCGCGAGATCCGCCGGGAGCGACTCGCGGATGACACCTACCAGGCGATGAATCGCGTTATCCAGGTGACCGATAACTGAATGCTCGCACGGACCCTACTGCTAAAACTGGCGGATAGCAAGCAGGTCGAGACATTCGCTCGACACAACCATTCGGCGGCAAGGCTCTCTCGCCGATTCGTTGCGGGTGAGACGATCGACCAGGCTATGACGGCCGTTACCGCCCTCAACGCACAGGGAATCGCCGCCTCGCTGGATCTGCTGGGCGAGAGCGTGAGAAACGAGGAGCAAGTTGCAGCGACGGTTGACACCTATCTGCGGCTGTTCCAGGCGATCCGGAAGAGCGGCGGGGACGCAAACGTCTCGCTGAAGCTTACGGCGTTGGGACTTGACATCGACGAAGCGCTTTGCCTCCGAAATATGGTTCGCCTGCTGACAGCGGCCGGACCGAATCAGTTTATCCGAATCGACATGGAGGGCTCCAACTACACTCAGCGAACGCTCGACCTGTTCGGAGAGTTGTGGAAGGGGTCCGAGAGGTTTCGAAGCGTCGGCGTTGTGATCCAGTCTTATCTCCGGCGCAGCGCCGAGGACGTGGAGGACCTCATCGGAATGGGAGCGCGGGTACGGCTGTGCAAGGGCGCCTACAACGAGCCGGAAACGGTCGCGTTTCCGGACAAGGCAGACGTCGACGCGAACTACGTGCGCCTGATGAAACGGCTGTTGAGCGACGGCAACTATCCCGGCATCGCGACTCACGATGAACGGATGATAGGCGCGACACTGGAGCACGCTCGCACGGAGAGCATCGAGCGGGATCGCTTCGAATTCCAGATGCTCTATGGAATCCGGCGGGATCTACAGTCGGGCCTGGTCGAACGGGGCAACCGCATGCGGGTCTACACGCCGTTCGGCAACTACTGGTACCCGTACCTCATGCGCCGCCTGGCCGAGCGCCCGGCCAATGTCTGGTTTGTCCTCAAGAACATGTTTCGTGGCTAGCGGGCATAATGCATGACGCGCACGGAGGTCCATCCGCACGGACAAGTTACGGGCAAGCCCAACGCTACGTTCATCATTCTGACCGTTTCGTGAAAAAACAGGGCTATCGGGCTCGGCGGGAGACCCATACGGGTAAACAATGCCCCTGCCGTACCGCTGAACATTTGATCGCTTCGCGGATATAGCGGTCGTGGCATGCACTCTCTTCTAAAGCCAGCGCACGAGGGCCGCGCCGCTCGGACCGAGATCCAGGCTCACGACCGTATCGCCGTCGTTCCCAACCGCGCCGATCTTCTTCCACTTGTTCGTGGCCAGGTCCAGAGTCTCTACGTCTCGCTTGCCCACGTGGAGACTTAGCTTCGTCGATACGGAGGCCTTGTAGTCTCGGTTCGTAACGAGGCCGTAGACATGCCCGCCCGAGCCACGGAAGAAGCCGACGCTCAGGTTTCCGGGGCCGGTCACGTGGATCGGTAGGTCGCCGGCCGACGCGTGGCCGTCGCCGGGAATCTCTCCCGATTGAAACGTAGACACGAGGACTGAATCATAAATGTACTTTGCGAGCGTCTTGACCTCCGCGTTCACGTGCTTGACAGGCTCATACAGAGGACCTGGCGTCCCGTCGCGGTTTCGGATCGAATTGCTCCATTGAAAGCTCGGATCGTTTGGCTGCCAGTAGGTGAAGTAGAGGATGCCGGAGCCGCCGTGCACGAGCGTCTGCATCGCCTCGAACCTCAGCTCGGCCTCTGTCAGCGCACGATAGGGTCCGTGTTGCACGGAGAGCACGATCTGCCAGAACGGGATCGGCGGCTGCGTCGAAACCACCACACGCTGCGCGGCGTAGAGATTGCCGAAAAACCCCGGCCGATCTCCGTTCGTCATGAAGTGGTAGAAGTCCCAGCTTAATACCGCCGGCTTCACCATGGTTACATATCGGTCGAGGTAGCGATCGTATGTGTCCGTGTTTAGCTGGCTCGGAACGGTGTTGAGATCGCTCGTCGCGTAGCTTGGCAGCAGGTTGACGAAGGCGATGTGCTCCGGGTCCAGTCTCTTCAGCTCCGCAACTACCTCCGCCAGCCCTGCGAACGCGTCGGCGCCAGGCTCATCGGTTACGAAGTAGCCCAGCAGCGCGGGGTACCGCTTATACTCCTTCACGACCGCGACCAGGTTCGCGAGCGCAGTCGGGTTGCCGCGAAGTGACAACGGAATGCGTTTGTCCTGAATCACCGCCTTGAGTCCTGCGGCCCGCGCTGTCTCCAGAATCTTTCGGTTTCGTGCGACGGTGATATCACCGTCGCACGGAGGCATCACGATGTTAAAGCCCGCGGCAGCGATCTGCCGGTACTGCTCGAGTGTGATGTACGGCTCCGGGGGCCCGCACCAGAACGAGATCGGCATCGTCTTCGGGGGCCAGTTCGGCTCCGGCGGAGCGGCGCCGATCGCGGCAACCGCGGCGCCAAAGAGGATCGCCGCGCAGGCAATCAGTCGACTCAGGGTTTGCATCCCGGCAGTCCGGATCGATCGCATCGGAAACTCCTACTGCCGGAAAGCATTGGAACGTCGCGCCGGCGCAGCGATGTATGGGCAGGTTCTAGTTTGTAGGAAATGGGTTTTAGGGAATAGGTTTCAAGGGCGCTACGGTATTGGGTACGCCCGTCACGTGGATAGTTACACGAAGCCAATGCCTTAACCTGCGGGCGCGCTCGGCTTGACTTACAGCGAGGCGTCGAATATAATAGGTCCATCGGGGTGTAGCTCAGTGGTAGAGTGCTAGTTTTGGGAACTAGATGTCGCAAGTTCAAGTCTTGTCACCCCGATGTCCCCTCTCGGCGACAGCGCTTCACGAATGAGTTCCGTTTTCTCCACACTCCTGCTTGTTGGCTTCCTCCCCCGGTCGCGAATTCGGAACGAGTGGGACTTCCACCGGAGCCGTAGGTCCTTCACCCCGGCATTCAACTCGGTGACGAGCAGCGTCTGTACCTCCGATATTGTCTTGCCCGGCGCCAGGATGGTCATCTGTTTGTGAGGCTCGCTCCACATTTTGCAGCCCACTGCGCCGCACTTGAGAAACGTCGCGGCATCGCCGATCGCGGGCCGATCTCCGTGGCGCAGGACGAGCGCCGTGCAGACGACGACTGCAGCCCCGGCGATTATAACTAGCGACGCGCGTCTGTTCATTGCGGACCCTCCGGACAATCCGGGCGCGCCTCTACGGAGGCGGTTCCTGCGCCGCGATTTCAGCCAGCGCGGCGACTCCCGTCGCGGACGCCTCTCCTGCATCCTTGACCGCCTGCTGGAAGAAACCTTTGGCTGCCGGGAGCATTTTGATTTTCTTGTATAGACGCCCGTTCTCCAGCTGCATCCGGGCCATCTCCGCGAGAGCGCTTCGGGCGCCGGCGATGGCCTCTCCCGTCCTGCCTGGCGTTTTGTACCGGGATAGCAGGTCGAATGAGAGGGTTCCTGGTGCGGTACTGGCAGTGGGTGTCTTCAGCCTATTGGCCTTGACAAACGTCGGATCCTGCCGCGCGCGATCGAACGATGTAATGGCGTCCTGTTCCAGCATTGCCAGCTGCGGAAGGCTCTCTTTGACAGCCAGGAACTCTTTGGTTGTGATGACATAGGCGTCCCAGACGCGATTGTTGACTTGAACGGATACTCGTTCCGGCGCGTAACGCTGACCGTCCTTGCCGATCGCGACGATGTCGATCTCTGTGGGGCCCGTCGGCACGTCCTTTAGCGGGAACGAGAGATCGAAGGCCGGCTTGTCCGAATCGCCGGCAATCACCCCGCCAATGAACACCCTGGTCTCTTGAGAGTCCACGCCCTGCAGACGCGAAATCTTGAGATTGAGGCTCACGTCTGAACTGCCCTGAGGAATG
>JBBQVV010000163.1:0-14241 GCA_038211235.1 Chthonomonadales bacterium | reverse complement strand
TACGCGCGACCCCGACGACTTACATGGCATCGGTCTCTTGGACCTATCCGCAGGACCAGCTCATTGCCTTGCAGGGTCGCAACGGGGCCGCTGCCGCTGCTGCGCCAGTGGCGACCGGCGTCGACGTGTCCGCGCTCAATTTCCGTTACCGGATCGAGGGCGATCGTGCGCCGTGGCGTCCGGCCCGCGCGTTCGACGACGGACGGCAGGTCTTCATCGAATTTCCGGCTGGGATCTCGCAGGGCGAGATGCCGCCGCTGTTCGTGACGGGCGCGACCGGCGACGCCGAGCTGGTCAACTACCGCGTTCAAGGCCGCTACATGGTCGTAGATCGACTGTTCGCCGCCGCCGAGTTGCGCTTGGGCGATAGGCGCAATGCACGCCGCGTGCGTATTGTGCGAGACGATGGACGCGGGGGCGGTCGTGAGTGATCTCGACGACATCCCCGCCGCCGTGCCGGCCACGCCGCAGGCCGCCAGCCTCGATCCGCACGCTTTCCAGCTCAGGGGTCAACCACCGCGCGTCATGCGTCTTTCGAGGAAGGCGCTGGCCGCGATCGGCGTCGCCGCTGGGCTCGGCATCGGCGGCTCCTTGATCTACGCCTTGAAGCCGGCCAGCCCGCGCCAAGCCGCAGAACTCTATAACACCGGCGGTCGCGCTACCTCGGAAGCCATTAACTCGGGGCCGCGCGATTACGCTCAGGCACCGCAGCTCGGTCCGCCGCTCCCCGGCGATCTCGGCCGCCCGATCGTCTCGGCACAACAGCGCGGCGATACCGTCCCCGTGCCGCCAGTCGGCGCGCAGGCAGGCCAGCCCGATCCGCCCGCTCAGGCCGCCGAAGCCGCTCGCCAACGCGCCCAACAGCAGCGCGACGCGGCTCGCACCAGTTCGGTCTTCCTCGCCAGCGGCGGCGGCGCGCGCGCTACCGCCGAACCCGCCGCGATGCCGGGTTCGCCGGCGCCGACCCCGCAGGAACCCGCTCAGCAGGTCGCCCAAGGCGACCAAGCCGGGAAGCGCGCCTTCATGGCGCAGGCATCGAACCAAAGCACCGTGAGCGCAGAGCGTCTTGCGCCTCCGGCATCGCCCTATGTCGTGCAGGCCGGCAGTATCATCCCGGCAGCGCTTATCACCGGCGTCCGCTCCGACCTTCCGGGCCAGATCACCGCGCAGGTAACGGCAAATGTCTATGACTCTATCACCGGCCGGACTCTACTGATCCCGCAGGGTGCCCGTCTGATAGGCGAATATGATAGCGAAATCGTCGCCGGTCAGACTCGCGTGCTGCTCGCATGGGACCGGCTGATATTGCCGGACGGCCGCTCGATCATTCTCGAGCGTCAGCCGGGCGCGGATGGAGCCGGGTTCGCCGGATTGCAGGATCGCGTCAACCAGCATTGGGGCAACCTTCTCAAAGCCGCCGCCATTTCGACGTTGCTCGGCGTCGGGGCCGAGTTGGGGAACGACGGCGATGGCAACCTCACCCGAGCAATCCGTCAAGGAACGCAGGACACCATCAACCAATCCGGCCAGCAGATCGTGCGTCGCCAGCTCGACGTGAAGCCGACGCTCACCATCCGGCCAGGCCATCCGCTGCGCGTCCTTTTGACCCGCGATCTTGTTCTCGAACCTATCGGAGCATTGCGATGACCAAGTTGAAGCTCGGGCCGCTCGCCGATGACCGCCCGATGAAGCTGGCGGTAGAAGTGCCAGCCGCCGTTCATCGCGATCTTGTTGCCTACGCCGCCGCTCTCGCTGCTGAAACGGGGGGTGATCCCGCCCCGCCGGAGAAGCTTGTCGCGCCCATGCTGGAGCGCTTCATGGCAAGCGACCGCGGGTTCTCACGCCGGCGAACTCGCGCGAAAGCCTAAGCGTAAAGCTGCGATCAGTTGCCAAGGAACCGCTTGCGGCGTTCCTGGGCGTCGATCTTGATGATGGCTTCCTCGGCGGTGGCGCATTCACCACCACGCACCGAGCCATCGCGGCATTCGGCAACTACCTGCCGGGCCTCCTCGACATGCGCCACGAAATATTGCGTGCCTCGCACCTCGCTTTGCACCGCACCGACGGGCGACGACGGGACATTTAGGGACGCAGCGTGCTGCGCCGGAGCGATGACCGGCCGCAAGACGAAACCACTAGCGAAGCCGATGACCAACGTGACGAGCACGATGATGATTGTCCTGCCTTGCAACATGGTGCGAACTCCAAGAATGGCAGCTTAATTTACTGGAATCTCTCCGGAATATCAAATGACAGCGCGTAGCGCGCTTTGATGAATTCAAGGAACCGCCGCAGCGCCGGATTGCGATTGGCGCCACTCCAATATCCCGAATAGCCTATCAGCGCCGGACCCTGCTCGCCGTGGATCGGTCGATAGACGACATCGGGGTAGCGCGTGCCCGTGGAGCCCTCACAGACCAGCGTGACATGGTCGCGGTCACCTAGGACGCTCAGGATCGTCTCACGGCTGCATTGATGTATACTGATCTCGGGCTTTACGTCCGACGCCGCCAGCCGACCTAACAAAATATCGCGCATCTCTGGGCCGGGATCCGCGGCCGTTAGCGCAAACCGCGCGTTCCTTAGATCCGTCCAATGCACAAGTTCGCGCTGGGCGAGTGGATTCGCGGCCGGCAGCGCGACGAACATTCGCTCGCTCCAGAACGTCTCATTCTGACAGCCGGCATACCGGATCGCCCCCATTAGAACCGCGATGTCCACTTCGCCGGTGTCCAGCCCAGCAAGCAGAATGCTGCGATCTGTCTCGACACAATCCACGTCTACGTCAGGCTCGGCCTGCCGCCAGCTAATCATTGTGGCGCGCAGATTCCCGGCGGAGATCGAACTGTTGTGTCCCAGTCGCAGCCCGCCGGCCCGGCCCTGGCCCGCCGCACGCATCATCACCACTAGTCTATCGGCGCTGGCGACCATCGGCCGCGCGCCACGAAGGAAGGCATCGCCGGCGACCGTCGTGGAAACGCCCGCCCGCGAACGCTCAAAAATGGGCGTGCCGATCGCCTGCTCCAGCTTCGAAATGTTCCGGCTGAGGCTTGATTGCTCTATGCCCAACGCGCGCGCCGCGCGATAGAAACTGCCGTGATCGGCTGCTGCGATCGCATAGCGGAGTTGGCGCACATCGAATGACATCTAAGTCTCATACCGCAAAGGGTCAGCGGCATACATTAATGCATAATCGCGCGGACGGCGGGCAAGTGCGCGCGAAGCGGTGGGTGGAAAGCTCGCACCGCTAATTTGTCGCGATGGGCAATTCGCGCTGTGCTGACGCATTGCGCGCCCGATTGCCGCGCATCGAGATTGTGATAAGCTGGTTGCTCGCGCGTCGCATGACGATCGACAGGCGAGTTTGATGGTGAGTCGAGAGCGGGGGCAGCATGCGATCTATACCGTATCTCCGATATCGATTGCCATCACGTCGCCGTGGATCGTTCGGCCTAGGTTGGGGGGGAAGAGTACTGGATGCTGCTACGTTGAGCTGGTTCAGATTCGAGACGACCCTGCTCTGGTGTCTTATCCTGATTATGTACGCCTCAACGCCGTGGCCGAGCGGCGACCGGCTTGCTTCCGCACTCGCGATCTCACCGGCTATGGCGTTATCACTTTGGATACTTCTTAAGGGCGCAACCGTAGTCTTTTACTTCGTTCCGGGGATGAATTGGATATGGGGTTGGGGCAGGATAGGTTTTTTTGCGATCTTCTCGCGGATAGTTGTTCAAGAGGCACCGGAACTCGAAATTCCGGCGTGGTTTTCTCATCGGTGAGTTAGCGCTCGATGCTTATGCGTCGCATTTGGAGTCGATAGATGGCAGAGAGTTTCGACGGCATTCGACAGGTTGTCCATCGTGAGCAGCAGACGCCGTGCGTGCTGATCGTTGATTCCTCTTGGTCTATGACCACCGACAATCGCATAGATCACCTGAATCGAGCTCTTAAAGAGTTTAAGCAATTTTTGCAGGAATCAGAACTGGTCCGTCACAGGTCGAAGATCCTTGTAATCCGGTGCGGCGGATCAGCGGAAAAGATTGGCGAGTGGGTGGATGGTGCAGACTTTAACGTGCCGATGCTGACGCCATCGGGTGAGACACCATTAGGTGCTGCAGTACGCCTCGGGCTGAGCGAGATCGAAAATCTCAAGCGGACATTCAAGGCGGAGCGTCGTCCTTATACGCGGCCGGTAATGGTTGTCATGTCCGATGGTGCTCCCACAGATTCGGACGAAGACTGGCGACAGGCAGTCGACGATGCGCAACGAGCAATGGCTGGTAAACACGTCCAGATTTGGCCTGTAGCGATTCTTACATCGTCCGAAGGAGCAGACGTTGAGAAGCTCGCAGAACTTAAATCGCCGTCCGAGAAGATAGTACCTATCTATGATGAGTCGGGGTTCGCGCAATTCTTTGATTTCCTAGGTAGGGCACTCGCCGTCGCGTCGACGTCAAGCCCTGGAGATGCTCCCGAAGCCGTGCCCTACAAAGAGGATAATCCGGTCGGTCCAGCGAAGCATCTTCTTTTCTAGCAGACAGGTCATCTCATGTGGCAGCTCCGAAAGAGAAGGTCGCGAGCTTCCTTCGTCTATGAAGCTATAGTCGCTTGTGCAACTGGTTACTCTCATGTTCAGGCCGGCAAAGGCTCAGAGGACGCGCACTCATCATATGTTGATGGAAGCTTCGCGGTTGGCGTCGTCGCGGACGGCGCAGGCAGCGCCGCCCGGGGGGCGGAGGGCGCACGCCGGCTAGTAACGGCGGTCCTTGAACGATTGAAGGATAGCCCAACGCGCCTCGCACTATTCCAGCAGAGCGCGGCGCCGATGGCTCTTCAAAGCACTTTGGAGGAGGTAATCGAGGGTGTGCGATTAGCTATCATCGAAGATACGGCTTCGGAACCAGACGGCGGGACGGACAGTGATCGGTTAGCGATGTATCACTCGACTCTGGTTGGGTTTGTTGTCGAAGGTCAGCAAGGATACCTTTTCCACCTCGGCGACGGCCTAGCGGTTGCACTCCCTGAAGACATACTGAACTTTGACGGCGAGTGGTATCGCGCGAAGCACGCCTCGTTGCCAGAAGAAGGCGAGTATGCCGGCCAGGCTTTCTTCTTTTCTATGAGCAACTGGCGACAACATCTCCGAGTGACGCCATTCGATGACTCCTGCTTCATATTAGCTATGACTGACGGCGTCTCTCCATTTGTACTCAATAGTTCCGATGAATTGGACGCAATGTTTTTAGGCCCGATCCTAAGGTTCACCATCCAATCAGAGAATGAGGTCTCCACAAACCAGCTAACCGAGCTCCTATCAAACGAAGCTTCCCAGGTCGTTGACGATGATAAGACTTTGCTAATTGTCCAGCGTCGGGCGGTTAACTAAAGTATGTCGGGCCCGGAGCAGTTATTCGCATTTGATCGTTCGGGAAATCAGCGAGTATTGATTCCCTCGTATGCTAAAGTGCCCCCTAGGGGGGCAAAGGGAAAAATAGGGCTTGATCCGTCGAATGCCTCGCTTGTTATCAAACGCTTTCTCCCATCGATGGACGCGGCTGAGTTAGTAGACGCGAAGTCACGGATTGAAGCGATGCTCACGTTCAAAGGATTGCAGACTTATTACAAGGATGGTGCCGCCGACGTACCAAAATTCGCCTGGCCAATAGAAGCACTTTACGGCGAACCGCAGCGTCGGAGACTTCTCGGCTTCACAATGCCTCGATTACACTCTGATCGGGCAGCTTCGCTCGCAAAATTCTGGGTCCCGAGAGAGCGGGCGGCCCTACGCATAAATGAAACCTATGAGTTCAGAATCGCTGTTGGAAGCTATCTCGCGGCGCGACTCCAAGAACTCCACGCCCAAGCGATCTTCGCGGTCGACTTCAACGATACAAATATCTGGCTGAGCAAGCTGAATGGCGCAGTTTCTCTAATCGACTGCGATGGGTTTAGCATACCCGCTTCGCAAGGCAGGTTTCCAGCGTCCGCTGTCGCCCCCGGAATCCGTTGCCCAGAGGGGCGGGGAAGACCGATCTCGGAACTCGGTAAGTCTCAAGACTTATTCGCACTTGGCATTCATATTTTTAGGCTACTTAACCGTGATATCCACCCATTTGACTGCGATTCAGACGCCCCTGGGCTGACGAGCCGGCAGGAGAAACTCGACGCTGGTCACTATGCATACGCGATTCAACCGGACCGGCGTTTTCGTCCCGTCCACGACTCATTGCACGTCCTTCTCCCACTGCCACATAGACTTCTCTTTGATCGGTGCTTTAATGGACCAGCCACCAACCGCCCAGAAGCAAGCGACTGGTTGGCTGCCTTAGCCACTTCGACCAACGGAACGACATCGAACGCTGCTGCAGAGGCTCTTGCCAAGTTTGCGCGCGGAGTAGATCGGGGCACTATTTCGCTTCCAGTCGCTCCCCAAATTTCTCAAACTGTTGCCCCGCTGTTTCCCTATCCGTCGGGGGTCACTGCGTTCACACCGGCGTCTCCTGCGCCCACGTCGGTTCCCGCACCGGCGACGGCGTCGTCGTCGCCGTCGTCGCCGTCATCCACGGCCAAATATTGGGTCTGGGTGCTGGGCGCGATATTTCTATTGTACCTGATTTCGAGGATCGTCAGCTCACCGAACGGGTCACCGAACCAAGCGACCCCTCCCGCTACAAGCGCCCAACCTATTCAAGCGCCCGTAGCGGATTCATCTCCGAGCATGGTCAGCCCAGCGACGTTCACCACAAGCTTCAACTGCGGTGCCGCGAGCGCTTGGGTCGAAACGCAAATCTGTACAAATTCGGCGCTTGCCGATTCCGACCGCCGCCAAGCCGACCTTTACTCGACGGCTATGGCGCGCGCCGGTGACGTGGACAAAGATCGCCTTCGGCAAAGTCAGCGGGCATGGCTAAAGGCACGGAGTAGCTGTGGCGATGTTCCTTGTATCGAACATGCATACTCTGATCGGATAGCCTTTTTGGAAGGCTGGATGCCCACGCCGGATCAGGTAACAGCCAACACCAGTGACCGTGCTGCTCCCCAATCTCCTCAGCCCAGAATCGAGAACACGCTTCCTGCGGGGACCATCACTTGCATATTGCCATATGGTCAGGAGACGCAGGCCAGCAAAAGCGAGTGCGAGAGGTTAGGCGGATCAGTATATAACTGACCTCAATCGCTGCATCCTTGCAAGGTAAGTCTTATGTTCGGGCTTCTAAATACAGAAAGCATTATTGAAAGCCCGCGACTCCTATCGACTAGGCTGAAGCCAACAGAATGGCTTAAGTCTGGACGGATACTAGTCGGGTTCATCACTAGCTTCAAGAGCAGAACCTCTCTACCTTGATAAATTCCAGCACCCATATAGACGAAAGCGGCGCGGGGACTTCCGCGCGAGTCATTTATAAACGAGATGACGTCTCCAAGGTCTTTTTGTCCAGGGATGTACTCGGGCATGAAGAGGTCCATGTTATTCATGACGGGACCGCCATCGGCGGAAGCTTGCCCCGCCCATCGATCAGAGCTGATGTGGGCACCGTTTCTTCCGACAACGTTAAAGCTGTATCTGTGACCATTTCCAGAAATTAAAGCCGTTGATCTCCCGCCGGCATTATCATCCGATGTGACAAGTAGGCGATCCCTTACCGACTGAACCGAGATACTTTGCGTGGATTTCTGAGGACCATAGCCTGCATTATATGTGCAGGACCGAACAGGGCGATACCGCGGCACTTCGAGAAGGCGTTCCTGCCGGAGAGATATATTTGGAGGTTGCGGCCCAGTATCGAAAAGGGCAACTATCGGCATTTGCTGCTCTATTGCAGCGCATCCTGACAAAACCGTCCCCGTTACACATAGCAATGCGCCCACGGCGGCAACCTGACTCTTCCGCATAGTGGCATCCCCTATATTGGTCGCAACGATTCGCCCGGCCGAAGACCTGTTCGGCTTCATCTGCCGAGCCTTGTCAAGCGGATGCTGACGCCCCGTGGCTTGCATTCGAGTGAACAGGTCATATGCCTTACGCCGATGGCGTGAAGGTTTGAGATACGAGGTGTCTCGTTCCCCGACCGATCTCGCTCAGCGCTTGGTCTTCGCCCCACATATTACCAATATCCGGACCGGCGATCTGCATCGCGTAATGTCGGCGTTAGGGCGACCCTGCGATAGCACTCAGTTCCTAGTAGCGTCCTCCGCGCGGCATAAAGCTTCATCGAGCTTAGTCAGGGCGTCGGAATAGCACTCTATGGCGCGCACGATCGTCTCGTGAAAACGTCGCCGGTAGAAAACAGCAGTGTCGTCGCGCCACGACTGAGATGCATCGCGGTAGGCTTCCTCGACCTCGTGTCTACGGGCGTCGATTCTCGCGATGGACTCGTTCACTGACTGCCCCCGAGCATTCGTCCTGGCACGTGCGTCCAGCCCAAGCCCCTTGCAACTGCGGCCCGATGCCTTCCACTTGAGAGATCTAGCGTCCCACTCGTCGTCGGCGAGGCAGCGATTGGGTCTGAGCCGAAGAATATATCATACAAATTAGCAAGGCTCTCCGAATGTACAATGCCGCCGTTACAGCGACCAACGGCCTGGTCTAGGGATGCTAAGTAATCGCGGGAAAAACCCGCGTGGTTGAGCGACGGCAGGATATCCCGGCTAAATGCTTGCATGCCGGTCTCGATAACGTTCCTGTCAACCTTCTTGAACTCCAGGCGATCCTCATCCGGGATTATAATGCGGTTCAGCGGAATCCATTGGTAGCCGGATGGGAGCGGCGGTAGCGCCGGCGTAGCGATATGAGCGGCCGCATCGCTATCGCTCATTCCGCCTCTCGCAAGTCCGCGGCCTACTTCGCCTGAACGGACGTGAAAGCTTGTATAGGCGTGCACGGCGTCGATCTGCTCTCGAAGAAATTTGGAAGCGGCCGGTAGTTCTTGTCGCTGCATCGCGCGCAGGTCCCGTGAGGCGGTTCGATACCGTCCGGCGGCCTCTCGAACATCGTCGGCGGCCTCTTCCAGCTCGCGCAATTGAGCGCGCGCCTCCTCGACGCCATCCTCGCACGATCCGAATGACTCTTCGTCGGCGACAGCAAGAGCACGCTCTGCTGCGTCGACTCGGTCCCGCCCGCTACCGATCGCCTCTTCGAGACGCCTCATGCGCGGCCCAGCGTCCCGCTTGGCCTCTGAGGCGACTTCTTCGAGCGGCCGGGCCAAGCGGTCGAGCACTTCAAGCAACCGCTCTAGGACGCGACTGTCCCGGAGGTCGGCCTGGCTACCCACTACCGCCCGCAGCCCAAATACTTATCAGCTAGGGCGGCTTTCCTGCGAAGGTATCTCGCGTAATCTTCCGCACGCCGGTAAAACGCACTTAGGTAGAGACTCATCTCCTCGTGGCTGCGCTCAAAGGACTTGGCGTGCGTATCCTGCCACGATTTTCTGAGGTCATGGAGATGACTAGTGACAGCTCGCTCGCGGGACGACATCTCCCGCACCAAATCCTCAAGGGCATTGGCGAACGCTCGCTGCTCGTCGGGATTTACGATAATTTGCGACACTCGATTTCTCCCACCTAGCCCTGCTGCTCCCGATGATACTCATCGGCATGTTCGGCGAGGTTGCTCAGGTGAGCGATCGCCTTATCGGCCTCGGCCACGTATTCGACCAACCCGCGCCTCAGCTCTTTCACTTCGCGTTCGAACTCCTCGAACTGCGCGTCCCGCCAGGTAGCGCTCAACCTGCCGAGGTTGCCGCTCAACCTTTCTACGGCCTGCCTGTAGAGGCAAGTCGCGCTTCCGAGATCGCCGGCGAATTCGCGGGCGCGTGAGGGATCAATGTAAACGCTCTCAGCCATGCGCCGCCTCCTTGATCGGGGTTGGGTCCGTGCCGCCTATTGACTGACCGACCGCGCGGATCAACTCGAATGTAGGTGCTGCGAAGGGACGGAACACGTCTATGACGCCGACCCGATCGTCATCGCCGATGACCATCCGGTGCGGCTTGTCGATGCCGGAGGCTGTGTCCTCGTCAAAGAGCCTACGCGACTCCTGATCGCCGAGCGGTCCGGCTACTCTAATTCCAAGATCGTCGAGTCCGCCTCGATCAATTGACCGTTCGAGATTGCCGTAGGTGTCGCACCAGATGATGCTGTGCACACCAACTTCCGGTCCGTCACGGAGTATTGTCCGCAGGTTCGTGTGGGCATCCGCCGAGGGTTCGTCAGTAAGACTGAATCCATAGCTTTTAGCACCGCCCTCGGAACGTAGGTCACGGACGCGGTGCAAGCCGAGCACAATTAGCAACAATGGGCTAATCACCTCGGCAGGGACGGCTGACGTCGCGCCGACGGCACTGCGGGCGCCTGCGGCTTTGGTTTGTCCTTCCTCCTGCGCTTTGGTCCGGTTATTCACTTCCTTTGCGAGCTCGGCGAAGAGTTCGCGGGCCTGATGCCGTCCAAGTACGTCCACCGAATGCGGGATTGAGTCGCGGAACTCCTCCGGATGATCCGCCCACGGGGCGTCCGCCGAGGTGAGGTCAAGAATTTGGAACCGAGCGTCGCCGGGTAGGCATTGCACGGCGATCGACATTAGCGCCGCCATGACAACGCCCACTCCCTCTTCCTCGTCACGGCTAAGGACGAGCAGGTTGCGACCGCCGTGCCGCTTAAGGACCGGACTCACAAGTGGCCGCAGCGACGTGGATGCGCCGAGCCAGAGTTTGAGCTCTGACGGCGTGCGCAGGACAGGGGCGCGGGGTCCGACGATTTCTCCGCTCGTGCTCATATCGCCAGGCTCATGTCCGGCAAAGATGATCGGGTGATGGTCCGGAAACTCTTCACGAGCGCGCTCGCACAGTGCTCGAAGCTCGCGGTCCCGGTCTTCCTCTTTGAGCATCGCCACTTGGAAAAGGTTATTGCCGTCCTTCAAGCCCGCGTCATTGTTGTAGATCGCCTCACCTGGCCGGCTAAGCATGCGCGCCGCCGTGTTGTCTTCCGCGAGGATCAGCTTGCTGTCTGCCTCGCTGCACTGGAGTGCGATACGCACGGTCATTTGATCGCGAATCGCGCGATCGAGCGACGCCGTAGCAAGGCTCTGTGTTGCGAACAGTAGATGAATGCCGGAGTAGCGGGCTTGCGACACTAGTCTCCCAATCGAAATGACCGCATCGCGCTTGATCTTGTCGTCTTTAACAAAAATCTGCTGGAACTCGTCAATGACGAGGACAATGCGGGGCAGGATAGTTGAAGAGTCCTGCCGCTCTATGTCCGACATCCGTGCTCGGTATTCGGCAATGTTTTGCACGCCTGCCTTCGCAAAAAGGGCACCCCGTCTTCCCATTTCGGCTTCAAGCCCCTGCAGCACGCTTAGGCCAAACTCCCGCTCGCTTTCTAAGGCAACGACATGGGCGTGCGGGAGTCGGGCGTCGGCGTAGGGCTTGAACTCCACACCTTGCTTAAAGTCGATGAGGTAGAGTTGCAGCTCGCTTGGTGAGTATAGCCGTGCAACCGTCGTGATAAAGATGTGTAGCAGGTTGCTTTTGCCGGACCCCGGCCTCCCGACGAGCAGTGCATGGTGAGCGAGCTTGGACCCAAGTTCAAGCATCTGCACCCTGTTGCCAGCCGGACCGAGGGGCACCGCGATGCCAGCCGCCGACGACCTCGTCCAGACTTCGGTAGTCCGAGCGCGTTGAAGGAGACGCCCGTAGCCGACTTGCACCGATTCCGCCGCGCCCTTACCGAACCCGGTTACGATTTCCGCAGACATCTCCTTTCCGGGTGGAGGGTCAAGACGGACAAGCGAGGACGTGGCATCCGGGCTATCCTTCACCAACCAATAAGCATTCGGTGCGTTCTCCACCGCCTCGGCAAAATAGGGTCGCAACGGTTCTAGGTCGATGCCCCGCGGAAGCGCAGTCAAGGCGCTGGTCCGCATTATGACGTATACGCCGCAGCGCGGGCCGTTCCGCAGAATGCGGGCAAGGTCCTTAAAGCGCTCCTCGTCGAACCCGTCTGGAAAGTGCTCCAACACAAGAAATCTGTATGGTTCGGGCACGTCTGTTGTCGCAGCAGTGTACTCCTCGATGGAGGCATATCGATTCTGAAGATATTTTTGCGTCACCTGCTCGATGTGTTCGATCATCTCGCGGAGCCGCAGGCGGAGATGTTCGGGGCTCGACCACACACGTCCGCCGATGAGGTGTGCGGAATCGTCCCCTAGCTCCAAGAGAGGCGCAAAGCTCGCGCCGAGCGCGATAGGATCGAAGAGGGTGAACCGGACCTTGCCACGAGGCATCTGATGGAGGAGCCGCATTATCGTCGACATCGCTGGACTATGCGGTGAGTCTCCTGTGCTCGCCTCGCCAACTAGCAGGAGCGACTTCCCTCGTCCGATGCGCCACAGTTGAGCGCCTCCCTCCTTAAGGTGAAGCGGCTGCCCGCTGTCGTATCCCGCCGCTTTCAGACGTTGAGGGAAGCTCTCGCCAAGCCGCGCGGCGCTCCTCTCGCTCCATGAGAGCTCGGTTCGGTCGGGAAGGGGGGAACTCGTCGATGTCCAAGGCGCCAGCAGGTCCCGGGCTTCGTCAGAGGCGGTTCGGATCGTGTTCGCTATCGCGTCCACTAACTGGCTGAAAGCCAGCTTTCCAGCTTTGTAGGTGTTCGCACCAGACTCCCGCGCTTTGGCCGACGCAGCCACGACCGCAGTCGTCGCCCGTTGAGCCTCCTCCGCAGAGCGCGAGATCAGGTCATCCATCGCTGCCTTCCGCTCCGTAAGGCGCTGCTGTACGATGGAGTGCTCCCGGTTCGCCTCGCCGATTTGCGCGAAGTAGTTCTGCACGATGTCGTGGAGCAGATGCTCATAGAGCCGCTTCGCTCTCTTCCTGTCTTCGGTTCGCCAAAATTTGGTGCCTCCCCATGCAAGCGCCGCAAAGAGAAGGCTGAGTAAAAAGCTTTGGCTCACGATGAAGCCGAGCACGAACCCACCCGCGGCAGCCCAGTTTGGGTAACTCGTAAGGGCTGGATCCTGTGCCGCTTGGCGTAGCGCAGATCGGGCATCCGCCTCGCGCTCGAGCCTTCCGAGACTGTCGGGTGAGAACTCTGGATCAGGCTGTGCGGCGTCGCGTAAGGCCGGTAGTGCCCGCGCGGGCTCCTCAAGGTCGAGGCCACGACCGATCTTGTCCCACAGCGCCTTAGCGGTTGCCTCGGCCGAACCCCACCGAGATGCAACGTCGCGCCTGAGTCTGTCCGCCTCGGCTTCAGCTATCTTTTCAGCGGAGTTGTAGTCGGCCTTAAACCTATCCGTGTCTCCTTCGTGATGCTTGTCGATTGCGAGCCGCCGGCCTCTCTCCTCGTCATTCACAAAAGATAGGTGAGTATCGGCGTCTTCCGCGAACCGGTTCCACGCAGTGGTGGCGTCCTCGTTGTACAGCGCACGACAGGCTTCGACGCGTTCGGCAAGCCCCCCTATCGCACCCGCTTTCGCCAGCCGTTGCTGGTGAGCGCTGAGGTCCGGAATGCGGAACATCACAGGATCAACGAACTTGACGTTCGGATGTGGCGCGCTACCAACGCTCTGCATGATGGCCCCCTAAGCCGACGCGGGTCGGCGCACCCCTGCCGAATGCCGGACTCCATCGCATAGTAATCGCCATTCCGTCTCTGTCTAGGGCTGCATCATTGCCTATGCCAGCACCCGCCCGTAGCGCCTGCCCAACGGATCGAAGCCCTTTGATCTGAAACTGATATGGGTCGCGCGCATTCCGCGACATCATGCGATTGCTAGTCCAGGTTGGACGACAAGGGCCCGCTGCCTAGTCCTGCAATATACCGTTACGACTGTTTTGCCTGTCGGCACGCTGAGTAGCGCGGGTGGCGCCAACCGGCAGCTAAAGGCGGCCGACGGCACTCTGCGGCCGCGCTAGAGTAGTGAGAATGGCGAAACATATTCGTTATGTTTATCCGGTGCGGGGCACCACGACTGTCGGCGGCGGCGGGCGAAGTGGCGATCGACACCAAAGCACGGTCAGTGGGATGCCGGTCATGGGACGAAGCAGTTGAGTTTGAGCGACGAACCTGGCTCCACCGATGGCAACGTCTTTGCCTTGTTCGAAGCTGCGGCATACGCACGGTCCGAGCGGTCGTTCCTGATCGTTGCCGGGGGGCCGCTGCTGACCTACGGCGCGAAGTTGACCGAAACCGCGCGCGCGGCGGCGTGGCTGCAGACGATGGGGGTGACGCCGGGCGCACGCGTGCTCGTGC
>JBBQVV010000162.1:0-14248 GCA_038211235.1 Chthonomonadales bacterium | reverse complement strand
TCATACCGGCGCCGAGCGTGCCGCGAAACCACCAATCGCCGCGGGGGATGGGCACCAGGAACTTGGCCGGTCGGCAGAGGTGGGGCGCTGTTACAAACAGATCGTCTCGCGCGCGAATGCCTTCCGAAACCTGCGCGAGATCGAGCATCTCGAGGTATCTCAGGCCGCCGTGCGCCATCTTGGAACTTCGACTTGAAGTCTCCGCGGCATAATCGGTGCGCTCCAGGAGCCGGCATTGGACACCGTTGCGCGCAGCCAACCGGGCAAACGCGGCTCCATGGACACCACCGCCGATGACGCAGAAGGTGGTGTGCGGCCGCCTGCGCAGATCCTCGATTGCTTCGTCTCGCGTCTGAGTAAGGCTAGGTTGTCGCATCACCGGGGGAATCGAGGAGCGCCGATAGGCGTTTCGGAGCGGTCATACGGTAGCTGCACTCGATAAGCTCTGCCATCTCTTCCCAATCGTGGTCCACGTCCAACCGCGCGCCGATCCAGCCCTTATGGCCGACGTATCGTGGGATGAAGAATCGACATGGATCCGATCCGACAAGCGCTTGCTGGGCTCCTGGCTGTCCTTTGCAGGTCATCGCGGTACCATCTTCGCTGGTCATGACGAATAGCTTGCCATGCACCCGGAACGAGGGCGCGGTGTGTCCTCCAAACGGCTGCTCCTCAGCCTCCGGCAGCGCGAGGCACAGGGCTCGGATGCGGGTAATTGGATCGATATCCGGCGGCGAGCTCGACATCATCTTGCTCCGTTATCGTTGAATTCAACTTCTATTGCCGGCGCGTAAAGTGGTCAATATATTCCGTGCCGGACGCAGCGTTCTTGCCTAGCCGGCCTGCAGCTCTACCGGGCAGCCGGTGTCTGCGGAGCGAACCGCCGCAAGCGCGAGGGCCAGGGTATTGAGGTTGTCACGGCCGCTTGTTTCCGGCTCCGCGCCGGTCTCGATGCAGGCCCGCCAGTGATACAGATCGTAATGGTGCCCGGTCGGACCGATTGGATCGGCCCAGATCGGCTCTCCCCATGGCTCCGGCAGCGGCGTGAAGAACTGCATTTCGGAATACTGGGAGAGATCGGCGTTCTGCCGGAACAGGCGGATCGGACCCCAGTCGTCGCGCGGATTCCAGACCAGAGTGCCTTTTGACCCCGTGATGACCCAGCGTCCGTTCCAGCCGGTATCGACTCCTGGGGCCGCGAAGGCGCCACTGTAGTTTACCCGGACGCCTCCTTCGAACTCGATCCATACGAATGCATTCATATCGCCCTGCGTGTTGCTGACCTTAGGATTCCAGGTCTGAGCTATCACTCGCACCGCATTCCTGCCCAGAATATACCGCATCATATCGAAGTGATGGATCGCCATGTCCATAAGAAACGGATGCGCCATGCGCTGGCGCCATCCGACCAACAGGCCTTGGATCTGGAACTCCGCGACGACGTGATCGATCTCACCGATCTCTCCGTCTGAAATCAGCCGACGCAGGCACCTCGGTTGGTCGTTATAGCGATACTGCTGCGTCACCATGAGTGTGCGGTTCTCGCGCTGCGCAGTGGTTACCATGACCCGCGCAGATTCGAACGTGTCGGAGATTGGCTTCTCTACCAGCACATGGAGTCCCGCGGCCAACGCAGCGGTAGTGGTCGATTCATGGCACGGCGCTGGCGTAACGTCGATCAGTCCGGCCGCCGGCGCCCCATCGAGGGCCTTCTTCAGAGAAGTAAAGCAGCGCTCGGCCGGCACGCCCGCAATTTCGCCGGCCGTCGCAAGGGCCGCGGGACTCGGATCCACAAGGGCAACGTGTTCAAATCCGTCGCACTCCGTCACGGCATAGATCCAGCTCAACCCGAACCCGCCTACGCCCGCTTGTATCACCCTCATCGTGTCAGTACTCCTCACAGTTGTTAAGGACCGTCGCACGAATCTCGTAGAACTTCTGCCTCTACTGCTTACTTGCTACCTAACGTTGATTCACAATTGCGGTGACAATGTTCCCTGAATTCGTGCAACATAGTACAATCTGGCCGGGGACGACATTGAGTGTCATGCATTCTTTAGAGAGGCTCCTCCTGCGTGGTGGGGCACTTCCTGCGTTGGATGTCGACGGTCTGGCCGTCATGCGCAGAGTTGAAAGACGCGCCGGAGCTCAAAATGATTATCGGTGTTGTCGCGGATGATATAACGGGTGCAGCAGATGCCGTCGCGCCATTCGCCGGCCGCGGACTGGTCGCGGATGTTCTGTGGGACGCTCATGGCAAGCTTCGCAGCGACCTGCAACCGGCGGATGCTCGGGCATGGAGTACGGAGACGCGGGATGTTCCGTCGGCGAATTCATCTGCGATCTACCAGGTCATGCGTGACGCGACGCGCCGAGTCAAGGAGTTCTCTCCGCGTATCTACTATAAGAAGATCGACAGTACGCTACGCGGACACCTGCGCTGCGAGCTGGATGCCATGCGCACTGAGGTTCCCCACAGGCTCGCCCTGGTCTGTCCCGCGTTTCCAGCGAATGGCCGCACAGTTCGAGATGGCCTTCTGTGGGTCCACACGGAACCGGTTCTGAATGTGCGAACCGCATTCGGCATGGAGACCGACCCGTCCGCCATGGAACTAGGGTTGGGCGATTTGCGCGAAGCCGGGTACCGCTTGCACGAGCGATTGGCCGCGCTCGCCGCAGGTCCCGTTCACACCGTATTTTGCGATGCGGATTCCGAGGGCGATCTCGACTTGCTTGCTCGCGCGATAACCAAGATGCCAGAGCTGATCCTTCCGGTAGGCTCGGCCGGCCTCGCCGCCGCCATCGCACGATCAATTCCGGCACAGGCTTGGCGAGCGCCGGTCGCTGTACCGGCAATCGAGGTTCTCAAAGTGTGCCGGGCGCTCGTTATCGTGGGCAGCAGAAACTCGATCAGCAGGAGGCAGGCGCTGTATCTTGCGAAGGCGGCGGGTATCGTTCCCGTCGTTTGCGGCCCGAGAGAAACATTCAGTCAGATCAATCGAAACATCGTTGAGAGTTTTGAGGGTGGAGCGCGAATCGTGCTGTTGGTCTCGTCGGATGTCGACTCCGAGTCGTTCGTGCCTCATCAGATTAACTGGTCCGCTCGGCTCGCTGCGGCGGCGCCGGATCTTGGTATTGTTGCGACCGGCGGAGCAACAGCGATGTCGATCATCGTCCAGAGGAAGGGTTGCGTTGGATTGCGAGTGGAGGCGGAAGCAGAGCCCGGAATTGTGGTTGGACGGCTGTTAGATACCGTTCCATCCGAGATGACACGCAACCGCGTGCCAATTCTACTCAAGGCCGGGGGATTCGGCGACGACCACACGCTGGCCAGGTGCCTCGGCCTCCGGCAGCGCAAGCGCTTCGCCCGTTGACCTACGTCCTGCGCGATCGTCTCGGCCACCGGGCGCTTTTCCGCCGCAGCCACTTGCTCGTGAGAATGCCCACTCCGCCGGATAAGGTCGAAATTGTTGTATAAGCCGCCGTTAAGAGCGCTGTCGGAACGTCGATCGCCGCATGGCTCTGCGCACTCACCACCAGATAGAAAGCGATGGTGACTGGAGCATAGAGCAGTAACTGTGCGAGGACCATTCCGGCGAGGGGACGACGTGTGTTCTTGACGCCGAGATATCGGCCCGCTAGGAATGGGAATACGCCCAGCACAAGACACAATAGTAGATTGGCCTCGGACTCGACGGCGTGGCTTCGGGCCGCGATGAGCAGTAACGACGCGGCGGCGGCGGCGGCGAATGCCCGCGTCGCCGGAGCCAGCGAACTGAGCTTAGAGTACACGCGCGGTGAGTGCGCCCGCGCGGTTGCGGATTGTTGCCCAGTCGAGTCCTGGACTGGCTGTACCACATCTCGGAGCTCCAGCCGGATCGCCTCCTCGCGGGAACTTCCAAGTTCCATATGGGCGGCTACTATTGAGAGGATCTCTTGCCTCCTCTCGGAACGCATCTGTTGACGCTCGTCGTAGGACACCGTGCCGATGACCGGAGCGAATGTGCGGTTCAAGTAACTCTCGATCGGCGCATCCGTCATCACGGGATCCAGGATCGCTGTGTGCTCGAAGGAAAACGTGTCATTCGCTTCTTCAGTAACGTGGTGGTTCAACATGGATAGTTACTCGGCTCTTTATGTGTACGCCTGCTAGGCATGCTTGACGACATTCCGGAATCGCGGCGCGTAGTTCGGAAACACTTCGGCGAGCTTCTCGTTTTTCAGCCGGTAACGGACTATCTCCGACAGTATGTCGCGGTAGTCCGTCGTCACGCGAAGGTCGCCGTTGTCATCGAGCTGGCCCGGCTTCAGACCCGGCCAGTCGGCGTGGACCTTGCCGCCTACGACATTGTCGCCCATGAGCAGCCAGGCGCCCGCGCGCCCATGGTCGGTTCCGAGGCCGGTGTTCTCGTAGGCGCGTCGCCCGAACTCCGTCATCACGACGGTCGTCACGTGGCCCATATGCTCGCCAAGGTCCTGCGCGAACCCCGCGAGCGCCTGACCAAGCTCCGCGAGCCTGATCGCCTGCCACCCGATGTCGGCTCCCTGCGCGACGTGGGTATCCCAGCCCCCCATCTCCAGGCAGGCCATCTCCAGACCAGCACCGCCCTTGACCAGGCAGGCGACCTGCCGAAAGGCATTTCCAATTTCACCCTGCGGGTAGTTTGCTCCTGGCGCTGGCCTGTAGTTCGCCGGATCAAGCCGTTTGATTGCATCCATGGCGGCCAGCGCCGCCTTGCCTCCAGACCGCAGCGCATCGGACTGTGGATCGGCGCCCCTCCCATCCATCCCATACATGCTCCGCAGCGTCTGCTCGAATGCTGGCAGGTGGTCGGAGTCTCTCGCAGCCCCGACTCGATCCGCGATATTAGATGCTCGGTCGTTTCGCGCGTGGTGGACCGTGCCTTCCACACCGGTCGGTCGATCGAAGGGCGAAACGAGGCGAAAATCTGCAAGCGAGGTCATCGCGGTGGCGCTCATGGCCCCACGGAGAGAGTCGGGCATCGTATCAGCTATCGCCACGGCGCGCAGCGGAGAATCACCTTCCAACGCGGTGGAGATCAGATGCCTCGCAATCCAGCCGCTCGAAGTCCCGCCGGAGACCTGTGCCAGGCCTCGCTCCATCGCCTCCATCGCCTCGAAGTGCGACCGGCTCTGATCGTCGGACCCGATGGCATGGACCGCTGCCAGGCGGCCTGCTGCATGCAATGGGGCCAGGGGAGCAAGCGCGGGGTGCAGACCAAAGTAGTCATCCAACTTCACCACGCGGGACTTCACGGCCGTCTTCCGATCGTTTGGGCCGCCGAGGGCCAGGCTGGGTCGCAGCTTGTAGTAGAGGTCGTCCCCATAGGGAGCCACAATGTTTAGTCCGTCCGCTCCACCTCGAAGGAACATCACGACGAGGGTATCGCCACCTGTTTCCGCGGTACGCGATCCAACCGTCACGCTCGCAAGCGCGGATAGGCTTCGGCCGAAGCCGCCGGCTGCTCCTGTTGCAGCGGCAAGAGCGGCGCCAGTCAGCATCTGTCGTCGGGTTACATTCGTTCTCATGATCGTACTTTCTCAGGTGGGACAGGATTCAGGTTAGCCAGATCTTCGTTCACGCGGATGTTCGCGCGATCGGCCGTGCCGATGCCGGGTTGCGTCCGCTGCCGCGTCGCAATGAATGCCTGCGGCACGGGTCTGTTTCGTCGCCGCAGGCGGTTGCCAATGCCCAGGTCCGGTTCACCGGAAATGCTCAATCTGAAGACGATCTTCCAGAGTGCGAACGCAACGGGCAGAAAGATTAACGCGACGATGACCCCGATTGCAGTGCTCCCCATGGTTGCGCCGAACATGACAAGCGCAACTGCGCAACAAACAAGTATCGCAGGAAGTATACGCCGCATGAACGCCGACTGCAGTCCAAGGCGCCCGGCATCGACCTCCATTACCCGCGCGAACTCGTCGAGCGTTTCGTCCATTCTCCCACTGGTCTCGCCGGTGCGCAGGCGCTCGATCAACCCGACTGGCATCAGGCGTGTCTCCGCCAGGCAGACCGACAATGCGACGCCCTCGCGCGTTCGCTCGGCGGCACGATGGAGCACGTGACGATAGTAACCGTTGCCGCATCCGTCCCCCGCGGCTTCCAGCGCCTCTGAGATGGGAACGTTGCACCTCCAGAGCGAGGCGAACAGATCGGTCCATCGCATCGTTCCGCGGCACTGTCGACCGACCCCGCCTCGCGTGGCATTGATCCGTTTCCGTGCAGAACATATCTCACGGGCGCCTATCTGAAGCCGCTCTCGTCGTGATGCGGCATCGATGAACGCCTGAATATGAAGGAACGTGTTACGCTGCTCGATCTCGCCAAGCCGGCGCATCTCCCTCATTAGCGTCTTAAGATCTTCGTCCCGTTGGCCATTTCGCTCCCACGCCCGCAGTGCGGGCGCCACAAGAGGAGGCAGATTGTGCGACGAGGCGGCCAGCGCCTCGGAAATTGCCATACCATTCGCGACCTGGCTCGCGGCAACGTCGATCACTGCCCGCAGACCGGGCCGAGCCGCTGACGCTGCCTGACGAAGCGCCTCTGACTGCATAGTTCCTGCACGGCATAATCGCCAGAAGTCATCGAGCAGGTCGGCCATCTGAGCGCTTTCGACCGGGAAACCCAGGATTGAGTCCTCGAACGTCATGGGGTGCCGGATCCGCGTGGATGATTGGCTCGGGATCCGATGCGTCAACGCGGTTTTGCCGCGCGCCGCAACCGTGTTCGCCTCCTCGGATCGATTAAGCTCGCGGCTCGGGACAACGGTCGAAGATGATTCCAGAGCGGTCGCCGCCGTGGGCTGCGTCGGAATCCAGGACCTGGATGAAGCCTGCTGGTCCGGCGGATCTACGGTTTTTGCGACCGGCTCTTCGATCTCTCTATTCCTTCCTGAACTTGCCGCCGCTCGATCGTGTCGAACGCGATCGTAAGATCACGCTTTCCACTGGAACGCCGGCGAGCTGAGCAGGAGAGCGCCGGCTTGCGCGAGCAGGCTGTCCTGGCCGGCGCCTGCCGTCCGCTCTCGGTCTACGTGGTCAAGCACCTGTTTCCTCACTGTTGCCACCCCGCGAGAGGCGTGCGGACGGTACAGTACGGTGTCGATAAGGGCGTCTACCATTGCCGCGTCGGAGGTGGCCTTTGCCGCGCGGACGGGAGCATGCAGATCGACGGTGGTACCCTTGATACCGTTCGTCGCCAGAGCGATCGCAAAGTTCCAGCGCGGAAGCAAGGTGCTTGTCCAGGCGGAAGACTTTTCCGGGAATCCGTCCGGCATCGGCCATCGATAGAGCGGCTGGCCCATGTCCTCAAGGTGCTTCAGTATCGCCTCACCGCCATCAGTGTCGGCGGCAAGGCATCGGAGCGCCGTTACCATCATATCGAGCGGCCGTTTCACGATGGGCCCGCATTGAGCGGGATCTAGAAGCGCATCGAGGAGGATGGGACGAAGGAGCGCGCGGATATCGCTGCCGCTCTCACTCTTCAGATAGGCATTCGCCGCTTTTTCTATCACTTCGGGAGGCGCTTTTCCCAGGATTCGACGGCATAGCTTGCTCGCAAGGAACCGGGCAGTGACCGGATGGCGCGCCAGGACGCCCAGGACATTATCAGCATCGCTCCGCGGTCGCCCGCTCGCCCGGATGTGCAAGTTAAGAAACGGAATGACCTTGTCACCGGCATCGTGGCGAAGTGGATCGTAGAGGAACTTCGCCCGGTCGAAATTCGTGCCGACCGTCCAGCCGGTGAAACATCGGGCTACCCCCTGGATGTCTTTCTGCGTGTAGCCGCTGTGGACCCCAAGGGTGTGAAGCTCCAGCAGTTCGCGCGCGTAGTTTTCGTTGGCGACGCCGTTCTTGTTCTCTTTATTGTCGAGATACGTCAGCATCGCGGGGCTGTGCGCGGAGGCTCGTAGCATCTCCTCAAAATTGCCGAGGACATTGGGCCGTATAACACGCTCTGTATCGATCGGAACGAGCGATCGTCCCTCTAGTTTCCGAGCATCGATGTTGAAGTGGTTGGTCCAGAAGTCGTTCATCACCTCACGGAGCTGATGTCGGCTATAAGCAGCGCGAAGCAGGGCCGCCTGACCGGTTTCACGCACGAGTTGGCCGTCATCGTGGCAATAGAGCTGATCCGGATCTTCCGCGTCGATCTGATGTACGTCCAGCCCACCGACGCGCCAACGAACCGCGGGATCCTCGTCTGGATCGAAGTCCTCTGCTTCCGGAAACTCGATATTCATGCTTCCAGGAATTCGAATCGGATGCGTGCGCAGGTCGCGGTAGGTCTGCTCTGGCTTCGTTACGGCCAGTTGCTCTTCGATCCATCCCTGCGCCCCCATGGCAGCGACGTGCGCTGCATCGCCCGGGCGCGGCCCAAATGCTGCGCGGTTCAGAACGTGGACTGCCTGGGCAACCTCCGGACCGCCGGTTGACAAGGGTGTCCAGTCGGGGGGCGTTGGGCCGGTCGCAGCTTTGTACCGGTTCGCGACCTGACTGCACCCGGACCCCGCGAGTGCGATCCCTGCGCCAATTCCCGCCAGCGTCCCGCGCCCTAGCCATTCGCGCCGCGTAAGGCGCGCTGCGTCCACCGGACTTGACTCCCTATATTTGCGCTCCACATTGTCATCTTGTCGGGCCATGGTTGTTCCAGAATCTGGCGGCCTAACGCTCGTCCCACGCCACGGAGCGTTCCGGCATCAGCGTCATCACACCGGCACCCGCCGCAGTAACAAGAGCAATTGGCGCGAAAACAAACCAACCGACGATCGGAAACCCCAACGCCAGGCTATAGACAAGGCTGCCGCGTACAAGCATTCCAAAGGTCGGAGCAGAGCCGTGAGGCTCGCCGCGTCTGCCGATAGTCTGGGCGAGTCCGGTGCAGCCGACGGCGATAAGCGCGCCCACGAATAGTAGGACACCGAATCCGACCAATTTCACAAGAGGCGGGCCGGCGCTCGCCGCTGCGATCCCGATGGCAAGCAGAACAGCTACGCCTAAGCCGCGAAAGAAGCATTTCCACGGCTGATCTGCGAGCAGATGTTCGGATTTTGCGGCTGCGCGGGGAAGGAGGAATGCCACGGACACGAGCAGGCCAGTCCAGGTGGCGACCATGGTTAAAATGCTCGCGACGATGGCCTGAACCAAAGCGAGGGTCATTGATCGGTTTTCCTTTCTGCCGATGGGGCAGCCTAGGTGGTGCTGCGCAGGTCTCTCGCAACTCCCGCATCGCGGCGAGAAAGGACATACGGTTTTAAGTGGGTCAGGCAATCCGAACGTTCTCGAATACGTTCACCGCGGCGCGACGAACGCAATCACTTTCGACTCGACTACTTCGGCAAATCGCGCCAGGTTTCGCGGATTGAAAGACGACAAGACACGGCTGCACATTCGCCCACGGGAAACGAAGTCGATGCCACGATATCCAACGTCGGTCGGCGCCAATGGCTCGGCCGGCTCATGCCGGTTGAGTTACGGGATTCTTCTGTGACTTCATTCACACGCCCCGCGCGGACCGGCACGTTTGGCACGGATTTTGTATCTCTTGTTAAGAGACGCAATCTTGCGTCGGAGAATCGAATGCAATATCGAGAAGGATCGGAATGCCGTGTCACGAAGCGTGAACGATGCGAGCAAGTGTGACGTAATCATTCTGAAATGGCAACGGCTATTATTACGGTGCAATATGAAGGATCATCAACCGAGGTCGCAGCAGGACGAGGACGTTCTGACGGATGAAGAGGCAGAGCGAGCACTGCCCTGCAATGCACTTGCGCTAAGACGCTATCGTCTCTACAGGCAGGAAGGGAACTCGACCGAATCCGCCCTATCATTGACGCTCAAGGACTGGCGTGACGTCATACGCTCGTTCGCGTACGTTCCCCATCGTGACGAGGGCAGATAGCTCTACACGACTCCTCGTGCTGACACTACTCCAGATTTCGCTGCAAAAACCAGGCAAGATTACCGACAATAATCATGTCACCTTCCTTGGTCGAGGGCCGTTTGCAGGCCCTCCTTTTTCATGATATCGCTCCAACGCACCACGCACCGCTGGCGCAGCCACCACTGAACTCGCATGGAAGGCTCCTGGTGATCAAAGTCACGCGATTCAACCACAGCGAAATGATCCTAAACGCCGACCTCATCGAGTTCATAGAGTCGACGCCGGACACTGTTATCACGATGATCACCGGAAAGAAGGTGCTCGTCCGCGAATCGGCAGACGACGTGCGGAGCCTTGCCATGGACTATCGCCGCTCCGTCGGTACCGCTGTCTCACGGCCGGTTCTGGCGCATTCGGCCGTTTCCGAGATGGAAGGGTAACGCGCCAGGATGGACTCTGCAACCGTTGGCGGGCTGCTGCTGGCCTGGGGCGCGCTCCTGTTGTCGCTACTCATGGAGGGCGGAGACCCAAGGGCTCTAATAAACATTCCGGCATTCCTGCTCGTTTTTGGAGGAACACTCGGCGCCGCGACAATGAGCTTCCGGATCCATCAGATCATGGGCATCCCCGACATCCTGCGGCAGGCATTCACGTCCAAGGAGCACGACGTGCCCGGTACGATCGCGATGCTGGTGCGATTCGCGGAACGCGCGCGACGCGATGGACTCCTGATCCTCGAGGAGGATGCCGGGAGAGCCCATGACGAGTTCTTGCAGCGAGGAATCCGACTTGCCGTGGACGGCACTGACCCGGAAGTCGTTCGCGAGATTATGTCTACCGACATCCATTTCCTGCAGGCGCGCCATAAGGTCGGCGAGAGCATCTTCGCCACCATGGGCGGATTTGCCCCGACACTTGGTATTATCGGGACCGTTATGGGACTCATCCACATGCTGGCGAACCTCGGGGATCCCGGTAAGATGGGTCCGCTCATCGCGGGCGCGTTCATCGCAACACTTTATGGCGTCTCCAGCGCCAATCTGATTTTTCTGCCTATTGGCAACAAGCTCAAAGCACGCTCCGCTGAGGAGGTGCTCGTCCGCGAGGTAATTATCGAGGGCATTCTCGCGATCCAGGCAGGTGACAATCCGAGGATCGTCGAGGAGAAGCTCAAGGCGTTCCTCGCTCCCCAGCTGCGGCAAATCGTTCACCGCCTGCCGGCGGCCAACGTGCGCTACTAACCTTCCACTCCAAGCCTTAGTCCCTGCCGCTACAGGCAACTCTTGACGCCCACATAACGATGAGACGACCGCGACGAACCTTCACCGAAACCACGCAGAATCAGGATCGCTGGCTGCTGACTTACGCCGACATGATCACTCTGCTGGCGGCCTTCTTCCTGATGCTCTACTCGATGTCGGTAATGAGCAAGGGCAAGTTCTCACAGTTGGCTCAGTCGGTACGCAAGAGCTTCAGCGGCTCCGCGACAGGAGGAGGGAAACTGATTCCGGAATCGGGTACCGCCGTCAATCAGCTCGGACTCTCGACGCACGAATACCGCAACTATACGCGCGCCATGCAGAATCTCCGGCAATATGTGGAACAAAACAGCTTGACAGCATCTGTTTCGATGACATCGGATGAGCGCGGGGTGGTTATCTCCCTGATCGCCGATAACATGCTGTTCGACCGCGGCAAGGCGGACGTTCAACCGGCCAGCCTACCTGTTCTTGAGCGTGTCGCGGATGTTCTAAAGACAAACAATAATCAGGTCACGATCGAAGGACACACGTGCGACCTGCCGATTCAGACTCCGCAGTTCCCATCCAACTGGGAGCTTTCGTCGGCCCGCGCGGGGTCGCTGCTGCGCTACTTCACCGGGGAACAGGCGCTGCCGGCGGGCAGGTTCATCGCAGCGGGATACGCGGATACGAAGCCGAGGGTTAGCAACACCACGGCGGCGAATCGCGCGCGCAATCGGCGCGTCGACATCGTCATCATGAAGACCGAGGCGCAGCGCGAGGTCGATCTCGCCATGCGGTCCGAGCTTCGCAGGATCACCGTAAACGGTGTGGCGGTGACGTCCTTGGACCAGGCGCCTGCCGACGGTCGCACGGCGGATAGTACCGCGGATCACGGCGTGACGGAAACCGCGACTGGCGGCGAAAACACCGGGAGGCAAGCAGAGCCCCAATCAGGGCCCTGATCCTCTCTACAGCCCAACAATCATTATCGAACAAGGAAACCTTCGATGTCAGATAGCGCGAAGAAGGCGGCCCCTGAAAAAGGGGAAAAGAAAAAGATGAGCATGATGCCCATCATGATGGGCATCATGCTCGTCCTAGTGCTGGCAATTGGAGCCAAGGTCTTCCTGGGTGGTTCGAAAGCGAACGCCAAGGCCGCGAAGAAGGTCGAGGAGGTCGGGATTTCGCTGCCTCTTGATGAGTTCCTGGTCAATTTGAACGGATCGAGCGACCACTATCTTAAGACGACGATAGCGCTTGGTCTCAAGAAGGGCCTGACGGAAGAGCAGGTCAAGGAGCATGTCCCTGCCATGCGCGATGCCATCCTTTCCGTCCTCCAGACCAAGAGTATGAGGGAGCTAAGCTCTCCGAAGGAGCGCGAGGCGCTGAAGGACGAGGTCAGATCGGACGTCAACAAAGAGGTCGCCGGTGAGCCGGTCGTTAAAGTCTATTTCACGGCCTTTGCAACACAGTAACCGTCTCGCCAAGCCTTGCGGACTCCAGGGCATTCAGGGTGAATCTCAGCACGGGCCACACGGTATGAGGCTCTGAAACTACCGACGGCCCACCACGCAGCGCGGCGACGAACGCCCCGTCCGGCGTGTCGCCGTATTCGCCGGCCGGCGCATCGTTCTCCGAATCCGGATAGGGCGCAGGCTCCTTGCTGCCATCCGTCCATAAGAGGCGGGTATTATGCATCTGAAAGTCTGCCCCTTCCGTGTGTATCGTGATCTCCTCGCGCCAACGCTTTCCGTCACCGACAAACGTAAACGTAAAGGGTACTCCTGGCGAGCTGCTATCTGAAGTTACGGCTGATCCACTACTCTGATCAACAAGTCTTGCCTCTCCCCACGTGACGATGGGCACCGGCGTACCCCGGTTTTCGATCGTTGCCCGGATCGACGCGGCCTGCAGACCTGTCAGCCAGAAGACAAGATCGAGTTGATGGCCGTTTGCATCGGCAAAGAAGCCGCCGGGACACCGACTCGGATCGTGTCGCCAAGTGCCGCGGTTGGGCGTGACCCAGTCCTCGCAGGTCAGAACGTCGATGGACGTAATCCGTCCCGATTTCCCGGACTGAAGCGCTCGGCGCAAGATTCGTGAGTCGCGGCGGTAGCGGGACTGATAAGCGATTGCCACAATCTTGCCCGTTCGCTCGGTTGCGCGCACGACCTGCTCCACCTCGTCGGGAGCCATCGAGAGCGGCTTTTCGCAAAGAACGTGCAGACCACGGTCGAGCGATGCAAGCAGCTGTTCCACGTGCCATAGGTTGGGTGAGTTGATGCTGACGGCGTCGAGACTGCTTTCGTGCAAAAGCTCGCGGTAGTCCGTGAACTGCTCGACGCGCGTGGTAGGCGAAAGCGCGTCCGCAACTCGCTGAACGGCTCGCGCATCCGGGTCGGCGACGGCGCGGACCTGAACCGAAGGCATGGCGTTAAGCCGCTCGGCATGTGCCAGGCCAAGAGCGCCGCAGCCGACAATGCCGATGCGCAGGGGCTCGGTCAATTCATTCATCAAGTGGAGGGCCTCCAATCCCGCATTTTCCTCGTGGCCGTACTCAGGCGCTCTCGGACGAGCGCCAGGTCGATGCATGGGAACCGGTCTTCGAGGCGAGGGCCTCGGCGCCCATCATAGCGCGACTCGCCTGCAATAACTGTACAGATGACGTCGGATGCCCGCGCCGCGTAGACTAGCGCGCTGTAGGGGTCGTACGCCGGAGCGCTATGCAGTTCCCCGAGACGTACGGCGCACAGGTTGGCGACTTTGCCTGGTTCGATCGTTCCAGTTTCGGACTCCATGCCTAGAGCGCGCGCTCCTCCGATTGTCGCCATCTCCAGTACCTCGAGCGTGCTCAGCGCTCCGACCTTGCGCCTGGCCGCGCGCTGCATGAGAACGGCGAACCGCATCTCCTCAAACAGGTCCATCGTGTTATTTGAGGCAACGCTATCGGAGCCCAGGCCGACCCTGCCGTTCGCGGTGGATGGGTCGCCTCCGAATATATCACGAAGGATACCAAGCGGCGCCACGCCGGCCGCCAGTTTTGCATTGGACTTGGGGCAGTGCGCCCAGGAGGCCCGTCGTCGTCGAACGACGG
>JBBQVV010000161.1:0-14300 GCA_038211235.1 Chthonomonadales bacterium | reverse complement strand
GATCTTTCCGCGGAAGATATCCAGGCTTGCTATTTTGTTGCAAGCAAGTCGCTTGAGAAAACCACATTGCTTCCGCTTATGTTAGAGGCGGCCTGATGCGCTTCCTTGTGGACGAATGCACAGGGCCGGCGGTGGCGGCATGGCTGCTATCCGAAGGGCATGACGTCGTTTCCGTCTACGATGAATTGCGCGGCATAGAAGATTCTGCGATCATACAGCGGGCTAATGCCGAGATGCGAATATTGATCACCAACGACAAGGACTTCGGCGAGAAGGTGCACCGTGAGCAGCATCCGCATCATGGAGTTGTACTCCTCCGTCTCATAACGAGCGCTCGTTCGTGAAAATCGATACGATTCGTCGCCTGTTGGCGTCGTATGCCGGCCAGCTTGCCGATCAATTTGTGGTCGTAACGGAAACCCGCGTGCGGTTCGCCGGAACATAGTTCCATCACCAGGACAATTGTAGTGCCAGAATCGGATCGGTATCAACCGTAAGCATGGGACAGCCCGCTGTGGGAGTTCGAAAGGATTAACGAGATCAACAGAATTGGCGCATGTGAAACCAGTTCGCGATACGGTGTAACCACGAATTCTCTACTGCATGTCGACTGCGATGTGTCGGCCCTCGGGGAGGCGTGATGACCACAGATCATCCATCGTTCAGCACGAATACCGACGAGCCGCGGCGCTTCGGGCGCGGCTGGATCAGCGGCGTCTTTTCGGTCCTGTTAGCGGGGATCGGGCTACTTGCCGTCCTCTGCCTGCTGTGGCCGAGCCTGCTTACCGTGAAGGAGCTGCGGGCCGTTTACGGCGAGCATCTGGCGGCGGTGCGCGTTGCAATCCATTTCCTGCTGATCGCCGGCTTCGTGCTCGGCGTGATGAGCATTGTGCTCCGCCACAACAAGGTTCTCGGCTCGATCGGGCTACTATGCGTTTTGGTTGCGGCTTTGCTCGGCGGATCGCGAGCGCCTATCCATAGCACGGTGAGTAGTCCGGCCTACCTCGGCCTCGACTGGTTCATCTTAAACCTCGTCTTCTATTCGATCGTATTCGTCCCCATCGAGAGGCTGTTTCCGAAACGACCGGAGCAGGGAATCTTCCGGCGTAACTTTCGTGTAGACATGACCTACTTCTTCGTGACGACGCTGCTGGTCCAGGTGGTTACGCTCCTCACGCTGCGGCCCTCCGCGCTGCTGTTCGGCTGGGCGGTGTCGCCGGCGGTGCAGGCGTGGGTCAAGGCGCTGCCGTGGCTGGTGCAGTTCGTGGCGATCCTTTTCTTCGCGGACCTGTTCCAATACTGGGTGCACCGAGCGTTCCATTCGCGCTGGCTCTGGAAGTTCCACGCGGTACACCACTCCGCGGATCAGATGGACTGGCTCGCCGGCTCGCGAATCCATCTTGCGGACGCGGTCATCACTCGCGGCCTCTCCTATGTTCCGATATTCGTGCTCGGCTTTCACCAGGTCCCCCTCTACGCCTATATCGGCTTCGTTAGCATTCAGGCGGTCTTCATCCACGCCAACGTAAATTTCAAGTTCGGGCCACTGCGATGGATCTTCTCCACGCCCCAGTATCATCACTGGCACCACGCCGCCGAGGTCGAGGCGATCGATAAGAACTTCGCGGTGCACTTGCCGTTGTGGGACCTGCTGTTTGGCACGTTCTATCTTCCTGGCGAGCGATGGCCGTCCGCGTACGGCGTAGTCGGCAGCACGGTGCCGGAGACGTATGTGGGGCAGATGGTGTATCCGTTTGTGCCGGAGCGGGGCGGGGAAGAGGTTAAGAATGAATGAAGCAATCGACGCTTGCTGGCAGAATGGTTGAAGACCGCCTGTGATAACGGGTGTCGTCAACGCCGCCCTGGAAGCCAGCTTAGACTTGCAGCTTTACGGTCCGACCAGTCGCTCGACCCAAACAGCTGTGATAGACACCGGCTACAATGGAGCACTGACCTTGCCGCTCGCTGTCATTGAAATGCTGGACCTAGAACCGTTAGCGTCGCGCGGTGTAACGTTAGGCGATGCGAGCCGTCGCGAGACCATGTTTAATGGCAATCTCCCACACGCTTGCGACTCTAAACCACTTATCGACCCGACCGTTCTCCAGTAGAGATTTCGCGTATTCGGGCATTTGACCCGAATCTTCGGCGAACCAGAGTAGCGCGTGTGTTAGGACGGTGAGTTGCCCTGTCAGTGGGGATCGGAGTCAGCCTGGTAATAGCTCGGCGCTGTAAACGAAAGGCATTGTGGTCCTCGCGGCCGCGCAACTTGACAGTTCGTTGAGACTTCTCTGCTACACTCATTCGGAGCTGTAAGGCGGAGGAGATCGAATCGTGAACGAGCCGTGGGCGATCACATTGCTGGGCGGGCTCCGGGTCGAGGGCGACGGAAGGACGATCACCCGGTTCAACTCGCAAAAGACAGCGGGTCTCCTCGCGTATCTGGCGTTCCATCTCCGCCAGATGCACTCCCGTGAGGTCCTGATCGATATCTTCTGGCCCGACGGCACTCCTGAATCGGGCCGCCACAGCCTGTCCGTAGCCCTCTCCACCCTCCGCTGCCAGTTAGAGCCGCCGGGTGTCTCTTCCGGAAGCGTTATCCGCGCGGATCGCTACTCCGTCGGTCTCAACCCTGTCGCCGTCACCACGGACATTGCCGAGTTCGAGGCCGCGATCGGTGCGGCGGATTCGGAGAAGGCCGGCAAAACGCAGCAGGCGCAGCTCCTCTCGAAGGCGCTGGATCTGTTCGGCGGCAAACTTTTGCCAGGTTACTACGAGGAGTGGATCATCGCCGCGCAGGAGCGGCTCCTGGGCAGCTTCTTCGACGCAGCCAACCGACTCCTGACGCACCTGGAAGAGATCGGGGACATCACGACCGCTCTCTCTTACGCTCGCAAAGCGATCAGCGTCGACGCACTGCGCGAAGAGTCGCACCAGTGCCTGATGCGCCTGCTGGCAGCGGCGGGGCAGCCGGGCGCGGCGCTTCGGCAGTTCAAGGAGCTCGAAAGGCTGCTGGACGAGGAGATGGGTGAGGAGCCTTCCGCTCCGCTCCGAGCCCTCGCCAGGCAGATCGAGAGAGAGTCCGGGCTAAGCCAGCCGGTCACCCTTCCCCCAATCCGTTCCATCAGCGCCTCCCGTTCAGCGAACCTCTCTACCGCTGCGGGAGATTCTCCGCTTCCCGAAACGGTGACCTTCCTGATGACGGACATCGAAGGCTCCGCTCGGATGTGGGACACAGCCGGTGACGCGTTCAAGTCTGCATTGAACACCTATCACGTTCTGCTGCTCGCTGAGTTCCAGCGCTTCGGTGGGCGAGAGATCAAGGAGGCGGGAGATTCGCTCCTGGCTGCATTCGGCAGCGCGAGAAAGGCGCTGGATTGCGCGATCGCCTGCCAGACGGCGCTCATGGAACAGGATTGGGCTGAAGAGATAGGCTCGCTTGCCGTTCGTATGGCGCTGCACACGGGCGATGTGGAAGACCGTGAGGGTGACTTCGACGGCGTTGTTCCGCACCGAATCAGTCAAATGCTGCTCGCCGCCAACGGTGGGCAGATCCTCCTCTCCGAGCCGACGGCGGCGCTTGTGCGACGCGGTCTTGACGCGAGCACAGGCCTCCGGCTAGTTGATCTGGGTGTGTATCGGCTGCGCGATCTGCTAACGCCGGAGCCTCTATTTCAACTGGAATATCCGGGAATGCGCCTGCCCGCAATCAAACCACTGTCGGTCGCATCGGGTTACGCATCCAATCTTCCACTTCGCTTCACGCGGTTCTTCGGCAGAGAACAGGAAATCGCAGCGCTGATAGAGATGCTGCGACCCGGCGCTCTGCGGCTGGTGACGATTACCGGCCCGGGCGGCACCGGCAAGACGCGCCTGTCGCTCGAGGCAGCGGAACAGCTTTTGGAGCCGTTCGCAGGATTGATAACCTTTGTACCCCTGGCGGACATCTCCGACCCGGGGTTGATTGCCGACGCCACTCTGGAGGCTCTGCGAGTGGTGCGATCGCCCAGCCGCGAACCGATCGATCAGTTAGTGGATGCGCTCTCGGCACGATCTTGCCTGCTGGTGCTGGACAATCTGGAGCAGTTGGCCGACGGTGGCGCGGATGTAATCCAATCCCTGCTGTCGCGCATCCCTACACTTACACTCCTCGTTACGTCTCGGAGGCTGTTGAACCTTTCGGCGGAGCGCGAGTTCCCGCTCGGGCCTCTGCCCATACCGGGCGCCAATGAGGGGCCGGAGCAGCTCTCGGTGTACGAAAGCGTGCGGCTGTTCGTGGATCGGGCTCAGACGGCAAAGTCTGACTTCCAGGTTTCAAGCGCCATTGCGCCTGCGGTCGCTGAGCTGGTGACGCGTCTGGAAGGGATACCCCTCGCGATAGAGCTGGCTGCGGCGCGCGCCCAGGTACTGACGCCGCTGCAGATGCTGACGCAGCTTACGAATCGATTTGAGTTCCTGGTCTCGCGCAAGCGCGACCTGTCCGATCGACACCGGACCCTGCAGGCGGCGATGGAGTGGAGCTTTCGGCTTCTGGCGCCGGACGTGCAGCGGTTTTTCGTTCGCCTATCGGTCTTTCGCGGCGGCTTGATGGCGGAGGCGGCGGAGTCTGTCTGCGAAGAACATCTCTCGTTGGACATGCTGGCCCAACTGCGCGATTGCTCGCTGGTCGTCGCTGAAGATTCCGGAGGCGGCATCCGATTCAGACTGCTGGAATCCGTGCGAGAGTACGCCGACGGAGTGTCAACACCGGCGGAGCGCCTGATTTTACAGGCACGGCACGCGGAGTTCTTTCTGTCATTGGCAGAGGAGGCGGAGCAGAATCTCCGCGGTGCGGACCAGGCGCGTTGGCTCGACCGACTGGATAGAGAGCAGGAGAACTTGCGGGCCGTGTTTCGCTGGTGTCAGGAATTTAACGGTGAGCCAACTATCGGGTTGCGGCTTGGCGGCGCGTTGTGGCGCTTCTGGTTTATTCGAGGGCACTGGCGCGAAGGAGGGACGCATCTAATCAATGTTATTGCGAAGGACCAGAACAAGGCGCCCACGGCAGAGCGCGCGACGGCGCTCAATGCGCTCGGAGCATTGCCCCATTTTGAGGACTTACCGGAAGCGCGCGATTGTCTCGAGGAGAGTCTTCAAATCAGGCGGGAGCTAGCCGATCAAGCGGGCGTTGCCAGGTCGCTTAACACCCTGGGAAATCGGGAGTGGGGAAAAGGCAACTATGCGATCGCGCGTGGACTCCATGAGGAGAGTCTGGCGCTTCGGCGTGCGCTGGGAGACAAGGCTGGAATCGCTGCCTCGCTTGGCAATCTGGGCCTCGTACTCAGGAATCAGGGTGAGTTCGCGGCAGCGCGTACTGTGCAACAGGAGAGTTTGGCGCTAGAACGCGAGGTAGGCGACACACTCGGAATCGCTATGTCACTTCTCAGCGTGGGCGTCCTCGACTATGAGCAGGGTGACTATACCGCTGCTCGTGCTTGCTACGACGAGAGCCTGTCGATTCGTCGCGAGTTGGGTGACAAGTCCGGTGTCGCGCTGTCGCTCAACAACCTGGGCATGATCGCGTTCCGTGAAAAGAACCTGCCTGCTGCGCGTGCTCTCTTCGAGGAAGGATTGATACTTCGGAGAGAGACGGGCGATGAGGTCGGAACCGGGGAATCCCTGATTAATTTAGCGGGAATTCTTCGCGAGGTGGGCGATCTAGCAAGAGCTCGCGCGAATTGTCTGGAAGCCTTACCGATCTTTCGTCGCCTGGAGGTGAAGCAATATGTCGTATTTGTACTTGACGAATTGGCCCGCCTTGCAGCCGATGAAGGACACGTGGCGCGGGCGGGACTTTTGTGGGGTGCTTCGAAAGCGATCCGGGATGCCATCGGCGCGGCCATGGCGCCCCACGATCGTTACGAGTACGATCGGAGCGTGTCGATGGCGCGCGAGGAGATTGGCGAGGACGCATTTGCAACTGCGTGGAGCACAGGCGCCGCCATGACCTGGGACGAGGCCGCCGACCATGCGCTTCGGGACGAGGATGCCTGATTGCGGGAGGCTTCGAATCCCAATGTACTCTTGACCACGCCGTGGGCGAACGCCGTTCTGGTCCGCTCACTTTCGTTCAGCCTATTTTGTTCACCGCCGTCACGGAATCTCCGTTTGCTTCCTTCATGTGCGCGATCTCTTGATAGCCCGTTGAGACCTGCCTGCTAGAGTGAGGATGTAGAAGAGACCGGGCTATCAAAAGCCGGCGCGCCAACCAGAAGGAGGATCATGCTGTGAAATTCCGTTGCACACTGCACGTTGTGGCAATGCTGGCGCTCGCACTTATTGTGAGCGTAGCCGGCCATGCTCAGTCATCCTACAGCTTTCGATCTCTTGGAACCCTCGGCGGTACCATGAGTTGGGGTACGGACGTCAACAATTACGGTCAGGTCGTCGGATCGTCGTTTCGGCCCGGCGGAACCTCGTCCAACCGTGACGAGCACGCATTCTACTGGTCGAATGGCGTGATGGTGGATATGGGTTCGCTCGGCATCTACAACAGCGACGCCATGGCGATCAACGATCTGGGTGAGGTGGTCGGCTACTCGACCTGGTCGTCCGATCCAAACCTACCGACTCACGCGTTCTACTGGAACAATCAGTCTCGAGCCATGGCGGATTTGAACGGGTGTCTCGCGCGTGCCGACGCCGCTATCTGGGTGCTGAACTCCGCCAATGATATCAACAACGGCAGGAAAGTGGCGGGAACGGGGATGACCCTTGTCGGAGGCAAGTGGCTGCAGCATGCCTACGTGCTGGACCTGAACTCCGCACACATCACGGATCTGGGTACTTTCGGAGGCAGTCATTCAACTGCTTCCGCTCTAAACCGGCTGGGAACTCCGCAAGTCGTCGGCAGTGCGTCCTTCGCCAGCGACAGCTCAAGCGCCGCGTTTCTCTACACCGGGGCTCCGGCGCTGCTAGATCTCTCACCGTTCTTGAGCGCAGTCGGCATCAATGACGGTGGCGCAATTGTCGGTCAACTGCCTTCGATCCACGCCGGATATCGAGCTCCGAACGGAGACGTCACCGACCTGAGGATGTTAAGCGACGGCACTCTCTTCAATATGTATGCGCGTGGAATCAATAGCGCAGCCTCGACAACGGTGATCGGAAGCTGCGATACCTATGTCGTCGTCAATGCGAAGAGCCGTATTCAGCGCCCGCGCGCCTGGTGCTGGCGAGTCGGTGAAACCGGCATCACCGACCTCAACAACATCACTCCGAACCGCGGCGCCATCTTCCTGCGGTACGCGTCTGCAGTCAGCGACAACGGATATATTGTCGGGTCCGGAGCCACGGAGAAGAACAACGGGAGCACCGGAAACCAGTCGGCGTATCTGCTCACGCCTATTCCGTAAAATACACCCTCACCCTACCCTCTCCCTCCAGGGGAGAGGGTAGGGTGAGGTCAGCCGAGCGCCCAGCGGGTCCGGTGGGCGTGCATTAGCTCGGCTCATGATCGTTTTGCGTCCATTGCCACCGGGCCACCACTCTCGCACGACGGATTGAAATCCTTCGCTGTAAGGCCTTCGGCCTGGTATCCTTCGGACACAGGCCCGCTATTGCAAGGCCAGTGCCATTTGGAGAAGCGTCATCGTTACCGGACGTGACGAGCACGGAGGTTTATGCGGGCATACCTATCTTACAGCGGGCCAGTTTACTAACTCGTAAATAATCCAGGCGAGCGACCGATATTGACCGGGAGGCATATACAGATGAAACCATATCTCACACAGGCCGGACAATCTCGGGCGTTGCCGGCGGGCAACCGCGCTGCCGCACGCACCTTGGTGGCGATCGCCGTCGATCGTGACGTGCTCGTCCGGCGGAGCGGCTGTAACCGCGTACCCCTATGGCTGTTCGCCGCAATGCTATTTGGGTCCATGCTGGCAGCGACGCGGGCGTCCGCTGGACCGGGCTTTGTTGCCTCCTGGGGTTCCAACGGCTGGGGTTGCCTCGGTGACGGCACCACCATCGAGCGACACACTCCGGTGCAGGTCACGGGGCTGAACGGCGCGATGGCTATCTCGGCCGGAGCCGGGCACTGTCTTACGCTCAAGTCCGACGGCACGGTCTGGGGTTGGGGACGGAATGATTTCGGTGACCTAGGTGACGGCACGACTACAGAACGACACTCGCCGGTGCAGATGACCGGTCTTACCGGAGTAACGGCGATCGCGTGCGGTGGAAATCACAGTCTAGCGCTGAAGTCCGATGGGACGGTCTGGAGCTGTGGCTACAACATCAATGGCGAACTCGGCGACGGCAGCGGCTCCGAGCAGCACACTCCGGTCCAGGTCAGCGGACTCACCGGGGCGGCAGCAATCAGTGGCGGCTATGAACATAGTCTGGCGCTCAAGTTGGATGGGACCGTCTGGAGTTGGGGATCCAACTTCTATGGCGAGCTTGGCGACGGTACCACGACTAAGCGCTTTACGCCGGTACAGGTTAGCGGTCTGTCCGGCGTAGTCGGTATCGCAGGCGCATATTTCCACAGCCTTGCGCTCAAGTCCGATGGGACCGTCTGGAGCTGGGGCCATAACTCCTTTGGCGAACTCGGCGACGGCACCACCACGGATCGCCATACGCCCGTCCAGGTGAGCGGGCTGACCGGCATCGTCGCAATAGCCGGCGGCAGTTTCAGTCTGGCACTCAAGTCCGACGGCACCGTATGGAGCTGGGGCGACAATACCTATGCCGAGCTTGGAGATGGAACCAATATAGAACGCCACACTCCGGTGCAAGTAAGCGGGCTGACCGGCATCGTGGCCATAGCCAGCGGACCATATCACAGCCTAGCACTCAAGTCCGACGGCATCGTGTGGAGTTGGGGCGACAATACATATGGACAGCTCGGCGATAATAGTACGGCAGTCCATTTGACGCCGGTGCAGGTCGGAGGATTGACCGATGTTCTTGTCATCGCTTGCGGCTGGGATTACAGCCTGGCGAAGACCAAGGATAACGACGATTTCGCAAACGCACAGGTGCTCCGTAACACGTCCGGCCTGGTCGTCGGCACGAATGTCTCGACAACGAAAGAGGCCGGCGAACCGAACCATGCGGGCGCTTCCGGCGGCCATTCGGTTTGGTATTCGTGGACGGCTTCACGCAACGGGCCGGTCGCCTTCAGCACGGCCGATAGTACCTTTGATACAGTGCTTGCGGCGTATACCGGTACGGCAGTCAACAACCTGATCGCGGTCGTGAGCAACAATGACGTCAATACGGACGGTACGAGCTGGGTTTCGTTCATTGCCATCGCCGGAACGACCTACTCGATCGCCGTCGACGGCCATAAAGCGGCCGTTGGGAATATCAGTCTTACCTGGACACAGGGTGGCAGCGATTTCGATGCGGATTGTCAATCCGATCTCGTTCTGCAGAATGCAGGTTCCAGGCAGGTGTCCATCGGGCACATCAAAGGATCGGTTCATTCCGGGTACCAGTCACTGAATGCAGTGCCGACCGGCTGGCAGGTGGTGGGAGTCGGCGACTTCAATGGCGATGGAATGCCCGAACTGGCGCTGCAGAACCCGTCGTCGCGACAGGTCTCCGTTGGATACATTGTCGGGTCGACGATTGCAAGCTACCAGCTCTTAACGACGCTGCCATCGGGCTGGCAAGTAGTAGGAGTCTCGGACCTCGACGGGGACGGGAAACCGGATCTGGCTCTCTTTAACCCAACAACGCGCCAGGTCTCGATAGGCCACTTCAACGGTTCGAGGATCTCGACTTACCACATCCTCAAGACGCTGCCGTCCGGCTGGCAGGTCGGCGGCGTCGGCGACTTCAACTCAGACGGAGTGCCTGACGTCATCGTGCAGAACCCGTCGACCCGCCAGGTGTCGATCGGTTTCTGCAACGGATCGACGATCACGAGCTACCACGTGATCGGTACACTGCCATCGGGCTGGCAGGTGGCTGGAGTTGGCGACTTCAACAGCGACGGCAAGCCGGACCTCGTGCTCCAGAACCTGACGAGCCACCAGGTGTCGATTGGCTTTGTCGCGGGATCGAAGATCACGGGCTATCAATACCTGACAACGCTGCCGGTCGGTTGGAGTGTCGTAGGCCCACGGTACGCGGACAAAAGATCTCACAAAAGAGGAATAGACAATCGGATGAATATTGGTACTCCACTCAATGCAATGGGCAGGCTTGCTAACACACTCCTGATAAGATTGGCCGCTCGAACACGACACTCTTTGACGCTCCCGCGATATTTGCTTGAGTCTCCGCGCCCATGCTCCACGAGTTCCCTACTTCTTATCGCTGGCCTGGTCTTCCTGTCCTCGCTAGCCCCGATAGCGGCATTCGCCGGACCGGGAGCTGTGGCAGCATGGGGCTACAACGGGTACGGGCAGCTCGGCGATGGGAGCACCGTCGACCGTCATAGCCCAGTACCGCCCGCCGGGCTGACAGGCGTCGTGGCAGTCGCATGCGGCGGTGAACACAGCCTTGGCATCAAGTCCGACGGCACAGTGTGGAGTTGGGGTCTGAACCATGTCGGCCAGCTTGGGGATGGTACTACCGCGGACCGCCTCACTCCAGTGCAAGTCAGCGGTCTTACTGGCGCGACAGCTGTTTCCGCCGGCGATGTACATAGCCTTGCACTCAAGTCCGACGGAACCGTCTGGAGCTGGGGCTACAACAATGTTGGCCAGCTTGGTGACGGCACGACAATGGACCGTCATTTGGCCGTAAAGGTAAGCCAGCTCTCTGGCGTAACCGCCGTGGCTGGAGGATCTTCCGGTACACTGGCGCTGAAGTCAGACGGCACTGTATGGAGTTGGGGTCGCAATACGCACGGCGAACTCGGCGACGGCACAATAAATGACCGACTTGTACCCGTACAGGTCAACGGACTGACTGGTGTTGTGGCGATTGCTTACGGATGGTATCACGGCCTAGCGCTCAAGTCCGATGGGACGGTGTGGACCTGGGGCTTCAACGGCTCAGGTCAACTTGGCGACGGCACGACCACAGACCGCCATGTACCGGTGCAGGTAATCGGCCTCACCAGCGTGGTGGCAATAGCCGGTGGTAGTCGCCATTGCCTGGTGCTCAAGTCCAATGGTGCTGTCTGGACCTGGGGACAAAACGACCATGGGCAACTAGGTGACGGTACTGTTTCGGACCGGTCAACACCGGTACAAGTGAATGGCCTGTCCGGCGTGGTCGCCGTTGCGTGTGGCCAGCGCCACAGCCTGGCTCTCAAGTCCAATGGCACCCTGTCGAACTGGGGAAGCAACTCGAATGGCCAGATTGGCGACGGAAGTACCACGGACCGCTGGACACCGGTGCAGGTCATCGGACTGTCAGGCATGCGAGCAATCACGTGCGGCGTCGCTCACAGTATGGCGATCGCAGCCCTGGGAAACGACAACTTCGGCAACGCTCAGGTCATCGTCGGTACATCCGGGATGGCTTCCGGCAACAATGTCGGCGCAACCAACGAGACCGGCGAGCCCAATCACGCGGGCAATTCCGGTGGGCATTCTGTTTGGTACAGCTGGACGGCGCTGCGGAATGGACCTGTCGCCTTCAGCACAGCATACAGTGACTTCGACACCGTGCTGGCGGTCTATACGGGAACGGCAGTCAATAGCCTGACTCTCGTCACGGCGAACGATGATATCAATGCCGGCGGAACAAGCTGGGTCTCCTTTAGCGCAATGGCCGGCACGACCTACCAGATCGCCGTGGATGGGCATGGGGCCGCAATGGGCAACATCGGTCTTGCCTGGACCCAGGGAGGCAGCGATTTCGACGCAGACGGAAGCGCGGATATCAGCGTTCAGAACCTTTCGAACGACCAGGTGGTGATCGGATACGTCCATGGTTCGACGGTCAGCCACTATGCAGGCGTACACACGGTGGCTCATGGCTGGCATGTGGCAGGGGTGGGCGACTTCAATGGGGACGGTATGCCGGATCTGATCCTGCAGAACCCGACGAACGGCCAGGTGTCGATCGGCTACGTGAATGGAACGACGCTCACCAGCTACCAATCGCTTCCTACACTATCTTCCGGCTCGAGTATCGCAGGTGTCGGCGATTTCAATGGCGACGGCAAACCTGACATTGTACTCTATAATTCCTCCACCAGACAGGTCTCCATAGGCTATTTCAACGGATCGACGATAACGAGCTACCAGATCCTCAAGACGCTGCCCTCCGGCTGGCAGGTCGGCGGTGTGGGAGACTTCAATGCGGACGGAGTGCCTGATATCGTGCTGCAGAACCCATCGACCCGCCAGGTATCCATCGGCTACTGCAACGGCGCTACGATCACCAGCTACCAGGTTGTCGGCACACTGCCATCGGGTTGGCAGGTGGCTGGAATTGGCGACTTCAATGCCGACGGAAGGCCAGACCTGGTGCTCCAGAACCTTGCGAGCCACCAGGTGTCGATCGGGTATGTATCTGGGTCGGCGATCACGCGATACCAGAACCTGACGACGCTGGCGGCTGGCTGGAGCGTTGTGGGGCCACGGTAGGAGTTCAGCGAACGGGAAGTTAGATCTGCGCCGTTTCCGCCATCTCAAATTCGGCCGGGGGACATGCAGTTCTCCGGCAACCAGGCGCGGCCGAGGCGATTGACAAATACCTGGCCCTCGCCCTCTCGCAAAAGGACCTCAACCCTTCTTGAGGTCCTTTTGCGCGTCCCAGCCAATGCCAATAGGGGCGCGATGGCATGCGTGGCGTAGTGCATCGGGGGCAGGCCCATCCAATAGTCCGGCCAGTTCTCCATGTCCTGGTAGTGCGCTCCCCGCAGGAACTGAATCCGGCCGATCTCGCCCTGATCCGCCAACCGTCGCGCATGAAGATAGTGGTGTGTATATACCGCCGTCTCCATCATCATGTAGTTGCGGCCGGTGCGCGCTTCGGCCTCGACAATCGCCGACAGCTCCTCCAACGTCGTGCCCATCGGAACTGTGCATGCGCAGTGCTTGCCCGCGTTCAAAACCTCCAGCGACAGCCGAGCATGCGTAGGTATCGGGGTCACGATGTGCACGGCATCGATGTCGCCGGCTGACAGCACGTCTTCCAGCCGCGTGAAACGTCGCGCGATGGCGTACTTGTCACCAACGGAGTGTAGGAGCAACTCGTTGGCATCGCAGATCGAGATCTCGGCGACATCGGGATGGCTCGCGTAGATCGGCGGAAAGGCGGCGCCGAAACGTAGGCCGACCAGTGCAATTTGAACGGGTTCAGAGCTCATCGGGATGATCCAATCAGAACAGCGAAAATGCAGACAATTCAGCTCGCGGCGTCGGCCGGATCAGGTCCTGTCTCCGTGACCCGTGATATCGTGCGCGCAGGCTGTATAAGGAAGATCAGCTAAGCCCCCCGCAGCCTTGCATTGACCGCCGCGATGTCGAAGGCTTCGGGATCGAACGCTCCCCCGATCCACTCCGATAGCTCTTTGTTCTGTTCATGCTCCGGGATTGCGAGCGCTTCCAGAAACTCGGCATAGCCCCAGGGGCCGCCGCAGTCTTCGGGCGGGCAGGCCCGCTTGCCTGCAACGCAGACCGGGTAGGTTTGCGCGGTATCGACAGTCAGTATCTTCTCAACGACGATTAGATGCCGCCAGTCGTCGCCAAAGTCGTATTCGTAGCGAAACTTGCTCTTCTCGGCCGGAGCGATATGGGCAAGCATGACCTTGCGCTCGTCCAACATCGTGTCGTCGAAATCCTGGTCCCGCTCCCCGTAGTAGTCGCCGTCAACGTGAAACGTGTGCAGATGCCCACCCTGCCAACCCATGGCCGCCTGAACCAGATAGTGCAGTTCCGGCAAGAAGATGTTTCCGGACGTCTGAACGCGCCGCCAAATGGGTGGACGGACACGCTCCAGCGTGATCTTGAGCTGATAGATCGACCCTGTTACTGACTTGCCGAGGCGCTTTCGCATCATCTCCTCCCATGGTGGTTCGACATGTTTCCGCCTCTATACCGCAATCGCTCGATGTAGTCCTGCAAACAGGGAGCTTTCTTCGAAGGAGGCTCGCCGGAGTTGCATCGCACATGCCCAGTCCGAGTCCGATTGTGCGGTGATTGGAGGAAACGCCGCACCAGTCCGCGTATGGAAGGTCACGGCTGCGGACCAAGCGCTTGGCTTCGCACCCGGATCGGACACTACCGGTACAGGACCGACGACCATCAGTAAGTACGATACAGATACGGCGACATGTCCCGTACGGGCAGGCAGCCAAGAACAAAGCGGCGATCCGTACGGAAACTCTAAAAGCGCGGCGTAGG
>JBBQVV010000160.1:0-14311 GCA_038211235.1 Chthonomonadales bacterium | reverse complement strand
CGGCAGGCCGATCACCCTGCGTCGAGTTCGGAAGGCGATCAGCTCCGGAGTGTTGGAGTAGAGGACGATATTCGTCGGCTGCGCTGCCACCCATGCGAGCGTGGGAGACGCTTGCCAGTCGCGGCCGGTGAAGCCGTAACCAGCGTCGTGGCGCAGGCGCGCGAGCGGCACAATGGCTCCAAACCGTGAACTGCCGATTAGGAGCACCGCGCTGAACGCGATGCGTCTAAGTGGAAGCTGTCGCGCCGGCGTTAGCGTTGAACCGAGTCCTCCCCCCTGTCGGCGTGTCGACTCTCCGTCTCCCCAGATCAGCCGCACCGCGTACAGCCCGCCGAACAGAAATGTCGGCGAAAGGATCCGGACGTCCACCGGAGTGAGGGCGTCGAGGAGGAATATCGACGCGATCACAAAGCCGCAGTAGCTGACCAGCGCCGCGAGGAGCCAGATTGAGATCAGTTCGCCGGCCGTCTCGTCTCGCCGTTGCGCCCAGCCCCTCAAATGAAGTGCCAGGAACACCGCCGACATAACCACGATCACGATAAGCGCGATCGGCGCGGTGGGCGGCGAGTGGAACGCGAGCGGCCGATCCAGCCCGGCGTGAGCAATGGATCGGCAGAAGAGAATCCATCCGAGAACTGGAGCAATCGACGTGTTCGCTACGATGAGTATCTCAGCCAACCGCTGCCGCCGACCAACCGAATGTCGAATGGCGATGCAGAGGAGACATGGCGGCAGTAGCGCGGCTCCCACGTACCGGGTGGTAGCCGCGAGACTGAGGATCATCCCGACACCGGCTGCCAGGCCAAGATGCCTTCCATGCGAGGGGAAAACTGTGCCGCTGTTGCGCTCCTCATTGCCGGGCGACATCAGCAGGGACTCCCCCATCCATATGCGGAACAGGACCATTGCCAGGAGGATCAGGCAGAGGAAGGGCGGTTCGGACCAGGCAATTGTCTGAACGTGCAGCATCTCCGGCGAGAGCAGGAAGAGAAGACTCGCGCAGATCGCCGCACCGTGGGAGCGGTTCGATTGAAAATACGCACCGGTGGATACGAGGACTGTGGTGAGCGCCGCAAGTCCGATGGCGACTGCTCGCGCGGACTGCAGCGGGTCGCGGCCGGCGACACTCAGCCCGGCGAGAAGCAGGGGGTAGAGCGGTGGCCAGTGCGTGAACGGCTGTCCGTTGAATCGCAGCCCCTGGCCCGCGGCGAGACTGCGGGCCGCTCCGATATAGTGCGCGGAATCAGGACTGACGCCGATGCCATACCGGGAGGTGGTCCAGCGGACGACCAGAGCCTCTGCGATCGCCGGCGCGAGCGCGGCGAGTGCGAAGGCGCTCGCTTCTATGGTGCGAGATCGAGTGATAAACGCCGGCAACGCATTTCGCCTCTTCGTTCCATCGTATCGAGCATGCCTGCTGCAGCATCGATGGCCGGTGATAAAGAAGATTTCGACAACGGACAAGCGGTCAATTTCCGAGCCATAATTCGATCCAAACGATCGCCGCTCGTGGGGTAGTGATAGTTCGTCAGCCGATCAGGCGAACCGTGACGAGCTTACGTCCAGAGCGGAGCTTCTGCCGATAAAAAACCGGCTCGCCGCAGTGAGTGCAACAGAACCGGTGGGATATCGTTGTTTGAACCGCCTGGGCGGTCGATTCATGAAGGGAGAACCGAACCAAACCTCGAAATATGCGCGGGACCTGTAGTCCAGGGGGTTACGCGACCCTATTCCGCAAATCGAACTTATGAAAGCGAGATAAATGCCCTTCGACTCTTCAAACACCTCAGCATGACAGGGTTTTGCGCAGCTTAAACTGGCAACCTTGCCAAACGCGCTCTAGGCTTCGGACGAAACGTTGGCCGCCTGTGGGCCCTTGGCCCCATCGACGATCTCGAAGCTCACTTCCTGGCCCTCGGCCAGCGTCTTGAAACCTTCCTTGACAATAGCAGAGTAGTGGACAAAAATGTCCTTGCCTTCCGTGGTTTCGATGAAGCCATAGCCCTTGGCGTCGTTGAACCACTTCACTTTTCCAATCGGCATTCGAGCGTCCTCCTTACGGGTGTGCAAGCTGAGGCCATCCTCAGCCGGACAAGTATATCATCTGCCTATTTCGATGTCAACAATTGATAGAAAAAAAATGGAAGCCCGCGGGCAGTCCTGGGAGAACGCTAGACCGGGCGGAATGGATGCCCGAAGAGTCGAACGGCCAATAGGGGAACGATGGAGAGGTGTATGAACTATTTCGACGTGCCGATCGGAACGGATGCCCCGCGCGAGGTGAACGTAGTCGTTGAGATTCCGCGCGGGAGCAGTAACAAGATCGAGTACGATCCTGACATTGCCGCGTTTCGCCTTGACCGGGTCTTATACTCGCCTCTCTACTATCCCTGCGAATACGGGTTTGTCCCCGGGACACTGTTTGAGGACGGCGATCCGCTGGACATCCTGGTCCTCTCGACGCAGCCGACGTTTACAGGCTGCGTACTGGTAGCCCGCCCGGTCGGAGTGCTGAAGATGGGTGACGACAAAGGTCAGGACGACAAGATCCTCGGCGTTTCCGTTCACGACCCTCGCTTCGAGAGCGTCATGCGCCTTGAGGATGTCTCCACGCACCGGCTGAAAGAGATTCTGCATTTCTTCGCGGTGTACAAGGACCTGGAGAACAAGGAGGTCACCATTCAGGGCTGGGAGCCGGTAGAAGTCGCGCAGCAGCTAATCAAGCAGTACCGGGTTGTAAGCGCGGAAGGCTAGCCTGGACTATTCGTGACGGGTCCACCCGTACGGGCAAGTCCGGTGCTACGAAGACGCTGACAGTTGGTTCGTGAATATGCAGGATGGGCGAACATTTGGCGGCAGGCAGCCGTCAGGATGATCGGCACGTGTTATCGCTCAAGCGTAATGGCCGCGATCTTGATCTCCGGCGAATTGGGCAGTACGATCGCGATGAGTTTGCGCGGCTCGTGAATTCTGATCATGTAGTGGTACAGGGCGACCGCGCCGGACTTCAATCCGTCGTGCTCATAGTGCCTGCGGGCTAGAATCGCCACCGGCTCACCGCGTGAGGGCGGCCGATCCCAACGACTCACCGTGATAGCGTACTGATCCTCGGACTGACCGGACGGCTCCTGGAAGATCAGCTTAAGGTTGACGCCGGTATCTTTGTCGGTACTTGCCGCGACTATATGAAGAATGCGGCACTGAGCGGACGACTTCCCGAGCTCTACACGCTGCCCGCGGCAGGAGAGAAAGTTATTGAGCTTTCCCTCTTTCGGTCCCCATCGGAAGCTGATGCTGCGCGCCGACTCGGGGCCGCCGGAATCGGCAGGCAGCCACATCGCTGCGGGAGACGCCGGCGCGTCGGTAAAAGGCGGCATCCACTCCGCCGGAAACGCACGCCCCTGACCGTCGAAATCACCCGTCAGATGATCTCCGTCGGAGACGCCGTCTAGGTTATAGGCCTTCGTGAGATCGGCAAAGGTAAGCCGGTTTCCGACAACCTGAACTGCGTGCACCATGGTATCGAACGGCCGCGTGAGACCGGACGTGGACGCCCACATGTCACCGAATTTAACATCCCACATCAGGAAATAGGCGCCATCGGTGGGCGGAGCCGATACGTTGACCAGGAGGTCATTTATCCGCGAGCCGGGAGCCACGTCCTGGCTAATCGGTGTAAGTGCATCCTCCCAGCGCATCTCGGTTCCGTCGAGGTAATACCAGTGGTAACCAATGCGGACCTGGTCTCGCTTCCACGTTTGCGGTCCCGCGTTTAGGATCGAGAGACTCACCGGCAGCTTGCGATCGGCAGGAAGAGACGTGGGCGTATGATCCTGCACGAACCGCACGCCGAAATCCAGCGCGCCTATCACGACCGCCACGGGACCAAAACTGACGCCATTTCCTTCAGCGCGCGCCGTGGAGACGGGACGTAGGGATCCGACGTCACTATCTCTCGCCACCTCCCATCGCGCCGTATAGGTCCACAGATCGTCCATGGTCCAGCCTGGAACGGGTTTGCCCGCGGGATCGACCAATGGCAGAAGCAGGTGAACCCTCGCCTCGTGGCCCGGACCGACGTCCTGTGCCAGCGGCGACGTCGCGTCGGCGGTGGAAACCGGAGTCTCTACCGGGGTCGCGGTGGAATCTCCCGTTGTGGATGACCGGTACAGCCGCAGAGTTACTCGGTCACCTTTGTGCCACTCCATGGATCCGTCGTTGCGCAGCGTTGCATCCACGAGATAACCGCTGCCTGCCTCCATGAGCATTGGGAGGTCGCTCTGGACGACAGAAGCGGCCCAGGCTGGTGTCGCGACGTCGTCCGAGTTAACACGTACCGACACCGCCAGCGCACCGGCAAGGGACGAATCCCGAATGCTCTTGCCCGTATCGCCCGGCAAAATCGGCACGACGCAGAGCGTGTAGTCGCCCGCGGGGAGCGGCGCTCCTCCTCGGAGTGTCGCCACGGCGTTGAGCGCCAGAGTGACGTTTTGACCTGGCAATACGGCGTTCGCGGGCGACACGCTTTCGGATTCCGCAATGACAGAATCACCCTGTTTCCACGCGATATGAAATGCGACGGACGACCCTGCTTGGGAGCCCCAGCTCGACAGCCCCTCGTTTTGGACCCTGACCTGCACGGCGACCTGCTCGCCGGCCGTTATCTGTTCGGGTATGTTGTGCCATAGGAACTTGGCGCCGTGCTTAACGCTTCCGGCAAGGGCGCGCGTATACACCTTTGTCAGATCGACTGCGCTATAGCCTCCCTCGATGGAGGGCGCGATCTCGCGGCCCAGGGCGTAGTCGTTCCATCCGTCGAGCAGGACGATATCAGGATGCTTCTCAACGGCCGCGCTCCATGCCGCACGATACCTATCATCCGTGCGGTGCGAAGGCGCCTGCGAGAGGTCTTCGAGAAGCCCTGAATCGTAGCCGGCGCCGATTGATGCCACCTTAATCCAGCCGCCGGCATCGACGACGAGGTTCTTATCCAGGGTCTGCTCGAAGTATCCATCAAGACTCGACTTCGCGTGGAATCCGGGCCCCCCGATTATGAGCAGGTCGCTGCCGAAATCGCGAAGGAACCGCCCTCGAATGGTTTCGGCGAATGCGCCGTCGAGCTCTTTGAAGGCGCGCGCATCGGACAGAAAGACGACGCACGCTCGATGCCCGCCGTTTTCCGGCGTCAGTGGCACGATGCAGCGAAATTCGGAAGGAATGCGTCGGTAGAATTCGCGGATCAGACCGTAGAGAGCGGATTGAACGGCAGGCTCGCGAAGGTCGGGGCGATCGCCAAAGGTCTGGATCAGGGCTTCCGTATCCAGAAAGAGTCCGACCTGTGGGTAATCTTGACCCGCCTGGCGCAATGACTGCAATGCGGAGGCCAGCACCGTTAAGCCCTTATCGGCGTAGAGCTGGCGATCGCGAGCGGCCCCGCGGTAGACTGGCAGCACGACGTCGACTCCTGCCGCTCGCATATCAATGAGCTGCTGTCGGTGCCAATCGGCACGATCGAAGCTGAACCAGGGCCCGGTGCCCTGCAGGGGGTGATGCGCGAGTGCGCTGCTCCCGTCGGTGCGCGTCACGTGCATCGCCGGCGCCGCCTTGCGAGTATCGGCCTGGTACCAGTACTCCCAACGCGCCATCACAAGCGCCGGCACCCGTTGAGCACTGTGCAGTCGGACAGGAGCCGCCTCGATCCCGACTGGAGGGATCAACACGACTGGTCTGGGCCTGTGAAGCACTAGATCGAGCGGACTCCTGCTGTTTGCAACCGATTCGAGGGATATGGGTCCCTGTATATTGCCGGCGGTCTCTCCGAACGTGAACTGGGAAAGGCCGTTCCATTCTCCCGCGGAAACTTCGCCGTCAATGACCGGCTTCTGGGCGAACACTCGCGGGCTGATGAGGTTTCCAGGCGTCGATGGGCCAGGCGCGTTGCTCAGCGTGAGCCGCGACCAGAGCGATGGATTGTCGACGTCCGACGCGCCTTTGACTCCCATTGAGAGGCTCTGAAGTAATGGGCTCCCCGCGGCTTTGCTCTGCACGGACACGTTGAAACCCATGTTCGCGCCGGGCGTGGGTTTGCCTCCGAGATCGATCCACGGCACGGCGATCTCGACGGTGTAGCCCGGCGAATTGTCACCACCCGGGCGCTCCGCGCCTTTCTGAACCACTTTAACTTTTATGACCTTCAGCTGCAGATCGAGCAGCTTCTGTTGCTGGGTAACGGCGTCCTTCTCGTTCTGCACGATATCCTTGAGGCGGTCGTTGAAATCCTGTAGGCTCGAGAACAGAGGTAAGGAATCCGAGCCGGAATACAGCTGGAAGCCGTTCGCCGCGCTTACCGCGATGGTATAAGTATGGGCAGTGCGCTTGGCCGAGGTGTGATCGTCGTCCGACTGTATGGAGATGATGGCGGCGTCATCGTCGAGCGGGTGCGAGAACGGAGCGCTGTTGCCGGCTGAGATCGTTGGCTTGTTGACCTGAATCTCAACGTATAGATAGTCGTCGTCCCAGGCCGTATGGCCCGCGACGCGGTTTGTCACATCGATGACAGGCGCGCTAGTGGGCGGTTTTGCCCCCGCTACGGGCTGCTGTGCGCCGATCGAGTGCGCCATTCCCCATAGAATCAGCGCTGAAACAAGCCCTGGGGCGCGCATACCCATAGTGCACTCCTTCACGTTGGCACACTTTCACGGTCAGTTTGCAGGCTTCGTACGCGATGCAAAACCTAGCGATAGTAACATAGTTTCCGGCGGCTGTCAAGGGAGACGAGCGGGCAAGTGTATTGGAGACACAGACGAACGTACGGGTAAACCGTACGATTCCTTCCGACTGTCGCGCCCGTTGGTACGCTCCGTCGAAGTGTGCCAATTCCTTCGTACATGGACGCCGCGAAGGGGATCGTTTTCGGCGCGCCCCTGGATCTCAATGGGTCGAACGTCACGGCCAATACGGCTCCGCCCGCCGTAACTTCCGCATGTCTTGGCTGTCTAACACGTTCGACTGATTGGTGTCGGCGCAATCCGACACGACACGCCGAAACGAGCTGCCGAGGACCTGCACGCATGCCCGAACCGAGCCGCGACCCTAAATCATCACCACGGAGAGACTCCATAAGCAGGTGGATACGGCGACTATCGTCCTGTACGCTCTGCGGGTTATCTATCGGGTTAGGCTTCGGCTTCGCGCCCACGTGTCGCGCGGCCGGACGGGACACCAGAGCGGCAGTTGCGGTAATGTTTCGGGACGAGATTGAAAAGGCGCCGACCAAGCTCAAGTGGCGCGGCGAGAGGTTATCGGATAATACGTTGTATGCCCTCGCGCTGACCGGTGCCTCGTGGGAGCCGGCCTGGGGTAAAGATCCGATGTTTTCGCTCGCATGGGGAGACCTTCGCAAGGAGCCGGCAATCGACCGGCAGGATCGCGGCAACTACATCGAAACGGTACGTGACGTGCAGCGGCTGTATGACCAAAAGCAGTATCGCCAGGCGGTGCAGACCGCACTGTCCAATTTCACGCTGGATCAGATCGGCTGCGACGTCCTTCTCAAGGAGCCGATCGGAATGAGCTTTATGGCGCTGGGACAGCCCGAGCAGGCGTTTCCAATCTTTGCGGCCCCGTTTGAACCTCGCTCGCAAACCGACGTGGCGCAATTGAACCGCCGATTCCGTGAAGCGGCGCTGAACGCCGCTCAGCACGCCGGGCTTAGTCGCGAGGCGATCGCCTTTGCTCTCTCTCTGCTGCTGGACCCCGGAGCGGACATGCAGCGCCTCAATTTTGGCGCGCTGGCCATGTTGGACAGTCAGGGAGTAGATATCGACCGCGTCCTGTTTGGCATCTTGGAAGCGCCGGAACGTCTGCGCGGCCTGCCGGCATACGCGTATGCGGCGGCCGACCTGTTGGCCTATCGCGTCTCGCCCCGTCTCGTTCCGGTTCTCCTGCACCTCGCCGAAGTCGACGACTGTTACCTGCGCGGCCGAGCTCTGTTTGCACTCGGCATCGTGGGATATCATGAACGGTCGGAGGAGCCGAAGGATTGGGCCGCTCAGATTTCGGTCGTACCGCTGCGGGAATACGGGCTCTCCGCCGGCCAGAGGAAGATGATTGAGAAGGCGGTGCGCGAAGGCGCGAACAGTGACAAATACCGTATCCGTGCGGCAGCTGCGCTGGCAATCGGACTCATTGGGCTCGATGATGCGGCGCCGCTCCTACAAAAGCTCGCCAGAGATCGCGAATACCTGCTTTCAACGCCTCAGGGCGCTCCCGAAAACTCGCGGATCAAGAGGATCGAATACCCTGTCAGGATGGCGGCCGCTCTCGCGCTTGCGCGATATGGCGTTAAGGTCGACGTTGTGGGAGGAGACCTGGATGGGAAGGCCTTGGATCATGCGCGGCGAGGTGGCCAGGACGCAACCAACGATCAGCGATGTCTGCGCCGCGAGTCTGCAAGCAAAATCGAGGTATCCCCGTTCGATGCCTTTCTTCCGTGGCCCACAAGCGATCCTACAGGCCGTTGAGACGACAGACACTATCGAAGCGATACGCGCTCAAAACAGGCTGGCTTAAAGGACACGCGGCGGAACGCCGCATCCACGGAAGCTAATTCTCGACGAGGCGGCGAATTTTGATGGCGCGAAAGGCCGAACTGGTCTGGTAAGTCGACAGGCCAAGCGGCACGGATTTAGAGATTTCGCCGGGCCGCAGGCTGATCTTCTTACCCACAAGCTTCACATCCACGATCTGCTTGTCATCGAGCCACGCCTCCAGCTTCGCCGGAGTAACTCGCATGCGAATTGCGAACCAACGCCCCGGTGGGAACTCGCGTGGCCTCGTCGTCTCGTTTTCGGACGCGTCGTGATCGTCGATGCTGGAGATTCCCACGACCAGACCACCCCAGCCGCCGAGGATAAGAGTAGCGTAGGCCGAGCCGACGGGAAACGTGAGTCCGCACATGAAGTCGCCGCCCTGGATTTTCGCTGCCTCGATCGCGATCTCGTAGTTGGTCGAAGGCGCGTTCCTGATCCAGTTAAGCCCGCTTAACGCACTGCCTGCCTCGACGACGATTGCGGGTGCGCCGCCATGGAAACTCTGCTCCACATGTACGGAGCCGCCACCTCGAAACTCCGTGCGCTTCCATCCGTCCATGGACGAGCCGTCGAAGAGGTTTACCCATTTCGCATCCGCTGTCGAGCCGCCCGAAGCGGCGCGGTGCGTTTGAATTCCGTCCAGCAGACGCTCGATCTTCGCAACGGTCGCCTCCGCTCGCTCGATATTCGCCGTGGCATCTTGCGCATGAATCCGCGTAGCGCACGCCATTCCGATCAGCGCGACGAGCGCGGGGATGTGCCACCGCTTACGGACCATACGGTTCTCCAACGCTCTTGGTGAGCCACAGTAGAAGATCGTGGTCGACGGTCACTGTGTCGCCGTGCAGCAGGGGCTCTGCTCCCCGGCACACTCCGCGGCCGTCGGGAATGTAACCCCGGCGGGCGTATAGTTTTTGGGCCGGCCCATAATCGGCGGATATCCCGACAACGATACCTGCCACGGCCGATCGCAGGGCGATCTCCTGTTCCGTCTTCTCAAGCATCAGATTGCCGATACCTCGCCCGCGATCCTCGTATCGAATCTCGATGTTCTGGATGAGCGGAATGTTCCGTTCTCGAAAGAGCGCGTAGTTAGACTGCCAGCGTATCGTCACGATACCCACCAGCCTGCCGGATTCGTAGCCCAGTATCGTAGTGCTGGCGCCATTCTCGTGATCTCGAAAGTTATCGTCGATCGTCGCCTGGTCACCCGAGAAGAAGGCGGCCTTGACCTCCTGCTTGACCTGCGCGATCTCATCTGGCTGAACTACTTGGAAGGTAAGGGGCGTTCGCGGTTCGGGCATGGTGGGCGCTCCGTGCTGCGTTACGACCAACGGGTCAGTAAGACCGTTCGGACAGTCCGATACTCGTGCGCTCAGTGGTCTCGGCGGTGTCCGGCACGCCGGTCTGGGCGATCTCCGGCAGCTGGAGCAGGCGTTTCGATTCCGCCAGCAGGAACGTCGCCTGCGTAAACGGCTTGAAGCCGATATCCTGCCACCGGACCAGGCCGCGGCCGTCGATCAGGAACATACCATGCAGCGGCATCTTCTCGAAGTCATCATAAGCCCTATAGGCTTTGAATACTCTCATATCTTTGTCTGAAAGTATTGGAAACGGGAATCCCTGCGGCATCTTGCACTGGGTTAGAGTTTGCGGTAGGTCCTTCCGCGGGTCCACGCCTATCGCTACAAGAGAAATTCCGGCCGCGTCGAACTCCTTTGCCATGGGAGCAAGCATATTCAGCTGCTCGACGCAGGCGGGGCAGGCGGAGCCAAGATAGAGTACCACGATGACCGGTCTGCCCCGGCGGGTGTAATCGCTCAGGCTGACGCGTTTGCCGGCGCTATCCGCCAATGTCCAGCCGTAGGCCGCAACTGGATGCCATCGAAATGGGCCGAGGCTCTCCAGCGGAGGTCGTGGGCCGATATCCTTCAATGCAGCCGGAGGAAGCCGCCAGTCTACTGGTAGTCCGAAACCCTCCGCAGCGGCGGAGAGCCGCCTGAAGAGTGGAACGGAGGCAATATCTTGAGAGTCGATGTATCCCGAAATCTCGCGGAGCTTCTTGAACTGCTCCCGGGCATCTTCCCTCTTGCCGGCTGCCGCGAGGACGTCCACGAGATTTCCGAGCGGTAACACCTGGCCGACGCTCCCCTTCGTCGCGGACGTCGCGACTTCGACGGCTCTTACCGGATTGCCGGCACGGAGCCAGAGCTGCGATGCACGCTCCCTCGGCAGTTTGTCACCAAGCTGGGTGAGAAGCTTGGCGGCCCCCGCCTTTTCGCCCGCCCCGAGAAGTGTGCAGCACCGTATCTCCATGAAGATATCGTCCAGGGTTTTCTTCTCGCCGTCGGTCAGCGCCTTTTCGCCTACTGACGTCGATACTTTGCCGGAACGGCGTATCGCCGAGAGCGCGTCGGCGGCCTCTCTCTGGCCGAGGATATCTCCCCGGCTGCAGGCTGCGACGCCCATAAGGCGGAGCCGTTCGAGCTGTTCGTCCGGTAGGTCCGTCGGCTCGATGTAATTCGTCCGGCTGAGAGCTCCGATCTCGTCCCAGAGCTCATAGTTCTGAAGGGTTTGAAGCAGGCGCATCCGTCCGCTGGCTGCGCTCCTGCCATTCTCCACCGTATTGTAGGCAGGATGTCGCGGTAGCTCGATCATGTTCTTCGCAAGGTCCACCGCCTCTTGAACCCTGCCGACGTATGCCAGATCCTCGACCAGCCACTGATTGTTGTGAGCGTAGTTGAACACCTGGTCCGGCATGATCCGGTTTCGGTTCATCTGAGCGTGATCCACGCGCGCCGCGGCCTCTTGTGACCAGGCCGCGTCTGCATAACGGTGGAGCGATGAGTAGGTGTGGCCCTGCATATGCCACATATGCGCGATGCCCGGTGAGGAAGGGCCGCATAGAGCGGCGGAGTTAAGGGCCTTTGCGTCGTCCCGTCCATTCCAGAGGTGGATGCGATAGTGATGCAGCGGATGCATCGGGTTCCGCTGCAGAACCTCGCCGTACATCTTATCAACGACAGCGTAGTCCTTTATGGGAACGCTATTGGCATACTCCCACTGAAAAAGACAGTAGAACGCCTTCGCCTCCAGATCGTCCGGATGGGCCTTGACGATGCTGCTTAGCCGGTTGAGGTAGCTCTGGTCCCGAACCTTCGCATCGACCTTCGGCTTGTAGAACTCGGCCAGTGCATCGATCCACATCTGCTCACCGGTGTTTGCGCCGCCGCGGCGGTCGACCGCCTTCTTGATGAACTCCGTGGCGCGCGCTGGGGTGTTAGTGTTGGCCATCGCCATGCCCCAATACGCCATTGCGCAACCGGGATCGATCGCCGCCGCCTGCCGGAAGGAGCGTTCGGCCTCGAAGTACCAGAAGCCGTGAAGCTGCGCCATGCCCTGAGTGAAGAACCTCTGGGCGAGCGGCTTCCGAGTCGAGATCGGGAACTCCACGTGGCTCATGCCCTTCATCAGGTAGGCGTGTTGACGCGGGCCCTCGTTGAACGCATCTCCCTGAATCGAATGCCCATGAGTTGGAGCGGGCGCCCTGCCGGCCGGTTGCTTCGGAGATTCTTGCGCCAGGGCGGCTCTTGCGCATAGGAGCAGCAGTGCCGTAGCATGCGCCGCGAGCAGAACGTGACGCCTGCTTCGGGCGGCAGGGCATTGGACGATTGGTGTTCTCATTTCTTGCATGCTTTCGCGGACCTCAACCGACATTTGGCGCGGGATCGTAGTGATCTTCATTGCACAAGCTGCGCCGGAAATCCTGCCGCAGCACGGACTTCGCGGCGCAAACAGAGGGCTTAAATTGGATCGGCACATTTGACGGATCGGAACGATTAGCGTGCAGCTCCTGGTAAAGTCGCTGCGCCATTGGAGCTTGATGTACGGGTGCGCATTTTTGCGTCCAATCACCCTCAGTTGCCTTCTGTTTTGACCTATGTTAGAATGAACGTCGATGAGAACACGAAGAGATCCTCGTTGCCCTGCCACATCGACGCAGCGGTGTAGCGACTTAGAGGCACTTAGATCGGCTCGCTGGAGCAGCCTTGCTCTCGTCTTCTTGGTGTCCGCGATGGTATTGCCGTGCCAGGGGGTCGGACAGAAGGCACGCGTAGGCGCATGGGACGCCCGATGCGATGAGGTCATCCGCCTTGTTCTCGTAAACTTCCATGACCCGCGTGCGGCCGCGGCATGGGCGGCTCGAAATCGCGGCTACGCGGCTGCGGTACGAAGCGACGCTGAGTTCGCCGACCTTACGCAGCGGGCGCTCTCACAACTCCAGACCTCGCACACCAGCTACTATGGGCCGCGCGACCGGGACTACAACGGAATACTGGCAATCTACGGCGCAATGATGCACGCAGGCGACGGTACATACGTCAGCTGCGGAGTCGATGTGAACAGGGACGGGTTTTTGCGGGTTGTTTTCGCCGGCGGCGCAGGCGCCGCGGCCGGACTAAAGCGTGGAGATAGAATCGTCAGTGCCGACGGGAAACCGTTTGACCCGATTGGCCCATTTGCGGCGAAGGCGAGGACCCCGGTCTATCTCACTGTAGAGCGGACGCAAGGTCGCGAGCGCCTTACAATCCCGGTGCGCCCGCGACTGATCGCACCCAGGCGGGAGTGGATGGAGGCGCTCAACAAGGGCGCCAGGCTGATAGCGAGAAACGGCAAGATCATCGCGTACGTTCCCATGTTCGCCTGTGCCGGCGAAGAGTACGAGATTGCGCTCAGGCAGCAGCTGAGCACACGGCTTGCCGCGGCGGACTCGCTCATCATCGACTTTCGGGACGGTTGGGGCGGCTGCAATCCCGATTTTGTGAATCTGTTCAACCCAGTGCCGCCCATACTGACATCGATCGGCCGCGACGGCAAGGCCGTTCCGTTCGATTATCAGTGGCGGAAGCCACTGTTTCTATTGATCAACGGTGGCTCCCGCAGCGGCAAGGAGTTGGTGGCCTACAGCATCAAGAACCATCGTCTCGGGACACTGGTCGGCCGGCGAACCGCGGGCGCCGTGGTAGCAGGTCGCGGTTTTATGCTGTCGGACCGCTCGGTGCTGCTCCTGGCCGTCGCGGACGTCCGCGTGGATGGAGAGCGGCTCGAGGGTCGAGGAGTGGAACCAGATGTCGAAGTGCCTGACGGCCTGCCGTATGCCGGAGGCGCCGATCCGCAGCTTGACCGGGCGGTTGAGCTGGCAACGGGTGGGAAGCAAGGTTATCCGCAGCTGGAACCCACAGGTGTACAGTCAAACGGAGGTCGGTGATGTCTCACTTGCGCGATTCCAGGCGACGCGCTCGTAGTCGTCCGGCGTCATCGCGAACACCATCATATCGCAAAGGTCGCCCGCTGCATTCTGGTGCGAGTTGCGGTGCGTTCCTTCATGGACGAAGCCGAGGCGCCTCGGGATGGCCGCGCTGCGTTGATTTTCCGAGGCGCATCGAATGAAGACGCGATTCGCTTCGAGTGTATCAAAAGCCAGTTGTGTCGTCAGCTTTACGGCTTCCGTCATGTATCCGCTTCCGGCAGCCGACTTCCGCAGCCAGTAGCCGATCTCAAAAGACGGTATATTCCAATCGATGCGATGAAGGCCGCTCGCGCCCAGGAACTCCCCCGAGGTCTGGCGCCAAATACTGAGCGCAAGATCCTCGCGCGCAGCCCAGCGGATGTTCGCTCTGCGTGCATACGCTTCCGAGTCCTCGGGCTCCTGGTGCGCC
>JBBQVV010000159.1:0-14337 GCA_038211235.1 Chthonomonadales bacterium | reverse complement strand
ACCGCGCCGTACGCATCGCGGTTACTGTGGCCCTGACCAATCAACCGGAATCCGATCCAACTATCGTCGGAAACCGCTGTCTCATTGTGGAGCAACAGCGGTGCCCCCTCGCTGTCCACCACCAGGATGTCTACACGGCCGTCATTGTCGAAATCGCCGATCGCGAGTCCCCGCCCTACGATAGCAGGTAGGTGGTCAAAGCCCGCGCTCTTAAGGCCGCCTTCGAAGGACGGATGCACGCCGCCTCGATTGTGAAAGAAAAGGGTCGGCTGGCGGTATGTAGCATGCTCGAACCGGTCGATATTGTCCTGGACGTGGCCGTTGGCGATGACAAGATCGAGCCACCCGTCATTGTCCGCATCGAGGAATTTGCAGCCCCACGCGACGTATGGGAGCGTGCCGCCGTCCAGCTTTGCCTGTTCGCCGGTGTACGTAAAGAGCCCGCTGCCATCGTTGTGATACAGGCATTTGGGCTCTCCGCCGAATGTCGTCACAAAGAGATCGAGGCGGCCATCGTTGTCGTAGTCCGCCCAATCGATCCCCATGCCGGCATGTATCTCGCCCAGCGGATCCATCGCGGTTCCGGAAGGGACGCCGATGTTCGTTAGCCGATGGTGACTGGAATTCTGGAAGAGGTCCCCCGCTACCAGGTCGTTTGCCACAGCCACACCCTGACGCCCGGAGCCATCGAAGTCAGCGAACGCGACGCCAAGCCCCTTGCCGTGTGCGCTTGCTGCCGTCCACTCGCGGGTCACGTCGCGAAAACCGCGCCCATGGTCGTTGTGATACAGGACGCCCTTGACGCCATCATAGTCCTTGGGTCCACAACCGCTGAGGATTCCACGCGTCCGGCATAGCAGCAGATCGCTCTTAGGGTCGAAATGGACATAGTTGGCTACGTAGAGATCGAGAAATCCGTCGCCGTCGAGGTCCGCAAACCCGCAAGAGGTGCCCCAGGGCTGAGGTTTCAATCCCGCAGCTTCCGTTACATCCCGAAACTGGTGTCCATCGTCGTTGTGAAGGAGGAGACCCGTATGGTAACCGCTCACGTAGATATCGTCGTAACCGTCGTTATCGTAGTCGCCGACCGCGCAGCCCAGAAAGTGTCCGTGCAGTTTGTCAAGCCCCACACTCTTCGTTACATCTTCGAAGTGACCACCACCTTCGCCTCTGTAAAGTGCTAGCCTTGGGCCGACGAGCAGGACATCGAGATTGCCGTCGTTATCGTAATCCAGGAAGGCGCACCCGTTGCCGATCGTCTGCAGAATGTTAAGCGGCCGTTTGCCGGTGATCTGCCATCGATAATCGATGCCCGAGACCCGCATGACGTCTCGAAACGCCGGCGACGCCGCCGTGTAATGTGCCGGCGCGGCGGTGCGAGTAGTATGGCCCGCCAGAGCAACCGGCAGCAAGTTGCTTACAGCTGAGCCGGAATAGAGCGCCTCCTGACCGCAGCCGCAAGCGATGACGAACGCCAGGGCGCATGCGGGAAGTACAACCATCAATTGTCTCAGATTAAACTTCTTTAATGTCATAGTCTCTATACGTATCTTGCCCGCGTGTTTGTTCACATTTTTTAGTTGCCCGGCCGTATCCGCATGCAACAGATAGATAATTGGTTGTCTCGTGCCCAATATCCATACCAAAGTACAACCCCCTCCTTTAAAGGAGGGGGTTGTGCCATACAACATCACGAATCCTGGGGACATCTACATTCGATGCGATTTGTTCCATGCCGCGCTGTGCCGGTGATGCCGGCGGTACCAGGCGGCGCTGTGACGCCGATGTGCTCTGTTCCATGCCGCACTGTGGTGTGCGTGTGTTCTGTACCACGCCGCACCGTGCCTCCGCGTCTGGGCATTTGCCATGGGACCGAATAGCATGACCGCAAACAATGCTAGAGCGACACGGATCATCGTCAGTTTCACGTACTCTTCTCCTCTTCTGCCAGCGCCGCGCAAACGCGTCGGATAACCGGGGTGTCCGGCAGTACGGTTCCCCAACCAAGTAGTGCCACCAACGCGTTCATCTGTTAGTTAGTACGCAACGCACTACAATGTGCCCTTGTCCTGGCCGGTTCGCAGACAATATCAGCGATAGACGATTCCGCGAACCGAAAAGTTCCGACTTTAGCGAGCAATTGCCGATCACGCCGCTCGCGCGACAGCAGGAGGCGGCGACTGGGTTCGGGAGCCGCGCGCTATCTCGATGACGTTCGCGATGGGGCCGACGATGAAGAGCGCATAGTAGGGCGCGTGGACTGACAGCTCGTCCGCCACGGGCGTTCCGACGAAGTGGTGGCAAAGGCGCAGCGCGCACTCCGCGGCGGCAATGAGAAATGCCACCAGAATCTGGCCACTCTTCGTCAAAACGGTCGATTTCGGATCGGTGATCATAAAGAAGATATAGAGCTGGTACATCGGCCCGGTGATCGGCGCGATCTCGGCCTGCCACGAGTCGTGCGTGATTGCGCTGCGCAGGAATGCGAATATGAAGAACGACAGGACATAGGTGATCGTAATATGGAAACGCTTCAGCCGCGCGATGATCAACGATCCAACGACCCAAACGACTATCATGGGCAGGAGCGAATTGCCCCATTGGATGCTAAGGGTAGCCACCGCGAATGGAGCCAGGACCAGCATTGCGCAGATGCCGAAGTTCGACGGATTCCACAGATGCCTGCCCCTCCAGCGGATGACGTACTTGGAGGTGATCGAAATTGCGCTGCAGAGCAGGTAGGGCCAGATCGCAGGCGAGCGGATGAGGATGCCGACGCTAATGCCGGAAATATAAGCGCTGGCAAGAAGCGGCCACTTGCCGGTAAAAAGGCGTCCGAGCACCAACTCGGTAAGCATGGCCGCGCCAATGGCCATGACTGTCTTCTGCCAGCTCTCGAGAAAGTGAAATGTCACCTCGCCCATGAGCAGAATGAGCGTTATCAACATCGGCGGCACGAACCGGATGTCGATACCGAACATCTTGGGCATCGCGGGGCGTGACCGAACGGCCTCGGGCGCAGCCAGCGTCGCACCTGACTGGGCAGAGGTCGAAGTCGGCGAACCTGCTGTGCCCGCTGTAACCGAATCCGGCTGCACCGGCGGCCCCGAAGCGGCGGTATCGGACATGTTCAGGACTCCTTTACCTTATTGATCACCCCGACTGACGGTGCGGAAAGTGTCTGGTTCGCTCCGGACGGCCAGTGTATCACGACTTTCTCGATCCGCGGGTCTTTCCCAAGGCCGAAGTGCAGGCGGCGCTGGTTCTGTGCACAGAAACCGCTGCCTCCCGACACCTCCTGAATCTGCCGCTGTCCGTTCCAATAGACCGTCACCTGGGCGCCGATCGCGCTGCGGTTGCTCTTCGTGCCTTCCAGGTCGAAATCGATCCACTTGTTCCGAGGATCGACGGTGTTCATATAGAGCAGCAGCAGTCCCTTCTGATTGGCCGTCACAATATCCAGCGAACCTTTGTTACTGAAGTCGGCCAGAGCGACGGCGCGGCCGTCGAGAAGATCCCGCGCGCCTACCACCTGCGCGACTTCGTTGAATTTGCCTGCGCCGTCGTTGAGCCATACGTGCTTCTGCTGGTAACCTGACAGGCTCTGATTGCGCATTGCCGGCCAGTTCCTGGCGTCGTCGATAATCTTTGCATTGCCACCGGCGATCTTGCCAAAGTCGTACCAGTAGCTCCGATTCCTATCGGCCGACACATAACCGTTCACCAGAAAGATGTCCTGGAATCCATCGTTGTTCAGATCGCCGAACTGCGCTCCGAAGCTCCAGCCTCCGAGCTCCACATTCATCTCCCTCGCGAGATTGCTATATTCCAATTGGCCGCCAGGAGTCTCCTCCTTAGGCACCCACAGGTTGTTGCCCTGGATCAGGTTGCCCGGTTCGGAGATGTTCGAGACATAGATCGAGTAAGTGCCGTTATTCAGAATATCGCCTACAGACGCATTCATCCCGCTCTTTGGCGCCTCGCCGATACCCGTCTCCTTACCGACCTCTCGGAATCTTACGCCGTGGTCGTTCTCATAGTGCTCGGTATATCCGTAGTCGTTTGCAAGCACGATGTCCGGATACCCGGTCCCGTGCAGGTCCGCGGCTACCGCCGCGAGGGTCCATCGGTGACTGGTGATCCCAACCTTTTCCGTGACGTCTTCGAACTTACCGTTTCCGAGGTTGCGCAGCAGATACTTTCGACCGCCATTATTGGCATATTCGAAGCTCTCCGGCATGATCTTCGTTGTCTTCAAATGCCAGAGATCGATATCCTCTCGGTAGTAGCCGCAGATCAGCAGATCGAGCTTGCCGTCGTTATCGTAATCCACCCAGATTGCCGAGTTGGAATTGATCCACGCGGGAAGCCCGGATCCAGTGGTTACGCGCGTGAATCCCTTGCCGGCATCGTTGTGGAAAAGCTCGGGCCGGCCCCATTTGTAGACCAGCAGGTCTTCGTAGCCGTCGTTATCATAGTCGCCCCAGACCGCTCCCATGCAGGCGCCCGTGCCTGGTTGGTTCAGGTCGGCTACTCCCATCTTCTCGGCAACCTCCTCGAACTTTCCATTGCCGACGTTGTGATAGAGATGGTTCCGGGCGCCCTCGCCGCTGGTCGTTACATAAAAGTCCTGGAGGCCGTCACGATCGAAGTCGACGATCGAGACACCCGCGCCCATCGAGGCAACCTCAGGCATGATGGGACCGAGCTGCGCATCGAGAAGCGGCGGCTCGTGTACGAAATGAACTCCGCATTGTGCCGCACACTCCTGCAGCGCCATTCCGTATGTACGAAGCGCCGCTCCCGTCGAAGGCGGAGTAGACTCCGCGAGGGTCGTCATTCGCCTCATTACCACCGGTATTGTCAGGAGGCTGAGGAAGAATACGATGAGAACCGCGCGGCCGATGGCTTTCTGGTGCATGGTTAGTATCCGGGCCGGAGCGCGTGCAGAAACGCCTCGGGCGAAATGTAGCGTGTGTGAAAATTCATCCAGTCTTTAGGATGGCGACGAACGACGGGATCGTCCTCCTGCCGTCCGGGCGGCGTATTGTAAGCTTTCTGACCATGATACGGCAGCGGCAGAATCGTCTTTGAGAAAGCTGTGTTCAGGTCTCCGTCTTTCTCCCAACCGTCGCCGATTAGCACATAGTCTCGCGCCCAACCATCCGGAGGGGGACCGGCTGCCGGAAATCGAAGCGCCATTTCATCGCCTGCGTTCATGATCACGTAGCGATCGTCCACCCTCTCCAGCAGCTCAAGGACGTCGCCGAATCGCGTGCAGTATCCGATCAGGTCGCGCCAACGCTGGCTAATGCCGTCCAGGTGCTCGTAGTCCGGGAGTTCCGGCGAGGAGAGATTGGCCTGATTTATGGTACAGAAACCGCGGTATCTAAGGTCCGCGGTTTGCGGCGCCAGGCGAGCCATCCTGGTCCGCGCGTTCGAGACCTCCGAGGCGACCGCGAGCCAGTCCCAGTAGATCTCAAGGTTGGTCCGCAGGCGGACCCTGGACGGCGGACCGGAGGCGTGATCGCTGTTCCGCGACAGGTCGTCGAGTCGAATCAAGATGGTCTTGGTCTTGCCGGCAGGAAATCCCAGGCCCGATTTCGCGGTGCGCCAGCCGCCCCTTCCGTCCGGGACCTCCAGGCTGAGCCCGCGCGGCGGATCGTGCGTGCCCTGACTGATCGCAACATTAATGGAGCTGTCCGTAGGGTGGATCCAGCCTGACGCCACAAGATAGAGCGGAACGGTCTGGGGCACGTCCGAGCCGAGCTCAAGCTCCACATAGTGGTCGCGCGTTATGCCCTGGTAGTCCCCGCGCCCAAAGGTATCCAGATATCGGCCGTCCCGATTGCGCACAATATCCGTCACGTCCGTGCCGTTGTCATCGATGGCGCGCGCTATGGGTTTCGGCGGCGTAAGCGTGTGAACCTTGAGCGCGGGCGGAGGAATCGCGAACCGCTCGTCGACATATATCTCGGTTCCAGCGGGATGATCCACGGTCATCAGCTGAATGTAATCGAAGAAATGCGTCTCCCACAGCTCGGCCGTGATCCGCACGTCATAGAAGCCGTCGCGCGGGACCAGTTGGTCGCCCCGGATCTTCACCCAATCCTCCGTCTGAGCGATCCCGGCGGTGTCCTGCGCGTTGATGCGGAGACCGACCGGCGACCGCCAGAGGAAATCCGTGACAAACTCCATGTGTCTGCCGTTCCAGGCAAAAACCCAGGGACAGGATCCCTTCAGGCGATGCACCATCGTGATGGAGCTATTGGGCAAGAGCGGTGTGTCGCTCAAGTGCGCGAACTCCGAGCGCACGTCGCCATTCGGCCAAAGAACGCGACAGGCGTCGATCTCGGCGTAACTGCCGAGTCCGATGTGCACAAACGGAGACGTGATCACCTGCTTCTGATACAGCAGGCCGGCGCGGGCTTCGATCTCACCTCCAATACCGAACGAGTTGGTTCGCCGGTCGCCGCTCTTCGGCGGCGTTCTGCCGCCGCGGACCGTCGCGGCATCCGTGGCATGATTGTGCACCTCGTTTTCGTGAGCCCTGGGTCGAAGGTCCTGCCAGTTGTACGTCTTCGTGCCGGCGTTTGTAAGTCTGGTCGGCTGTCCTTGCGGAGAGAGCCCGAGCAGGTCGAGCCTCCCCTTGTGCGCGAGACCGGCAGTGGCGAACACCGATCCGGATACGGAAGCGGTCAACGGTGCATAGCCGTTCTTGTCGTCGCAAAGCCATACCTGCGCAGTGGACCTCGTGGATGCGATCAGATCGAGTCCGCCATTGTTGTCCAGATCCGCCACCAGCAGATGCGCTCCGCCAGGCGACATGTCGTGCGGGGGGTTAGCCCAACGCGCGATCACCCCGACATCCCACTCCTTGCCGTGGTTCTTGTCCGAAATGCGTAGGATCGCGCCATCCGCCTGCAGCGCAAGCAGATCGATGTTACCGTCGCCGTTGATGTCCGCAGCGCTGAGGGCGATCGTCTTCCCAAGAGCCCCCGGTATCGGCCGCTCCTGGAAAAGGCCGGCGCGCTGATTTGTGAAGACGTGCAGCTTGCCCTGTCCGTCGATCATCGACGCGTCCATCGCGCCATCGCCATCCAGGTCGGCCCATACAAAGTCCACCATGGAGAAGACACCCGCGAAGGGATGAACGACGCTCCAGGCCCCTTCCACGCTGTTGCGAAGCACAATCGGAGGTCCGGCGGGCACGCCGAGAACGACGTCGAGGTCGCCATCCGCTTCGACATCCAGCGACCATGCGCCCGTGTAGGCCGCGTTCAGGATAGGCGGAGCGAGCTTGGTCTGAGCCGTGACATCGACAAAACTGCCTGCCGCGGTCTGTTGATAGAATCTAAGGCCACCTGCTCCCGCAAACACCAGATCGTTGCGCAGGTCGAAGTTGAGATCGATCGCCAGGATTCCGTGCGGACCTGGTGGACTTGCCTTCGCTCCGCCGGGAAACGGTAGGGACGCGCCCTTATCAAAGTGGACTTCGCGTCCGTCCGCCGCTATTAAAGCCATGGCTCCCAGGCTGTCCCGATAAAACGCTCCCACCCAGGCAACTTTGGATGGACTGTTCAACGGGATTAGTGAGGCGGACGCAAACGTGATCGCCGAGTCCGGCGGCGCGGGCGTCGCGGACATGGGAGGAAGCTTAATGAACTGGAAGATTGGCTCGCCCTCGGGGTCGTCCTTTCTCCGGCCCAGTTCGCTGTAGCTCTGCTGGTAGGCGCTGTTATCTTTCAACACGTTAGCCAGGAACTGGGTGTTCATTCCCACCGTCCGCGCGTCGCCTGCGGCCGCGGCGGTCTTTACCTTGCCGAGCCACGATACCGCGTCCGCGTTGAACGTGCCCACACGGGCGTCGAGCATCCCTATCGCCTTCTTCAGGGCCTCCGTATCGCCTCTCTTCGCTGCGATACGTGCCAGGTCGGCCTGGGCAACCAGGTTATAAGGCTGCCTATCGAGGATCGCTTGCAGCCCCTGCTCGGCGGACGCATAGCCCTCCGGCGTGTTAAGTCGCTCAACCAGCGTTGTGAGCGAGTAGCGGGCGCGCAGATCGTCCGGCGCGATTTCGACCGCCTTCTGGTAGTGCCCAATCGCGCCCGGCAGATCGCCGTTATGGTCCGCGAGCAGGCCAAGCAGCTTTTCGATCCCTGCATTTGGCGCGTCTGTTACCTGTCGAGCGCGATCCAGGCTCTGCTTGGCCTCCGCCGACTGGCTATTGCGCAGCTGCATGAGTCCAAGGTTTGCCCATCCCGCGGGCTCTTCGGGCGCCAGCGCAGTCATCCTGGTTAGATACTCGGGATTGTGCTTCGGGTCGGTGGTTTCAAGCGCTATGGTGCCGATGGTAAACGTGGAGACGATCTCCGCATATTGTGCAGCCGACCGAGGCTGTACGGCGCCGCTGGGAGCGACGCCGCTGCTATGCGGTCCGCATCCGCCAATCACGACGGTTGCCACCAGGAGAGTGGCGTGAACATACGCGCGAGTAATCGTGGAGATAGGCCGCATTGGCGAAGTTGTGACCTTTGAACTTGAAGGACTAGGCAGAAGCGCCGCGTTTCACGGCCCTAACCAACAAGTATAGGAGGATAAGCTTAAAATCACCTTAGCAGAAGGTTAATCTATTTTAAGATTAATTGTGGCAAAGTGCAGGACGCCGCATCGAAGAGGCGTCAAACGGGTCGCTTAATCGTTAACGGGCGTTTCAGCTTGTTTTAAGGTTCTCTTAAGGTGTTTCCGGTACAATTCCAGCAGTGTGAGAATTGACTCTGCGATTCCGATCGCCGCCTCCGACCGAATGCTGATGTCACTGCCGTTTCATCCTTAAGGTTGATCGAATGCGAGACGAGAAACTGAGCGCGGGATCCTACGTTTTGCCGCCGCTTGTCATAGCAGGTGCGGTCCTGCTTTGGGGAGTGTTATCGCATTTCAAGATATTTCCCGATACCGTGGTCCCTTCCCCGATCGCCGTGGCGCGCGGCTTTGGGGAGGAGGTGCGTCACGGACTGTTCGACAACATCGTCGCCTCGGTATACCGCGTCACCATGGGCTTTGGATTGGCGCTGTTTACCGGTCTTCCGCTCGGTCTCTGGCTCGGCCTCAACAACCGGGCGCGCCTGGCGCTTCTACCAATCGTCAACTTCTTTAGAAGCCTTTCTCCGCTCGCCTGGATTCCGTTCGCGATCTTCTGGTTCGGCATAGGAGACCGTCCGACGATTTTCCTGATCTTCATGGCTTCAATCTTCCCGATTACTCTCGCCACAATTGCCGGCGTGTCGGAGATACCGGCCGTGACATTCCGGGTCGCGAGGGACTACGGGTACGGCGGGCTAGAGCTTCTCACACAGGTGACGCTGCCAGGGATCGCGCCGCAGGTTATAACGGCGATGCGGGTGACCGCGGGGCTTTCGTGGGTGGTGGTGGTCGCGGCGGAGATGATCTCGGGCGATAGGGGACTCGGATTCGCCATTTGGGACGCCCGCAACGGACTTCGCATGGATCTGCTGGTCGTCAACATGGTTGTGATTGGAATAATCGGGGTCCTGCTGGATCGCCTTCTGGCTCAATTGACGCGAATTCCAAGTGTCAGGTGGGGTTATGAGCAGTAAGTCGCCCCTGCGTGTCCACAACGTTTCTCGTGCGTTCGGCTCGGTGAGCGTCTTTCTGGACCTGACGCTGGAGATAGCTCAGGGCGAGTTTGTAGCGGTAGTTGGCCCATCCGGGTGCGGCAAGACCACGTTGTTAAACCTCCTCTCCGGTTACGACGCACCCGATTCGGGCGCGGTAACTCGCGACGGTAAGGTTCGCATGATCTATCAACAGGGCGGCCTGTTCCCGTGGCGAACCGCGGCGCAGAATATCGAGATGGGTCTCCACCACGTCGACGCCGAGGCACGGAACCGGCAGCTGGAGGAGATGCTGAAGCTTATCGGTCTCGAGGGCTTTGGCGAGCACTATCCTCACCAACTCTCCGGCGGAATGCGGCAGAGGGTCGAGCTCGGCAGAGCCTTAGTCGGCAAGACAGACATTCTCTTAATGGACGAGCCGTTCTCCGCGCTGGACTATCTCACGCGGCTGCGAATGCGTCGCGAACTGGCCGAGATGCTGAAACAGAAGCCCTGTACCGTGGTGCTTGTAACTCACGATATTGAGGAGGCGGCACAGCTTGCGGACCGCGTCATGGTGCTTTCCGAGCGTCCGGCGCGCATTCGCCATGAGCTGCTCCTCGATCTGCCTCGCCCACGCGACCTTACGCACCCGAAGGTCGTGGACGCCGTGCATCGCATCTTAGCCGAACTGGGACTCGAGGACGACGATAGTGCCGTCGCTCCTCATTTCGAACTGGCGATGAGCGCCGGTCGCAAGGAGATATGACCATGCGTTCTCCAGCCGTACGCTGGACACTTGGAATTCTGGCCGGTGTGGCGATACTCGTATTGCTGAGGTTCAAGCCATGGCAAAGATCCGATGTCCACAATCCCAATCCGACTGCGCACGAAACGGAAACGCTGCACATCGGACCGGAAGTTGGCGGACGGCAGACCCTGACGATCGCGTTTGTTCCCGTCACCTGCCACTTGACGTGCCCGATAACCGACTTTGCTTCCAAGACCAGTACGACAGGAACCAGATTCGACGCCCTGCGGTTCACCGAGTTTCCCTCCATAGTCGAATCGCTGAAGTCCAAGAAAATACTTGCGGGATTCCTGACCGTTCCACTTGCGATGAAGCTGCGCGAACAGGGAGTTCCGATAAAGATCTGCTGTCTGGGTCACCGTGACGGGTCCGAGCTCGTTATTGGCAAGGATAGTCCCGCGAGATCGCTCGCGGATCTGAAGGGCAAGACCATCGCCCTCCCAAGCTATCTCAGCAACGAGAATTTTGTCTTCCGCAAAGTGATGCAGGACCAGAATGTAGCGCCGGATCAGATCAAGTTCGTCATAATCCCCCCACCGGACATGCCGACTTCCCTGGCGGCAAAAGCCATCGACGGGTTTATCGTCGCCGAGCCGTTCTGTTCCAAGTCGGAGCTGGATGGCCATGGCCGAGTCCTCTACTATGCAAAAGACATTTGGCCGCACTACATCTCGTGCTGCCTCGTAGTGCATGAAGACCTGATTCGCGCCAGGCCGGACATTGTGCACGACCTGGTGCGCGGCATTGTCCAGTCCGGCGAATGGGCTGAAACGAACCGGCCGAACGCCGCGAAGCTCGTCGCACCGTACTTCCGGCAGGATCCGAAGCTGCTCAACTATATCTTGACCTCTTCGCCCACTCGGGTTACTTATCGGATGCTCAACCCCACGGACGAAGAGATGCAGAAGATCATGGATATGGGACTGCAGGTTGGACAGCTTAAGAAGAAGACCCCAATCGCGGAGCTGATGGATCGGGACTATTTGCCGGCCGACGTACACGCCGCCGTAGTGGACATGGCGCAGTTTACCGGCAGCGTTCACCCCTGATTCACGATCCGGCTCACTCATGAACGTCGGGCGCCAATACGGGCGTCCGCATGGACGCAGCAAGTCCATAGGGCTCCCATACGGACCGTAGGGCTTGGGACAGACGCCTCTACGCCGCGAGACAGAATGGAGATGAGGCTTCCGTAATGGATTCGACGAATGTACAGGCGCTGCTTGGCCTTGAAAATGCCCCGATTGCAGTGGGCTACCTCGACGAGATCCCGGCGAACTTACCGGCCTGGGACGGCGGCGCGGTACCGGCCGGCTGCACCTTCTGGCGGCACGCGCAGGAGGGCAGGGCGTTTTACACGGTCGCGTCCGACCATTACAACTGTGCGGTCGGAGCGTATACGCATAACCTGGAACTTCCGGCGGAACGCTCGGGAGAGTTGAGCCAGACACTCCAGTTCATGGATGTGAACAACTATGTAATGATGGAGGAGGTACCTGGCATACCCATGTTACAGACCGCTCCAAGGTACATCGCGTTCGGCCCGGTCGATAAAGTGACGTTCGAACCGGATGTGGTGATCGTTTCCGCGAAGCCCGCGCAGGCGATGCTCCTATACGAAGCCGCGCTCAAGGGCGGCGCATCCGGTGCTTTAATGAACACTCTCGGCCGCCCGGCATGCGCGATACTGCCGCTGGCGCTCAGCAGCGGCTCCGCGGCTCTCTCGCTGGGCTGCAAGGGAAACAGGACCTATACCGGTCTGCCGGACGGCGAGATGTACGTAAGCATCCCCGGCGGCAAGTGGAAGAACGTGGTTGATCAACTCGGCGTTACACTGGCCGCGAACGCGGCGATCGCGGCTTATCATTCAATTCGCAAAGTGCAGTTTCAGGCGGTTTAGCGCATCTCCATAAGGGGTCGTGCGTAGTTGCCGCGCGCCCTCACCCTACCCTCTCCGATCTTCGTCCGTACGGACAAGAAGAGGGGAAACTGACCGCCTTCCTTGCGCCCAAATGTCCCTGCCGCCCGTGTGGTCGGGCGTTCGTAGGGACCAGTACATAAGTACACCAGTGAAGTCGCATTAGGTAGTGTTATTCGGAGAGGAAGAGGTGAGTATAGTGAGAGCGATCGCAGTCACGTTTCTGTTTCGCGTTGGCTTCCTGCTTGTGGCCGCTTACAGTTTCTTCGGAGGACGATGTCCCGCTCAGGGATGTCCGGCATGCCGGATCGTCGAGAAATAGCATTGGCGTTCCCAGAACGGTCCGCTTGCGCTGGCCTACCGGTCGATATCAAGCCGGCCGATATCGATATGTCACGGGCGGGCACGACACAATAAGCCATCCTCAGCAGTGGACGGATTCCAGGAAGTGAGGATGGCGAGAACCGGTTCCGCGCATTTGGCTTGGAATGACCGGCAGGCTATTTGTTTAGTATGGCCTTCTGGTTGGCGAGGATCTTCTCCTGATTCGCCTGGATCCTTTCTTGATTAGAGAGGAGCGAATCCAGTTTTCTCTGGTTCGCCTCGATGCTCTCCTGATTGTGGACGATTGTCTTCTGATTGCTCAGCAGCTCGTCAAGTTTCTGCTGATTGCGCTCCAATCGCGTCTGATTCTCGAGGATCGACTTCTGGTTCGATAGGATCTGCTCCTGGTTGGCGATAACGTCGCTGCTCATGTTCGGTACTCCTTGTCTGGGGCATTTGGTAAACGCCCGTCGCTATTCTAACGTCAGATTCTTAAAGTCAGGTTAGGACAACATTAAAAGATGACTCTGCAACAACAAGAATCGCAACTCCCCGCGCGGTTGTTCTCTGTGCGGCGTGCCCGCGATTCCGCCACATATCGCCCGCTACGCGCTCTTGACGCGATCACGTTACTCATCGTTCTAGCGCTTACATTCGGGGCGTCCAGGCTCCGAGCACAGCCTCCGGCCGGAACGGCAATACCGGGGCTCGGCAATCCTAAGGGCCCGGTCTCTCCGGACATCAATCCGGATGCCCTCTGGGACGGCCGCAAAATCGTTCCGTTTCACGCCCTGGATATGCCTAAGATGGTAAAGGCAAGCGAGGCCGATTTCCTCGATCCCGCGGACTACGTTCTCGGCGTTACCGTGCAGGGCCAGAGCCGCGCCTACCCATCGCGGTTCGTCTGGTGGCATCATGTGGTCAACGATAAGGTGACGAGCGTTGGAAAGGGCGATTCGCTGTTCGCTATCACATACTGCAGCGTCTGCAACACCGGGATCCGCTACGATTTGTCGCTGGCCGGGAAGCCGATCAAGCTCGACTTCTATGGCCTGTACAACGGCGTCGTCACGCTCTGCGACCGCGGCAGCGGGAGCGTCTTCCTACAGGCGAGCGGCAAGTTCGTGACCGGCCCGCTGCTGGGAAAGGAGCTATCGATCGAACCACTTCTGGACACGACCAGGAGCGAGTGGAAGAAGCTTCACCCGGATACCGTAGTGATGTCGCCGGACGGTGACTTCACTCGATTCTATAGCCCACGGGACAGGCCGGAGCCGCGCGGACACGAGCGATTCCCCGCGCCGTTCTTTCGCCCCACAGTTACCAAAGGGGACCTGCGCCTTCCGCCGTTCGATAAGGTCCTGGGTGTCGGAGTCACGGATGCCGGACCGGATGGGAAGGATGTAGTCCTGCGCCGCGCCTATCCCATCAAGACGCTAAGGGATTCCGGCGGCGTCGTAAACGACACTATCGGCGAGCACGCGATAGCAATCCTTTTCGACCCGACCACAACATCCGCGTGCGCGGTCTCTCGAGTGCTGAACGGAAAGACGCTTACGCTGGAAGTACGCAAGGGTTCCGGCGATACCACTGCGTTCTACGATCATGAGACCGGCACCCGCTGGTCGATCGAGGGCGTGGGCGAGAAGGGGCGACTGGCCGGCAAGAGC
>JBBQVV010000158.1:0-14496 GCA_038211235.1 Chthonomonadales bacterium | reverse complement strand
CCTACGATGCCTGCAACGCCCCTTACGCTGCCACCGGAAAGGGATACGCACCCTTAGGGGCAGACGCAATCGCAGACATTCAGTTTTGCAAGCAGAGCAACCTGCGCCGCAAAATCGTGATTATTCATCACGCTTCTAGCGAGGTGAGGATGGTCGATTCCTGGCCGCCATGAATCGTCGCGGTGCTCGTGAAGATGCCTGCCGCCTTGTCCTCCAGCTCCCCTTTCATCCACATGCCGCCCAGGGTATCGAGAAACTGCTTCATTTGCGTGGTCATGTTCCCGAACCGGGTCGGCGTGCCCCAGAAGATCCCGTCCGCCCAGCGAAGACCGTCCTGCGTCACCTCTGGAATCGACGCCTGCGCTTCCTGCGCTCTGACGTAGTACTCCTGGGTCGAGATCGACTTCCTCGCCTCCTCCAACTCCGGTAATCGCCGGAATCGTACTTCCACTCGGGCGACGCTCTTCGCGCCCTCCTGGACGGAGTGTGCCATGCGGAAGATATGCCCATAGGCGCTATAGTTGGCGATCAGTACGTTCGCCGGCATATGAGTTTCCTCTCGATGGGATCGGATTCGTGCCACGGTTGCGGCGATGCTTTCCGCGTAGGTTCAGTACGGTTGTTACGACATGCGGTCGTCAAAGTTCACGACATGAGCACTACCACGCAGCAAGTTCTGCCGGCGCCGGCTGCACCGCCCTTGCGATTTTGGAGGCGATTACACCGGCAGCATGGCGACCTTCAGGTGAAGAATTTACTGGGTCGGGGATGACGAGCACGACACCACGATGTGAAGCACAATCTGCTATGAAGATTGCTGTCTCAATATGCTGTAATGGGTTCTTCAGCTAGAGGAGACAGGTGATGCGAGTTATTACCGTCCGCGTGCCCGATGAAATCCACCAGGCCCTGCGTGCGCGTTCCCGAAACAAGGGCACGAGCATGAACGATCTGTTTAACAGTTTTGCTGCGAGGTATCTCAAGGAGGAAGCAGAGCTGGAGTTGTTCGATGGTTTCGAACTGCTTGGCGAGAATACCGGGGAATCCACGGTTGAGTATGCGTTCGCAGCACAAGCTGAGGCGGTGATGCGGAGTGAGTGAACGCGAACCACGACGGGGCGATCTCTACTGGGTGGATTGGAATCTTGGGCGCGGTTCCTAACAGGCGGGACGACGTCCCGCCTTTATTATTCAGGCCAATGCCGGCAACCGCTCGGTAAAGTACCCGCATACCATTGTTCTGGCTGTGAGTACCACGATAGTGCGCGTACCGTCGCACGTTGTCATACAGCCATCTCACGTCAACGGTCTTACTACGGTGTCCAGCATCAAATGCGAGCAAATCATGACCATTGCCAAGGACCGTCTGCTGGGGCATATCGGCTCGCTCGAAATCACGGACTTGCACCGGGTAGAGTCTGCCTTAATTCGCACGCTGGCGCTGGCGTGAAGACGCAAACCCTACAATGCCCTCCGCTTAATTCGCGAGGACCTGTGCTTCCAGCCGCTCGACACCGGTGCGCCGCTCTCCGACGTCCTGGCTGCAGACTGTATCGATTCTAAAGGCGGACGCCAAGCGCAGGCTACTTGCCCAACAGCTCCAGATTGACAGGCGGGACATCGGGGGAGTCGGTGCCCGAGATCGCGCCGGTCGCAGGGTCAAGGTAGTAGTACTTGTATCCCGCGGGCGCCTTGAACGTGGCTCCGGTGGCTGCACTCCGAACCTGCTGCTCGTCGGTGACGTGGTCTCTGAAGTTTTCCGCCTGTATATCTCGCTCGCCCATGCGCCTGCCGAAGGCGGCGGCGAGCTCGTGAGTCCTTTGCTCGGACTCACGGTTGGCCTTGAGCTGCGCCTCGCGGCCGCGAGTGATCTCCTCGTCGGATCTCTTGATGATCGTGTTGGTGTCTTGGATGCCCTGAGCGTTCGCCCGCAGCGCCCAGTTGAGGCTTACGGTCCACGTCTGGAACATGTGCTGGAAAGCCGGCATCGCGGTTGCCCTGTGGGCGCCCTCAGCGGAATCGGCCGGCCAGGCGATGACATATGGCCGAGCCATCCAACCAAAACGGACCCCGGCGGCGTTGGTCGAACTAGTGATCTGGGAGAAGATTGCGCCGGCAATTGACTTGCCGTCCTCTCATACGTGTCCCTTGAACAGGGTTGTGGCGATCGAGATGTCCGTATGGGTGGGGATACCCGGATTGCGGTTCATCGGCGCCGCAGCGGCTGCGGCCTCCTCCGGCATATCCTGTTCCGAACTGATCGTTAGATCGGACATCGTCGACTTTACCGCCTGGTCTAGAAACCACCGGTTGAACTCCAGTGCGGACATGTATCGCAGGTACATGGTTATATATAGGTGGCGCTCGGCCGGAAGATCTGCCCCTCGCGCACCCCGTAGGATCGCATGGAGGCGTTCGGAACCGTCATCATCGAGGGAAGATTCGGGTCCCCCATTCTCACGGTTATGCCGTCGGCGGAGTCCGCTCGCACCGTCTGGCGTATATCGGTGGAACCCATGCGGTAGGCGCCGCCCGTCACCTTCCATCCCTTCGGCACCTCGACTTTGAACGACTGCTCCTTGGGATCCAGGAACGTTACGTAATGGAGAGCTACTGCCGCGGCTGTACCCGCTCCCGACGGCCTGGCGCCGGCCGCCGGTCCGAAACGAATGGAGGCGAGCACCTTCATGAGCGCCGCGCTCTGGGATGCCGGCCGGTCGTTGGGCGAGGCCAACCCGTAGAGCATTCCGCTCCCCTGATACACGGAGCAGAGGATGCGGGCCGTGGCCGGATTGCCGCCGGGCGCCTGATAGGAGAGGATGCCGAGCACCTGGTCTGCCTTGGACTTCTGCGGCGTCGTTCGCGTGATGTGTGCCTTCGGGAACAGCGCGGGATGGGCCGCAGGGACGCCTTTGATTCGATCCTCCGCGCTCTCGCCGACCTTGGCCTTAAATGCCTCCATGAAGGCCATTGATCGATGGTCGGCGCTAAGCGCCAGGATCGTGTAGCCCTCCGTTCGTACCGACCAGCCAGCGGGATGGGACACGGTGACACCAAGTCGAGCGTCGTGAAACTCTTCCCAGCCGCTGCCCACGCCCTGCGCAGAGGCCCACCGAACTCCCGACATAAGCAGTGCGGATGCCAAAACGGCAGTGGCAGCATAGCCCCGCGAACTTTTCAGCGGGCTTGATATCTTTATCATGATCTTTCTCTCCTGTGGATTTGCTTCGGGTGAAGCGGCCATCCTGCGAGAAACTGGTGTGAACATCGGGTGCCACTCCCATGGACTTCACTGCGCACGAGAGGCTGCGCAGTGAATCCCGTTGGCCATTGAGCGAGACCACGCGGCTATTATACTATGGGTACCATTACCAGATCATTAGTTTGGCAGCCTACGACTGCTCACCGCTTACACGCTTCGGCCACCTATTTTTGTTACCCTGTTTTTGTTACCCTGATTAGTCCAGCGCCTTGTAGAAGTAAGTGGTACTGCACAGGCCTCCGCCGGGCATCAGGGCGTAGTCCGGGATCGCGCCGACCTCCGTCCAGCCCAGCCGCGCATACAGGCGAGCCGCGTCGCCGCCGGTCACGGCGTCGAGCACCAGCAGTGTCTTGCCGCACTCGCGCGCGGTCTTCTCGACGGCGCTCATAAGGGCCGCGCCGAGCCCTTGACGGCGCGCACGATGGTGAACAAGCATTTTGGCAACGTCGGCTCGGTGGGGCTGGTTGTCCGGCTGATTCAGCACAAGCTGTACGGTTCCGACGATGCCCCCGGCATCTTCGGCTACGAGCAGCGCTCGCGCACCAGTCCGCGCGTCTTCGGCGACGCCTCGCCAGAACGCCTCCGCGTCGTCCATCGATACGGGTTGCATAAAGCTCACCGACGCACCGCCTGCTACGCAGTCGATCAGCACCTCGGCCAACGCGACGATCTGGGCCTCGTCAGGCGCGTGCAGTCTCCGAATCGTTGCCTGGATATTCATATTTTTCCCCTCGGCGGCGGACTGGAACCCCCACAACGCGCGGCGCGCCGACAATTTTCCAGCCGCTCGGACCAGACAGTCCCACGCGGATCGAGTGACCCCTCGCAATGAGCCAGGTTACTGACGATCAGCGCGTGAACCCAAACGGCAGATAGGGCGTTCGGCGATCTTCGCCCTTGGCGTCACGGCCAAGGAAGAAGCTGACCTTCACTTTCCTCTCGGCCAGGTCGTAGACCGAGTGCCAAAGCGTCGCCGATGAATTTGCCTCTTTCGGAACCGCCACGCACTGGTTGATCGTGCGCGCCTCCTCCGGCGTCACCCTCGCCTTTCGATCCGCGATCTCCCGCGTTAGTCGGCGAAAGCGATCGAACGTGTTGCCTTGCGGCAAGTTGTCGACGCCATATTTTCCCAACAGGTGATTCGTGACAATCTGCGGCTTGCCCTGGCCGTCAATTTGATACCTTGTCTTCAGGTCGGGTGTGATCTCCCATACAAATGAATCGCCCGATGCATCGCAGATCATATAGTGACACGAAGTGAAGGAGTAGTGATAGGGAGCGGTCCGCAGAAGGTTCCGTGCTTGCTCCGCGGTAGCGCATCTGTCCAGTACAAACCGCGGAAGGCTCAGCTCCGTGAGTCCCACCCCATACGAAGGCTTCTTGTCGGGCGAGGCGTCGTCAGCCAACAACGCCACTACCACGCCTTTCTCGTTAATTCCGTCGACGCAGCCCAGCAGATCGTACGAACAGATGTAGAGTGAGGCAAAGCACTTGTCCGGATGCATTTCAATCACGTAGGGATCACCCGTCATCGAACGCGCGCCCGCCACCGTCGGGGCTCCCGTGAGCTCGGAATACGTGCCAATCGGAAAGTCGTAGTTGCGGCTCAGAGTCGCATGTCCTCCAACAACGCTGCTCGCAGGATAGAAAACCACGGAACAGCTTGGTCGAACATTCATGTCGTACGACAGCGACGTAGGATCGAAGCCTCGATCGCCGGTTTTGCGGCCTAAAAAGGTCGCCACTCCCGCCGCCCGTCCCGCCATTTCCGGCCAGTTACTCTGGAGCCAATCCATCTGGTCGGATGCCAGAGTTCCGGTCGCAATATCTCCTTTAGAGCCATGCCGATCGCGTGCGATCTCAGCAAGCCTGGCGCCGATCTGATCGTTTGCGCCCTCGATCCGTATATGCCGCACGATCATGAGATCCGAGGGTGTCCCGGCTACCGTACGCTCGCTGAATCGTAGTTTGAGTTCGCTCGAGAGACATGACGTCGAGCCCCCAAGGAGCGCAATCATCGCCGCCGCAGGAATTGCAACGATCGCTCTGCTCGTTCTTCTCATGATTATCCTCCTGGCAATGTTGTAATCAGAGGCGATACAGTTGCCGGACCGAGGTCGCACCCTCGCCCCCCCGGGGCTTCGTGTCACGTGTCCGATGACTTCGCATGGCGACGTCGGCCACACGTTCAGTTACATGACGAAGGCCGGCGGGATTGCGCTTCGTCTTCAATTGGATTCGCCTTGTGGGTATTCTCGGTTTCCCCGTGGTCATGGACGGTGGCGACATCACCGCGCAAAATCTCGCGATCTGGAGGGTGGATCTATGGGTAGTCGAGAACGAGGGCGTCCCGCCGGGCATCGAAGTGACACAGACTCCCGCGGAGGTGATCGAGGGGCACGACCCCGAGCTTGAAAAGGCCCTTCACGTGGTGATGGACGAACTGCGAGAGAATCCGGAGAATGCCCACAGACGGCCGGCGTTTCCGGCGAAACGGAAGGGCGAGCAACGTCAACTAGTTGCAATTATGTGCGCCGTTCGTGCCGCGGAAACTCTGTATTTGGCTCCCGGTCGAAGTGAACCGGGCCGATGAGTCAGCTCCAGGTAGCAGAGGGATAGTCAGACCGACCAATCCTCCACGCGCCGGGCGGGTGTCTTTTCGAAGTCGAAGAGATTGCGGGAGAGTAATGTGAAGAGACGGTATCGATAGTCTATCGTTCCGCTGCTGCCCAATCACGCAGGGTTTGCCGGTGGATCTTACCGGTGAGCCCGATGGGCAGTGCCGGCACGATTCGAATGACTTTCGGCACCTTATATGCCGCGATACGCTCCAGCAGATGCGCTCTAAGCGCCTCCGGATCGGTGTACGTATCCGGTTTCAGCGCCACGAAGGCCCAGGCGATCTGTCCCAATTGAGCGTCCGCCACACCGATCACGCCCGCGGCCGAGACCGCCGGATGCGTGTGCAGAGCATCCTCAACCTCGACCGGAGCGACATTGCTTCCGCCGCGAACGATAATGTCCTTCTTCCGGCCAACGAACCAGTAGAAGCCGTCCTCATCTTCCCGCGCCAAATCGCCGGTGCGTTTGGAGCCTGCAGAAGGACGCCATACATGAACGGCAGCATCGCCAAAACGGTGACCTTGAATCGCTCGATCCCATGCAGCAGCGCGACGGGATCGAATTTCGAGAACAGGAGCAGCGTGCCGCCGACGTGCAATGTTGTTATCATGTGGCAAAACGCGCCGATGTGAGCCAAGGGCAAGATTGCCGCCAACACGGACCAGGGCTCGCGACCGGTGGCTTCGAGTGAAGACTCGTTCAACCGCCCCAAGCTGTATTGGCTATGTACGACGCCTTTCGGCCGCGCGGTGGTCCCGGAGGTGTAGAGCCAGCTCGGCGTCGTTCGTTAGCTCTCTTTCCTTCCGCGCGCCACTAATGATTGCCACAAGGCGGGACTTGCTGATCCATATGAGGCCGTCTTCCTTCGCCACCACGCAGATGCGGCCCTGCGTAAATGGCGAGTCCGGAGACAATTGATGGTGGCGACACATCTCCGCAAAGTCCGCTTTGCGCCGAGGTTCGAGCGTGAACCGATATCTGGTCTTCCACTCCGTCGCGTCGCTGCTCTCAAGCATGATCAGGCAATCTCCCGTTGCCTCGATGCGATGGGCGCGGTCACCCTGCGTCTGCGGCGCCGCCACATCCATGAGGAGCGGCTTGAGAAACGAGTCGCCGAAGCCCACATCCACAAGCCACCTCTCGGCAAGCTTGACCATGAGTGCCATATGGTCGAAATCCGGTCCGAACTCTCCGGAACCGCGCATCACGGCAGCCGAGAGCATTGTCACATCGAATCCAAGCGTGCGCAGCAGGATGGCAAACAACCCGTTCAGCTCGTAACAGAAGCCTCCGCGCCGCCGCGTGATAACCTTGTCGAAGAGCCAATCATCGTCGAGAACGATCGCTTCCCCGAGTCCGATGCTCAGGTTCTCAAACGGGACCGTCGTCCTGTGAGCGAAATGAAGCGCTCGCAGGGTTTCGGCTGTCGATTCGAGCGGGCCGTGATAGTTGATTCGATTCAGGTAGGCAGCGATGTCCACTCAGGGCTCCTAAGCAACCGATTGGCCTCTTCAGTTTACCTCCTGGGAAAGCTCGACTATTCGCTCGACATACCGACCCGGCTAGCAACCTGACTATTTGTCGGGGTAAGATCTAACGGACAACGGTGCATTTCGGTGATCCGGACGAGATAGTGTGAGATCGCCGACCAGGCCTATGCGGAGGATGACATGGATGGTGGTGCGGATGAGACTTCTGCACGCGAAGCGGTTCCATTTCGGATCGTCGGCCTGGGATATGTGAGCCTCTACATTCACGATCTGGACAGAGCCATGGCGTTCTATGGCCGAGTATTCGGTCCGCCGAACAGCACCCCCGAAGGCGATGAGCCGGCGGGCTGGAAGATGGGCTCGACCTGGCTCACAATCTTCCCAAGCACGGCGGGCGCATCGCCGAGCAGCAACCCCCGTAACACGGAGTTCGCCATACAGGTAACTTCGCCGGAGGAGGTCGACACACTTCATGGCGCACTTGTCGAGGCCGGTGCGCGAGTCTGCATGGCGCCGCGAGATACCACGATGTACGAACCGATGCGATTTGGCTGCGTGGATGATCCATTCGGAGTTCGCATCGACGTCTACTGCCCGTTGGATCCATCCACGTAGTTGGCAATCACATTGCTATTCTCATCGCATGATCTCCGGCTTGAGCGTCGCGATGTAGGGCAGGTTCCGGTATTGCCCTCTCCAATCCAGACCATACCCGACGACGAACTCGTCGGGGATTGGAAAGCCGACATAGGCAACGTCGATATCGACGATTCGGCGGTAAGGGCGATCGAGCAGAGTGCAGATCGTTAACGATGCCGGCTGGCGCAAGAGCAGGTTGCGACGAATGTAGGCGAGCGTCAATCCCGTGTCGATGATGTCCTCTACAATCAGGACATTGCGGCCCTCTATGGAGTCGTCCAGATCCTTGGTAATGCGTACGGTGCCCTGCGACTGCCCCGCGTAGCTCGATATGCCAAGGCAGTCCAGCGACAGCGGGCGCTCGATGGCGCGGGCGAGATCGGTCAAGAAGAAGAGGCCGCCCTTCATCACCGTAACCAGATGGAGGTCACGGCCCAGATACTCGCGGGTAATTCGCCGACCCAGCGACCTGACGCGCGCGCGTAGTTTGTCAGCGGGAATTAAGACTTTCTCGATGTCTGCTTGCACGGCGACGGGGCTCCCACGAAACCGGCCAAATTACGGGGATTTGTTCCTTGACGAATCCAAGAATGTGATGTACTATATATTCACGTCGCGCGGAGTTAAATCCAACCGGCGGATCCTGAGCGAATGAAGATGTTTGCGCTGACAGCTCGTTGAGGCGACCCGGAAGGGTCACCTGATCCGAGCCAGGGTGCAGTGTGCCGCAAGGTATGTTGCAACTGGGCCGGAGCGGTGAACCAGAACGGAAGCGGAGAGTTGCCCGTAAGGGTGCGCAATGAGGTCGCTTTCACGATTCGATACGTTCGCGTCCGCCTTGATGGGTCGAAAGGTTTGTTGGGACGGACAGAGCGTTCGGTGCATGAAGAGCAGCTTCGTTGAAGTCGGCGGAAGAGCTTTGTTCGCTCGGGATTTTTTCTGCCTCTTCCGAACCCACCCCATGTCCCCGCCTCCCGTACTTCACGAAGAGCGCTTCCACGTCCCTTAACGTCAAGAGCTTGATATTGATGTCGGGATAACGTTCGCGCAGCTTGCGCAGCTTGCGATTCTTCCGGTTGATGAGAGAGGGGCGGACCGTTGTGACTTCGAGGAACAGATCGTAGTCAGGCAGAAAGAAATCGGGAGTAAAGGACTGGATCGACTGTCCATCCGGGCCCCACTCCAGTGGAAAGGATCGAGGCTCATACTGCCAGCCGATTCCGTAAAAGTCCAGTAGTCGGGCTATCTCGGCCTCGCTTTCATGAGCGAAGTTCACCGATGCGGGCGGGGCAGGCGATGACGTCATAGCACCTCTTCCCGATAACAACCCTGCTCAGATTCTAAGGCGTGTAGCCCCGACGCGAACTGTGCGACGCAATTTAGTATAACCTCCTATATACCCGCATGTCAACCTCTTTTTGTCCGCCAGGACTTCCGGACGTGCCGACATCAGCGCGGGATGCGCTCCGCGATCGGCGGAGGAGCCCACGGCGCGGGAAGTTCCAGGTCCGCTAACAGCGTTTGCGCACAGTTATAGCCGGGCAGGCCGGTGACGTTTCCGCCGGGGTGGCAGCACGATCCACACAGGTAGAGTCCGTTAAGATGCGTGCGGTATTCGCCCGCGCCCGGGAACGGCCGGTGGTAACCCGTCTGTCCGTTCGCCAGCGATCCGACCAGCAGATCCCCGTCCCGCATATTTGGAAGCGATCGCACGGTGTCCAGTGGGCTGCGCGTGAAGCTGTCGAGCACAGCGTCCCGCAGGTTGGGCGCGAACTGCGACCACAGAGCGAGCATCTCGCGGCCATGCTGGTCCCTGGCGGCGTCCCAGGTTCTGGCATCCCCGTGCAGATGGAACGGCAGCTTTTCCCACATGAAGGCGGTGTGGTAGCCGGGCGGCGCTTGCGAACGATCGAACCGCGTGGGACATGCGCCCCACATGACGGTCGGCGGTATCGTGGCGGCCTCGTGATGCGCCACAATCTCCTCAAACTGTCGGGCATGCTCCAGTCCGAGGATGACCATGAATGCATCGTCCAGATAGGGCTTGTCGATCGAGGCGGCATACCTGGGAGGTTCGGCGAGGTTCAAATTGAGTGCGAATAGGGGCGCAAGCAGATTATACTGATAGTCGCGCGCTCTATTGCTCCACTCTCGCGGCGTCACGGAGGCGTCGAGCAGATCGAGAAACGTCTGCTGTGGGTTCAGCCCGGAGACGACGAACTGCCTGGCTCGGAACCTGTCGCCGGACGCGGTCTCCACTCCAGCGGCGCTGCCGTTCTCGACAAGGATCCGCTGCGGCGCCGTCTGGAGACGTACCTCACCGCCGCTCTCCCGCACGGAGGATGCCAGAGCCCGCGCCAGCGCCGCGGACCCCCCGATGCACATCTGCGCCTTGCCGCTGCTCGCAAGAAGTGCGGGTATGTGGTGGCCGAATCCCGGCGAGCGCAGGTCCACTTCGCGCAGTCCGTTGAAGAAAAGCAGTCCGGCCTGAACGACTGGGTGCTCGAACTCCCTCCGCACGAACTCCAATGGGGAGAGCGCGCTCACCTCGAGCAGCAGGCGGCCGCCCTGCGTCCTGGCGAGCAGCTCCCTGCGCAAATCGAGGGGAAGCGGCGGCGACTGGCTCTCGGGCACGAGGATGTTCTGCACGATGGGGAGAAACGACTGTCGCCAGCGGCGCAGCGCCTGCGCGTCCTTTTGGCTGAATTGGGCGAAGGACTGGACGGTCCTCTCGAAATCCGCCCACCACTCCAACGCCTCGCCGTTTTGAAGAATCAATACGACGTTTAGCTCGGGTTCAAGATAGACTGCACCGTGCCGTTCAAGCTCCAGATCATGGTACCAGGGCATTCGATTCAGGGCACGGTGAAAGAACGAATGGGTATTGTGCAAGAATCCGGGATGCCGAGGATCCTCCATCGTTGCGAGGCCGCCGCCCGGCACGTCACGCTGTTCCAGACAAAGGGTCTTCAATCCCGCCCTGCCAAGATAGGCTTGCAGTACAAGACTGTTATGGCCCGCACCCAGAATGATGCCATCGTACTCTTCGGAGAACATCCGGATTCCAATCGTGTTCGAACGGGCGCGGCAAACCGTCCACAGCAGAAACTTCTACAGAAAGCGGGTCGGAACGGTCCATTTCATCGCCTTATACGAGTAGGTGCGGTTCTGCCACGGCCCACGCGATCTACAAAGTGCGCTTCAATAGCCGGAAGCGACGCGTGACCACACAGCCCGCTCGCTCATAGAAGCTGAGATTCCGCCCGCCCGCCCAGCCGAACCAGAGGTAACGCGACCCCCGTGCCGTCGCCCACTCGATTAACGTGTAGAACAGCGCCGCCCCGATGCCCAGGCTCCGCAGATCGTCCCGAATTCCGAACGGCCCAAACCGGCCCGGAGCGCCGTGCGGAGGATCGTTGTGAGGATTCTCCCATTGGGTGAATCCGGTGATCTCGGCGTGATGTGTCGCGAGCAGGAGATCGGTATTGCCGCGCTGCAGACCCTCCAGGACGCTGGGCTGCCAGTGCGGAAAGTGCCGGCCGGCAAAATCGAGAATCGGCAAGGTATCTTCGCGCTGGAACGGACGCACCGCGTGACCGTCTTTTTGAAGCAGCTCGAAGCGCATCCGCACAGCCTCGGGCATCCGGACGCCTTCCAGGCGCATTCCCATCGCTACGGATTCAGACGATACCGAGAATCCCCTTGCCTGGAGAAACTGCTGCGCTTCGGAGTAGTCGACGTCGACACCCGGAAAGATGTAGTAAGGCGCGTAGCCGTTGCACATCACATCGGCGCGTCCGCGCTCGCGGAGAAAATCCAGCCCGGCAGCGAGGAGGCGGCCGCCAATTCCCTCGCGACGACGCTCGGGATGCACGAAGAAAACCGTGATCCATCCGAGCGTGGGCTGCAGGCCTAGCGAGCCGAGCGGCGTTTTGCGCGCCATTGCCTGGAGCATGCCGACGACCATGCCGCCGGACTCCGCGATCAGCATGCCGGCAGGATCGAAATTGGGATCCAGCAGAAAAAGCTGCCAGAACCGCTCCTCGGCGATGGGGTCTTTTCGCAGACACAGGTTCCAGAGCGCCACAACGCGACCGAGGTCGCCCGGTGCAAATCCGCGAATCGAAATGCCAGTCATAGGCGATGCTCTCCTATCGAGAACTCATTACCACGCGATGCGCGGCGTTTCCTGCGCAGGGAATCGTGCGCGTAGTCGAGAAGAGATGTGTCACACGAAGGCACAAAGACAGGGAGAAGAAGGGCCGCTTGCGCCATGACGCAGAGTCGTGGAGGGAATGAGGCAGATCCTAGAAACTCGATGCGTGGTGCGACATGGTTGCGCGTCGAGTCGATAGTACATACGGGAGGCTAGAATGAGCGACAAGCCGCTGCATATTCTGACGCTTGGCGGACACGCCGCCGACCAGGAGCTGAGCGCCGGCATGATCATTGCGAAATACACCCGCGCGGGCCACCGGGCCACGATTCTCAGTCTAACGCCCGGCGAGAAGGGTCACCCGACACTGAGCGCGGAGGATTACGCCCGCCAGAAGATCGCCGAGGCACAGATATGCGCCAAACTACTGGGAGCGGAGACGCGGATACTACCCTACGGTGATGCTACGCTCCCGGTGACGGAGGAGATCATCCTCGAGGTCTGCGATATCATACGCGAGCTCAAGCCCAACATCTTGATCACTCACTGGAAGGAGTCGATCCATAAGGACCATCGCAACGCCCATCGGATCGCCCTGGACGCCTACTTCTATGCAGCGCAGCCACGGATCGAGCGCGCGCTGCCCGCGCACCGAATCTCTCGCATCTACTACTCCGAGAACTGGGAGGACATGGAGGGCTACGAACCGGACATCTACGTAGATACGAGTGACGTGTTCGAGCAGTACTACGAGGCGCTCTCAAGTTTCGAGCTCTGGAACGGCGGAACCGGTTGGCCGTACGCCGACTACTACAAGTCGCTCGCGAGGTTGCGGGCGTGTCTGGGGTTTGGATTGCGCGGAAAGTATGCGGCGACCTTGGCGCGACCGAAGGAGGCGCTCGTCCAGCGGTTCACGGACCTGCCTCTGTGATACGGCATGGTAAGGACTCGCGCAGGGTCATACGGTCCAGTACGGATCCGCAGGGACCCGCACGGGACGCGGAGCGCACGGAGGACCAGAACCTTGATCCAGCGACTGAGCCGACGCGATATTTCGGCCATGCTCGATCTCGTAATGATTGCGGGCTGGAACCAGACCGCGGACGACTTGGAGCGGCTCCTATCGCTCGAGCCGGAGGGCTGCCTCTGCATCCGCATCGACGACCGGGTTGTCGCAACGACATCCCTGCTCTGCCACGATCGCAGCCTGGCATGGCTGGGGATGGTGCTGACCCATCCGGACTATCGCCGGCGGGGATTCGCGCGCCGGCTCGTGGGGGCGGCTCTAGACCTTGCCTCGGGTCGAGGAATCCGGACGGTCAAGCTCGACGCATCTGACGAGGGGCGCCCACTGTATCGCGACCTGGGCTTTGTGGACGAACAGCCGATCCAACGCTGGCGGCGGGAGCCTGGACCGTGGGATCCCGATGATAACTATGACATTGCCGATCGCCAGGGCTTCGAGGTATATCGTGCGGAGCTTGACGATGGAGCGAGGCTTCGGTTCACGCCCGATGCGCCTGATGTCCTGGTGGATTTCGCGGCGTTCGGGGCGGACCGGAATCGGTTTCTGGCCGGGCTCGGGCCCGGACTGCAGTTCGAGACAGGCTGCCTATTTCACCGGGCCGGCCGTCTCGCGAGGTATCTTGGCCCATGCGTCGCCGAAATTGTGGAGGACGCCGAAGAAGTCATCCGTTACGTCATTGCCTCGCACGCCCGCGAACCCTGGATCTGGGACCTGCTGCCGAGCAACGGACACGCCGTCGGGATCGCGCTGGATACCGGATTCACGCCTGTCCGAAGCCTCACACGTATGCGGCGAGGCGCCGCCATCGCTGCCGAAGATAACCTCGCATATGCAATCGCAGGCTTCGAGGCGGGATGATAGGCGTCCGTCTTGTTCCATCGCGCAGTGTTGACTCTAAGCTCCGCACGGCGTTCGTACACATCGTGGCGTTGGACGAGCTCAGGCGACAGCATGGCACTCCGCGTTGACGTCACGGGTGGCGTACCAAAGGGCCGCCCGGCCATCATGACCGGGCGGAACAATTGGCTGATGTATCGGCGCAGGACGGAGCCTGCGCCCTACAGCCCGGCCTTTCCTACTGCCTACTCCCTGCCCTACAGGCTCCAGCCCTTCCGATACTCTCGCTTCATGAGGTGGTCGACGTCGGCGTTTGTGATCTTTCCGGCCTCGCCGTCGTATGCGAGCTGGCGGCCGTAACCTGCCTGCAGCGCGACGATACCGAGAAGCATCGTCTCTGTAAGCATGGAAGCGTATTCGATCGGCGAGCTGGCCTTAGCTTCACCCTTACAGGCTCTCGTCC
>JBBQVV010000157.1:0-14550 GCA_038211235.1 Chthonomonadales bacterium | reverse complement strand
ATTGAGAGCCTCCTAAGGGTTGGGTTGGATGATCACTTCCCACTTCCCTGAAGAGGCTTTTTGTTCCTTCACCCATGTAGAAGTATGTCAGCGCAAACTAGTATACAAATGTGAGTCTACACATTTTTTGACTCACGCGGGGTGGCGGGTTCCGCCTTGACACCCGCTTCCGAATTCAGCTAATATTTTGGTCGGGCTCACGCCTCAAAGGGTTCACCTGCATTGAAAGGAGATTGTGCCAATGGACTATCGCACCATGGGCGATACCGGACTCAACGTGTCGGGTGTTGGGTTTGGTGTCTGGACGGTCTCGACTACAATGTGGGGAATTAGCGACGACGATTATGGGATCAAGCTTCTCCGTCTGGCGCTCGATCGAGGAATCACGTTCTTCGATACTGCGGACGTCTATGGCGATGGAAAGGGCGAGACGATTCTGGCCCGGGCATTTGAGGGCCGCCGTGACGACATCGTCATCGCTACGAAGTTTGGCTACGATTTCTATAGCCACCCTGGCCTTCAGCCCGGTCAGCGTGAGCGGCCGCAGGACTGGTCGCCGGCATTTGTTCGGCGCGCCTGCGAAGCCAGTCTGAACCGCCTCAATACCGACCGCATAGATATGTATCAGCTCCACAATCCGCGTATTGACGCGCTTCAGCGGGACGATCTCTTCGCCGAACTGGAAAATCTGATGGCCGAAGGAAAGATTCGGGCCTATGGCGCCGCGCTTGGCCCCGCGCTCAAACCAGACCGTCAAATCGAAGAGGGGCTATACAGCGTGGTGCATCGCCGGGCCGCAGTTCACATCATCTTCAACCTGCTCGAACAGGTGCTCGGCGAGGCGATCTGCCCTGTAGCCAACAAGCACAAGGTGCCCGTGCTTGTCCGCGTGCCTCATGCATCCGGTCTTCTGGAAGGTGAATACACGGAGCAGACGACGTTCGATGCAAACGATCACCGGAGTCATCGCCTCAGTACGGACGCAATGCGAAAGCAGTGGCTTCTCGACGGGATCAAGAAGGTCGAGAAACTGCGGTTTGTAGCCCAGGACGCCGGCCGCACGCTTGGTCAAATGGCGATTCAGTGGCTGCTTGCCGAGCCGGGCGTGACGGCGCTCTTTCCAAACATCTATAATGAGCGACAGATCGAGGAGTTTGCCGCGGCGACAGACACGCCTCCGTTCACCAAGGACGAGCTGGCACGTGTCGGCGACCTTTACTCGCACGACTTCTATCTGGATCTCGAAACTGCCGCCTTGTAGTGCCTGCCGCCGGGAGCCTCCACGGTCGTTTGTAACAAGCATCTCGCGGCCGGGTCTAAACCATTTGCAGCGCAACACAGCACGAAGTAATGGAATGGAACGGACAGACATCCCAATCGATATTTACGGCGAAGTTACAGACACGGACTGCCCGTGCGGCTATCCCAACCAAACGTACCTGCCCGTGGCAGTGGTTACGGAGCGAGGATGGATTTGTGCTCATCGGACCATTCGAACGCTAATCCTCGTTGCAACCTCCCTGTTTCTCTGCGGAAATGGCTTTGCGCGCGCGGCAAGTACCGATCGCGACGATGGGTTGCCAGTGGCAATTACTGCCGGCGGCGATCACACAATCAAACACTGGGACAGTACGGGCAGCCTCGTGGGTGCCGTGGGAATGCAAACGGAAGCGGTCGCGTCCCTCGCCTATGCTCAAGGAGAGCTAGTCTGCGCAGTCAGTAACGGTAAGCTGAGCGGTATCAACCTCTTAACCGGTAAGACAGACTTCGACGTCAAGGCTCACCCAGACGGTCTCATCGCTATCGCTCTCGCGTCTGACGGCGGAATGCTCGCGACGGGCGGAGCCGATGGCGCTCTGCGTCTCTGGGACGGTAAGTCCGGCCGCTTTCTGACGCTCTTTGCAAAGGCGCACGGCGGGGCGATTACAGCCCTGCAGATGACCGCTGACCACACCCATTTGGTAAGTGGAAGCGCCGATAGGACGATACGCATCTGGCGGATATCCGGAGATGCAAAGCATCCGGCGATCGAGTACCAATCGAATATCGTTGCTCACGACGACGCGATCAACGCAATATCGATCTCACCGGACGACAGATCGATCGCTAGCGTTTCGGGCGATGGCTCTCTGAAGATCTGGAATCTGATGAGCGGGGCCCTGGTTCAGCGTATGAGACTCGGATCCGGCGGACTCTCCGCCGTATTCTCGCCGGACGGTCGGACCATAGCAACCGGAGGCGTGGATGGCAAGATCCGGCTCTGGAATCCCGAAAACGGCACGCAGCTCGGCTTCATGGGCAATCACGATGGCGGCGTCACAGCGCTCGCATGGACGTCCGACGGCAAGATTCTCGTGAGCGGGGGAGACGATAAGACGCTGAGATACTGGACCGTAAGTACGGGGCATCAGATTGCACGAATAGCTGCCCATGATGGCGCCATCCGGGCGATCGTTCTACCGGAACCCTATCAGCTATTCAATCCGCCCCGGCCCTGAGAATTCGCGATCGGACCACGTAACCCGCACCAGGGTCGGCGCAGCCCTAAAGTGAACGAGATAACCGCGGACGCCATAAAGACGAGGGCACGAGAGCTGGGCTTTGATCTGGTAGGGATTACCGGAGCGGAGCCTTCGGCGTTTGCGGCCGAGTTTCGTGACTGGATCGACCATGGATGCGCCGGCGAAATGGGCTACCTCACCCGCAATGTCGAACGACGGTTGGATCCACGCCAACTCCTTCCCGACGCCCGATCCATCATCGTCGTCGGCATGAACTACTATACAGAGGGGGAAGAGGCTCACACAACGACAGAAAGGTATAACAAGGAGCACGAAGCGGAATGCTCTCGCGCAAAGACGCAAAGGCGCAAAGAGGAACGCCAGGAAACAGCAACGGAACACCACAAGGCTGAAGTGGAACGATGCATGACGGTAATACCTTGCGTCGGTGATGAACTTGACCGTAATCAACGAGCGTACATCGCACCGGGCGCAATCCGAGATCCAAAACCCCGGCTCCCCGAAGATGTCATCCAAAACGAGATGGCTGTATTCGCGCGCTACGCACGCGGCGACGACTACCACGACGTGATGACCAAACGCCTTCGCGCGCTATTGGCCTTCGTTAAAGAGCAGGCGGGCGACGGCGCCGAGGGTCGCGTCTATGTCGATACTGGCCCCATTCTGGAGCGCGAAGTCGCACGGCGAGCCGGACTCGGCTGGTTCGGCAAGAACACCATGCTGATCAACACTCGCCGTGGCTCCTACTTCTTCCTCGGCGAGATCATCACAAACGTTTCGCTGGAGCTCGACTCGCCCGCGCAGGGCCAGTGCGGCACCTGTACAAAGTGCATCGACGCCTGCCCGACCGGCGCAATCACGGCGCCTTACCAGCTCGACGCCCGTCGCTGCCTCTCCTACCTCACCATCGAGCTCAAAGGCGCCATCCCGGAGGATCTCCGCCCGGCCATCGCCGCGTCCGGCAACCGCATCTACGGCTGCGACATCTGCCAGGAGGTGTGCCCGTTCAACCGCCCGGCTGCTTCCTCCTCACACCCTACGCCGATTCCGACCACCGAACCGGCCTTCCAGTCGCGCCCGGAGACCACGGGCCGCACGCTGTCGGAGCTAGCGCTGCTAACTGAGGACGAGTATCGGAAACAGTTCAAAGGCAGTCCGGTGAAACGGACGAAGTGGCGTGGATTGCTGCGGAATGTTGTAGCCGCGCTATCCTCTTCCGATGACCCGGAAGCGGAGGCGGCATTGGTCGAAGCGCTGGACCACGGGTCGCCCTTGGAGAGGGAGCAGACGGCGTGGTCGTTGAACGCGATACGCTCCAAGGAAATGTGACAAGGTACAGCACAACCGACGCTGGCGAGGTCAGCGGTCCCTAGAGGTCGTCGGTTCTTCATTCCACTGAGATTGCCGGTTAGAGTCCTGCGGAGGCTCTTCTGACCGCTCGGTTATTATACCGGAGCGGTCTTCTAGTCTCTACCACTTCGTATTCTCCCTCGCCGGTATTCCTCACCCTGCCCCCAGTCTGCTTCCTTGACGAAAGTGTACTCACGTGCGTAGTTGCACATGCAGTTGGATTTTGCAGTTGTTCTCAGTGGCAATTCAGATGTTTTTGGGAGAGACAGCAGGACCATCAACGGTCGCCCCCAGGGTTGTTACCGATGAGCGGCAAATGAAGCGCCAATCGCATCCGACAACCAGGAGGTGAAATCGAGGGAAATACCGGCCGGTGCAGGCGTTGCTCTATTGGCGGCGGCGCTGTTCGGTACATGCACGCCGCCTGCGAAATTGCTCATCGGGGAAGTTTCCCCGGTTCTCCTGACGGGGCTTCTTTACCTCGGTTTCCGCATTTGACTTGCGATCCTAATCGTGATTCGTGGCAAGGTGCAGCAAGGGCCGGATCAAGGTGAATCTCACGCGCAAGCTTCCACAATCGGGTAGAGAATGAACGACCTCGCAACAAATGTTGTGGAAGCAACAAACATTAGTGTGAAGTCCCACGGTCTCAATAAATGCAGATGGTGCGCAGCGGTTTGCCAGGCCGAGGACTTAGGCGGACTGGACCAGGTAGATTTGACCGCCAAGCGGTAAGAGGACACGATGACAGGCTAGAAAAATCGGGGCAATGGAAAACAGGCTTGGATTGCGGCGATCCTGTCTAGTGTTGTCGCGACGAGTGGCGTCGTATATCAGTTGGTTTCGACTCAAACAAGCAAGCAGATCAGGCCCGGAACCGCACAAGGTAAGCCTGCCTCCGGTATGCTTCAGATGGCATCACTGCAGGATGCTGGACAGCGCTCAAGTCCATGAAGCAGCCCGCGGCGTTCGCAGCAACGGTGGCCTTGTCCGACGGCCGCATCTTTGTTATCAGCGGTCGCACGAATGAAAACGGAAAGCGGAGAGGTATTGGTTTGCGGAGGATGGGACAGGCGTTCCTTCTCCCTGGCTGATGTGGCCGCCTATAGCCCCCGCACCAGGAAATGGCGCGCTTTGCCGCCGATGCCGACTGCCAGGGCTGCTGTCGGCGCAGTCAATAGTACAGATGCAGGCGGATACTTCCACATTACCGTTTTGGGAGGCGTTTACGGTGAGACCGCTGTAGAGGAATACTCCTTCCGACTGGTGGCTGCGCACCGATAGGCTGGAAGCTACGAGGGGAAGGAAGAGTGAGTTGGAAAGTCTCGCGAACTATCGCGGAGTTTGTTTCGAGAGAGGATATGTGCAGCCCTTGAAGAGAACTATTTCAATCCGAAGGGGCCTCTCTACTGCGGCTCTGCTCTTACCGCTGCTGATTGTCTGGGGATGCGGCAAGCACGCGGACGCGAGCAGCAAGGCGGGACCGATCGGCAAGTGGGAAGGCACGTTGGATGCCAGCAGCGTCGACCGTATACCGGGCAAGACCATGCGTTTCGTCATGAACGTTCGCAAAGAGGGCGACCATTTCACGGCCTCCATGGCAACACCGGATGAAGGTCCGCAGGTAGTTCCTGCGGACAGCGTAGAGTTCCATAACGACACGCTCTCTTTGAAGGTCAGCAAACGGCTAGCGCTCATTACCGCCAAACTCAATCGCGATGGTACCGAACTCCACGGCACTTTTCAACACAAACCCAACGATCTTCCCCTCGCGCTGAAGAAGGCGACGAGTCTCTAACCGGCTCTGTATAGAGAAGTCTGGCCGTTGTTGTGCCTCTGAAAGCGGGCAGGGCGCTCTAGCCCGGCTCGTTCGTGAACGCCGTTTTCCATCTCAAGCGGAAAACACGCTGTAGGCAGTTTGAGATACACAAGAATAATCCGGGTTAGCGGCGGGACGGGCTACGACAATCGGAAGAAATGCGGTGGAGACTACCACCCGCCTCGCCTCAAACGGAAACCTGGCCCCGGTTGCCCGCCGAAACGTTCGGAACCGCTGACAAGCGCCACACGGCGTAGACGCGGTTCTGGCCATCGATCGCAAGCTGGCAGGGACCGACCATGTGGCCCGCCATGTCCTCAGAGAGGATTGTCGCCGGCGACCAACTCATGCCTCCATCCGTCCTGGAGCGATAGGACACGAAGTTCTCGCGTCCGAGCTTCGTAGCCTCCACGAACAGTACGTGGATCTTGCCGTCTCGGCCCGCCTTGATCTGCGGGAAGGCCGCGTCGCGGTCGTACTTGGTGAGCTTGGCGTCGGCGCCCTGCTGAGCCTGAGCCGCAAGCGCGGGTTTTTGGTGCGTGGAGGTCTGCGCCACGGAAGTCCGGGCGTGGAAGACCAGGGTCTGCGCGATGACGGAGAGAGCGAACTTCGACCTCCGAATGAAGGTGAAGCTCGCGGGTACTGGATTTGTCAATGGCGGCGTACAGGTACGCAGCATGTGCACGGCCAAGCCACCTTACGAGATGACCGGATATCAGGCGGACATGGGCGAAGGCTATTGGGGCAGCCTTTATGACGAATCGCGGCGCAATGAGACGCTGGCCCAGACCTACGGCGGCGTAATTCGGCAAATCATCAAGCCAAACGATTGGAATGAATACATCGTGCGCTGCGAGGGCCGCCGAATCCGGCTGTGGCTCAACCGGGTCCTCACCGTCGACTATACGGAGGCGGACGCGTCCATTCCCCTAAGGGGCAAGATCGGTCTCCAGATTCACGGCGGCGGCCGCAGCCAGGCGTACTACAAAGATATCACGATTGAGGCGCTGCCGGACTAGCCGCATCCGACAGCCGCACCCAATGCATCGCCCGTTCAACCACAGGTTATATGGTTCAGCGCTACCTGGCCAATTTGGAACGAAAAACCACCGACCCGCGGCCGGCGCACGCGAACGGCACAGGATTGCGAGCGATGGCATCATCGATAAGGCGCGCGACGGCCGGACAAGCGAGTGTGGACGCGGTATCCAGGTTAATCGAGCGCGTCTGTTTACCGGACCCCTGCAACAGCTTCTCAGGATCCGGCAATTCCTTACCACGATTGAAGTACAGCTTTACGCTGTTCGCGCTCGCGCGGATTGCTAGAGCGCCCTCGTACCCGCGCTCGTCTGGTGAATAGCTGATGACGAGGCGGTCGTTATATTCATACACCACTTCATTGGCGGTGGGCAGGCGCTTTCGCAGCCACCGTCGCATTGCGCCTATGAGTCGTAAATGTCCGGGCGCGAACTTGGAGATAAGCGTACGCAACTGGGCTTCTGCCGATCGTCGCGCCACAGCAGACTGGGTGCCTCCGGGGACCTCCACTTCAACCTGGGCGGAACGACGTCCAGAGGGTTCTTCCTCCACTAGGTCCTCCTTCGACGAGCGGCAACACATTGTCCGGCATCAGCGAGCGGGTTCACGACCCTGGTCTGAGGCCCGTGTTGATCGGCGGCCTCGCGGTATGCCTTCTCGGCAGACTCACTCTTCGCCGCGCACTGCCGCCTCGATCTTGGCGACGTCGATCTTCCGCATCTCCATCATCGCCTCGAATGCACGCGTCGCCACCTCGCCACCCCTTTCCATCGCCTCGGTCAGGCTACGCGGTGTGATCTGCCACGATAGTCCCCATTTGTCCTTGCACCAGCCGCACGCGCTCTCCGCGCCGCCGTTGCCGACGATCGCGTTCCAATAACGGTCGGTCTCCGCCTGGTCCTCCGTGGCGATCTGAAAGGAGAACGCCTCGCTGTGCTTGAACGTTTCCCCGCCGTTAAGGCCAAGGCATGGCACGCCGCACACCGTGAAGTCCACCGTCAGCACGTCGCCCGCCTTGCCGCCAGGAAAATCGGATGGCGCCCGGAATATCCCGCCGACCGTGCTGTCGGGGAACGTCCGGGCGTAAAACCGCGCGGCCTCTTCCGCGTCATCGTCGTACCACAGGCAGATAGTGTTCTTGTTCATCGTTGCTCTCCTCCACCAACATATCGCCGACTGTAGACTAGTCGAAATAGCGGTTTGTTCCAGAAAGGCGACTGACCGATGAAACCGGCAATGAAAAGCATGACCCGACGGTCGTCAGTACGGTATCCGTTTTGGGCCCGGTTGACCCGGGATATGTACGGATGATATTTGTGCCTGCGCAGTGCTCGCGGGTGAACCAGTTGACTGATCAGATCCCATCTGTAGAAGACACCCGGCTCAGCGTCGCTGGAGGAGAATCTACCAAATTTGTTGAAGCTATCGCCCATCAAGATCCGATTAAGTCCATTTTCCGGAGCCTCGATTGGCAAGGGACAGTTCCTGCTCAGGTGTCGCTACTCAGGAGAAAAATGAAATGCAGTTGATGAAGCCATTATTTCGTGCTGCCGTCGCCGCTTTATTATTGGCAGCCTGCGGTATTACGTCCGCTCGGCCTGCTGGGGGAAAGAGCGACGCGACCGTCACCTCTTTCGACCGGTTCAAGGGACTCGTTGGCGATTGGACGGGGACCGGGGGGACCATTCGATTCAAACTTTCGTCTGGCGGATCGGTGGTCCAGGAGATCTACTTCCCGGATACCGATCAGGAGATGATCAATATGATTACTCGCGACGGGACCGACATCGTCCTCGTTCACTACTGCATGGTCGGCAACCAACCTCGAATGAAGGCGCCCGATAAGGTTAGCGGCAATAGCGCTGCCTTCAAGTTCGTAAGCGCGGGTAACATGAAGTCCGATGCCGCGATGCACATGCACAACGTCACGTTCACGTTCGTCGACTCCGATACGCTCAAGGAGAAGTGGGTTTCATACAAGGACGGCAAACCAGCGGGTGCCGCGGATGAGTGGGTCCTCAAGCGCAAAAAGTAAGAAACACACGTGCGGTACTTTCTAGCCGGGATTGTTCACGAGCAGGTTCCTGTAGGGGCAATCCCTTGTGGCTGCCCTCGGTTCATAAATACAGCGGGCTACGACGCCGTGACCTCGCCCGGGGTTCCAGGTGCGGCCGGCGCTATGGTTGGGCGATTCACGGCGGTTTATGCCTGCGTAACGAGTCTCGAACGACATGCAGACCTGGGATGGGAATATGTAACTTCGACGCCTACCCGCTCGAAGTTCCGGCGAGGCCGCGAATCACGCTTGATTCGCGATCTCGTTTCCATCTGTACCCCGTGAAGAACTCAGTCCAAATCGGTGACTGTGGCATAGCATGGCTTAGGGGACCACTAACATCACATCCGTTCTTACTTCTCTCCCGTATGGTGTAGCCGTACTGTATAAAGGAGTCGGAGGTATGAGACATGAAGGTCCAGCGCATCGATCATTTGGGCGTCATCGTGAACGATCTTGCGGCCGCCAAGACGTCAATTCTCGACCAGGGACTCGAAGTTTTAGGATAGCACATCGCATTCGCCATCGAGGACATCGGAGCAGTCCTTGCCAGGCTGACGGAGAAAGGGACGGAAACCTTCAGCGAGGCACAAGAATTTGAAGGTCGGTACAAGCTCTGCTACGTTCGTGGTCCGGAGGGGATCGTCCTCGAGTTGGCCGAGCAAATCAAGTAATTCTTCTGGATGTCGGCATCACGTGTCTTTACGGCGATACGGACCTGTCGTTCTCCCTGGATCGCCAGACGTGGCACGGGGATCATGGATAGTGGTGCCGGCGACCGATCGCCCTCGTACCCGAAGAGACCGACGACTGCATTCCAGGCATTTTGGAGGGACGAGCTCCCAGGCGGTGTGTTCGCTCAACAGCCTCACTGAAACCGAACCGATCGAGGTCATCACGCATCTGCCCTGCTTTGCTCAATGGTCGAAGTCGACGTCAGCCCTTGAGGTCGCGAAGGAGATCTTCGGGAAGTAACGGAAAGGATCGGAAGAGGTAGGTACGCGCAGGAGTCATGTCGCTGAAGTCGAACGTTCCACATTCTCCTGCCCTACAGGCATAATCCTCAGATCGGTAACGTGGAGGGACGCGGCATGAAGATCACGGACCTAAAGTGCGCCGTGCTGGGACAAAATCCCGTTGTGAGGATCACGACAGATGCGGGCATTGACGGATATGGAGAGGTTGAAAACTCCAAGTCCTACCTGAAGCCTCACGTTCTGTTCTACAGGCCCTACCTTCTGGATGAAGATCCGACGGACGTCGAGCGGGTTATGCTGCGGATTCGTCGTTTGGGTGGCTTCAAGCCCTGGGGAAGCGCGGTCAGCGCCATCGAAATGGCGCTCTGGGATATCGCCGGCAAAGCGGCGGGGTTGCCGGTTTACAAACTGTTGGGCGGCAAAGTGCGGGACACCGTGCGGGTCTACAACGGCGGTGTGCGCTTTCCCATGAACGGCAGTTCACCGCAAGACTATGCCGACAACGTTGCGAAAATGAAGGCCTCCCCGGAGAGGTTCTCCATTATCAAGCAGGGCATTGGCTTCCATAGCGCTATGCCGCAGCAGGTTCCCAATTTCAGTTTTGGAGAGGTTCTTCCCAATCGGCATCATGCCAATCGCGGTCTGCTTACCGAACGCGGTCTGAACCACGTGATCTCTTGTGTGGAAGCAATGAAGGCCGTGCTGGGCGACGAAGTCGGTCTCGCGCTGGATTGCGGGCCCGGTTGGATGGTGCCGGATGCGATCCGCCTGGCGAAGGCGCTGGAGGCCTGGCACGTGATGTGGCTGGAGGATCTGCTTACCGGCGACTACTATCCCTACGTCCTCCCGGATGTATATCGGGAGGTGACGCGCAGCACGTCCACGCCGATTCACACCGGTGAACAGATCTACCTGCGTCAGAACTTCAAAGAGCTGATCGAGAAACATGCCGTGAACATCATCGGCCCCGATCCGGCAGATATCGGCGGGCTTGCGGAGTTGAAGTGGGTGGCGGAATATGCGGACATGCACGGGATTCTCATGGCGCCGCATGGGATTTTTGACGGGTTGATCGGGCTGGCGGGATTAGTGCAGGTCTGTGCAACGCTGCCTGCCAACTATATCGCCTTTGAGTACCCGGTGGCTCGCCCGGAATGGTGGTACGACATCATTGGTGGCTTGCCCGATCCGATCGTAGTGGACGGTCAGATACGCGTTTGGGATACGCCCGGTCTGGGTGTGCGTTTCAAGGTCGATGCTGCGCTGCAGTATCTCGCCCCCGAGGATAAAGGCTTCTTCGACTGACTGCCTCCAGCGAAAGCGTGTTTACCGTCGCGCTCGAATTCGATCCGCCCGCAATCGGCGGCTATGGAACCTGCACCCGCGACATCGACGCCTGCCCGACCGGCACCGTCGTCGCTCCCTTCGAAATCCACGCGCCGGTGTGTCTCCCACCATTCACGCCGATCTCCGTGTCGAGAGCGACCGGCGAGGCACGTCTAATACTTGTGAGGTGCCATGGTGATGAGTGCCCGGGTCTTGCGAGTGGGCAATGGAGTCTAACTTCAGGAGACAAGTCTAGTGAGATCGGCATTCACGGGTAGTGCGCTCAGAACGGACCGGGTTCGGCGCATTCACTATCAGGGAATGGGGGATCGATAATGATCGTAATGCCGGCGTGGCTGGATCAGGTGCCAACTATTGATTACACTCCAGAAAAAGAACTGGTAAGTGATTTTGAGTCGTGGGGGCAGAAAAACGGGTGGACGATCACGGACGGCAGTAAGTTGCCTTTAGAGTTGCGCCAGCGCACGGACGTTCTGCTCGAAAAGCCTGAGCACGATCTAAGACTTCGGCTGGCAATTCTCCGCAAGAGCCGTAACAACACCGGCTCCGTGCGCGTGGATGCATCCAGTCTCCGGACAATCGTACTGGAGTACGATAATAGGCGGCGACGTTGGCGAGTTGATGCTGCCGGGGTCGAGGTCACTGAGGATCTATTGCCGCGAGGTTGGGGCTGGCTAGTCGACCTGCTGTTTCGGCAGTGAGTTACGCTCATAAAGACGAGTTCGAACGCATTAAGCTTGAGCATGAGGCAGTCGTTGGACTTCTTTCGGCCGCAAGGCGCAAACGCAGGCGGACAGCTGGCAGTAAGCTCGTAGACGACCCAGTATCGGCGATGGACACTGACACTGCGGAGGCCGCCATTGCGACCGCCAATGATGCGTACGCTCTTCTGCTGATGGCACGATGTGAGGGCTTCATGCGTGATTACCTGGTTTCGCTGGGCATAGCGCTTGAGCGCGAACCGAAGCTGAGTTCGCTGATCGACCGTACTCGGAAACGGTTCAACAAATCCGGACCTAGAATTCCGATTCGTCTTGATATTGCGCAGGATATTCACGACCTGCGCGAGCAGAGAAACGCATACGCACACGGGTATGGCTCGAGCGTCTTTCCTCCCGTAGCAAGAATGACTGTGATTCTCGGGAGGTTCTTCGACCAGTTGCCATAAATGCGCCGGCGCACCTTGCGTCATCGTCGTACTGTCGGCAATTGCTGCATGTGCACCGCTGCCAGACCGGGGCAATCGTTGCGCCCTGCGAGATCGATTCGCGGCGCTGCATATCTTATCTCATCGAACTGAAGGGCGCCATTCCGGTAGGGCTTCGCCCTGCGATCGGCGAATCGGGAAACCGCATTTACAGATGCGACATCTGCCAGGAGGTGTGTCCATTCAATCGGCCGGCAACTGCTTCCGCGCACCCCAGACTCGTCCCTATTATCGAGCCAGCGTTTCAGCCCCGCGCAACTATGACGGGTCGGACGTTGCAGGAAGTCGCTCTGCTGAGCGAAGAGGAGTTCCGAAAGCGGATCTCAAGAAGATGACCGTCCTGACGCTCGTACTGCACGGCGACGACGACCAGATCGTTCCGATCGGCAACACTGCCCGCATCGCGGTCAGGCTCCGGTCGCAAGGCATGTTGAAGGTCTATCCCGGCGCGCCGCACGGTATGTACTCCACCAACAAGGAGCAGGTGAACGCCGACCTTCTCGACTCTATCCAGGGAGAATTGCAGTGAACCAAAGACTTTCCGACGAGGCCCTCGACACGCTCTTCAGGGAGGCCCATACCTACAATGCCTGGCTCGACAGGCCGGTCGAAGACGCCACGCTGCGCCAGCTCTACGATCTGCTCAAGTGGGGACCGACCAGCGCGAACCTCTCGCCCGCGCGCATCCTCTTCCTTCGCACGCCCGAGGCGAAAGAGCGGCTGCGCCCGGCGCTCTCGCCCGGCAACGTGGAGAAGACGATGGCCGCCCCCGTGACCGTCATCGTCGCCTACGACGAGAGGTTCTACGAGCTGGCGCCCCGTCTCTTCCCGCACTATCCTGCCATAGCGGACTCGTTCAAGAACAGTCCGGAACAGGCGTACGCCTACTGCCTGCGCAACGGGAGCCTGCAGGGCGCCTATCTAATTCTCGCGGCCCGCTCGCTGGGACTGGACTGCGGCCCGATGTCCGGCTTCGACAACGGCAAGGTGGACGAGGAGTTCTTTCCGCTCTCGTCACCCTCGGAGAGCGAGGTGATGGAGATCATACCAGCCGGCCGGATTAAGTCGAATTTCCTCTGCAATCTCGGCTACGGCGCGCCGGCCGGTCTCTTTCCGCGCAACCCCCGGCTCACGTTCGAGGAGGCGTGCCGACTGCTTTAGCGCATGAGAGCGAAACATCGACAAGGGTGAGCAGATGAAGAGTAATTTTTGTGACAGGTCGCTTGCAGGCGTCTATGAGGCGGTCGGTGGAATTGAGGCCTTCAGAAGTGTCTCCAAACGATTCCATCACAGGGTTGAACGAGACCCGATCCTGAGAGGCCTCTTCCCGAAAAACATGGCCGCCTTAGAGGAGCGCCTGGCGCTCTATCTCGCCGAGCGCACGGGCGGACCTCCCGACTATGTCACGACACGAGGCAAGACCAGCCTGTTTTGTCGTCACGCCCACCTTGCCATCGGGACGATAGAGGCAGAGCATTGGCTGGCGCATATGGCGGCCTCGCTCGCCGAAGAAGGCGTGGGTTCGGAGGTCTCAACGCAACTCCTCTCGAATTTGACAGATCTCGCTGCTACTCTCGCCGATCCCTTCATTCTCTTGTATCACCTTCCAATTGCAGACCTGCGCCGGAAGCTCGGGGACGATCCGACTCTTGCGCTCGCGAACGATCGCGGCAGGAACCTGATCTACGCCGCGGCGATTGGCTGGGATGTCGCTCGTCTGCGTCTGCTCCTGGAGTGCGGGGCGGATGTTGACGCGTCGTATGGCGGCGCGCACAATCCCCTCTATCGCGTCGCGAACGGTCAGGGCCGCGAGGAGGAGGGGCGCGCAGCGGTCGAACTGCTGATTCGGCACGGCGCGGACGTAAATCAGGTCACCGGCATTGGCGGTATGACGCCGCTGCACATGGCGGCACGGCGCGGATCGACGGAGGTCGCGGAGGCGCTGCTCGATGCCGGCGCCGATATCGAGGCGAGGGACAAGGGCGGGGAGACACCGCTGCGCCGCGCGGTGAACTGTGGTAAGGAGGGCATGGTTCGTCTGCTGCTGAGCAGAGGCGCAAATGCGCTCTCAACGGATAAGAACGGGCGCACCCCGATGGATGCCGCGCGCAGCGAAAGCGTGCGAAAGCTGATCGCGACCCGACTCTAACCAATCTCCTCTTCAATCACTCCAGTGTACGACGCCGAGCTATTCAACGCCATTCTGTCATGAGCAACTAGGTGAACGATTCGTT
>JBBQVV010000156.1:0-14556 GCA_038211235.1 Chthonomonadales bacterium | reverse complement strand
TCCGGGCCAAAGGCCGCCTCAAGCGCCTTGCGCGCCTGCTCGATGCCGCCCTCCGAGATCACGTCCTGCGCCAGGCACATCTCGTGGAAGTCGGCGATCGTCTGGCGGCGCTGCTCCGGCGTCACCTTGCCGAGCCTGGCCACATCCAGTGTAAGGCCCTCAACGTCATCGTCGCGCATGTGTTTGAACAGTTTTGCGACGGCTTCCGGTCCCAGCGCGACGAGAAGGATCGCGGCCTTCTGGCGCTTGGTAAGCGGAGTGGGTAGATTTCGGTTCACCGGGAGATCCTTTCACCGGGGACGGGTGTTGGGTATTGGGTATTGGGCACGTGTACCTATAACCTATCCCCTACAACCTATCAAGACTCCTCGCTCAGCCAGCCCTTCAACAGTGCGGCGACAGTCTCGGGCTTGTTGCGGGCCATGTGCAGGATGCTCTCGAGGTTCGAGTCGAACGCCTCTTCGATCACGTCGTACGTCTTTGGACCCAGATCGCCGACGGGGACTCCGATTACAGGGCCTCGTACGGCGAGCGCTCCACCCGACAGACCCTCTTCACCACCGGCGCTCGGAAGCGACAGTGGAGCGCCGGCGGAATCCAAAGACATGTGCGCTCCACCTGCTCCGGCACCCTGGAGGGCCAACTGCTTGCCGGTGACCAATCGCATTGGCGTCTTCAGTGCGCGCGCCAGCAGAACGAAGCAGACCACCATGAGAGCCAGTGGAACCACCAGGCTCAGGATACGGGTCAGATTCTCGGACTGATGGTTATCGACCTCGGGCTTCGGCACCTCGAACGCGACCTGCTCGACCACTACCTGGCGGGCCTGAGTCGGATCGTTCGTCGTAACGCCGATTGCGCTGGCGAGCATGGCCTTGATTTTCGGGATATCGTCCTGCGGAACCGCCTTGTCCACGAGTGCGCTCACCGTGAACTTTTCGATCTTTCCCGGATCCTCCTGGATCGTCGTATCGACGGTGCTCGGAGTACGGGTTTCGGTCTTTACCTCGTGGGTATAGTTCATGCCGGGTTCGGTGTTACCACCAGGATAGGTCGTTATCCCGCCCGCGCCGGGCGCGGTCGCGGAGACTCCGTTTGCGGTGGCGCCCGCGCCGAGGCTCGCGGTGACGCTGCTCGCGCCCTTAAGCTCTTCCGTATCCTTGGTGGAGGTGGCGACCGGGCCCTCTTCCGTGGTCGTCTTGTGCGTGACACGGTGGTCGCGACTCTTCTCGACGTGAACGTGAACGACGGTCTTGTTCGGCCACACCTGGTTCAGCGCGGCCTGCAGGCCGGCGGTCTGGCGCCTCTCCTCGTCCCGCTGCTGCTTGGAGAGCATGTTCTCGCCGTAGCGCCCGGACTGCGTGCCGTCCCACAGCATCTGGGCTCGCGTGTCGCTCACGGTGATCTTCTGGTCCGAGAGTCCTTTGAACGCCATCTGCACTAGCCGCACGATCGCCTGAACGTTCTCATCCGACAGGCTCTGGCCCTGCCGGGTGTTCACGATAACGGATGCCGACGCCTCGTGCTTGTCCAGCTCGGCGGAATAGGGAGTCGAGTCGCCGGGCGTGAACATCACACGCGCGGTGCTGATCGGCTGCATATGGGAGATGATCCGCGAAACCTCGTTCTCGCGTGACTTTCGGATCGTCTCGTCCTCCACCGCCTGCGTCGCTACCATCGGCGCCGTTTGGGTGGCGTCCTTCTCCGCGCCCCAGGCGGCGTCGCCGTTGGTAGGCTGAATGTTCTGGCCAGCGAGCTTGAGCCTTACCTCGTCGTGCTGAGCCTGCGGAACCTCGATGGCCGTGCCTCCTGCAAGCAGGTGGTAGGGGATATTCCACTCGTGGAGCTTATCAGAGATCGTGTTGGCATCGGTGGCGGACAAGCCGGTATAGAGAGGGCCGTACTCCGGAGTATTTGCCCAGGTGATGAACCCGATCAGAGCGATCAGTCCGCCCACGGCCGACGCACCCAGAATCACCCGGCTGTTCGTCGACTGTCCTTCCCACCATTCTCGTATTCGGTTGATCACGTAGGTTCTTTCCTGTCCGAAATCTCGACGGGTCTAACGGCGCTTAGACGTTGACCCGCATCAGCTCCTGGTAGCCGTCTACGAGCTTGTTGCGGACCTGGATCGCGAGGTTGAGCGCGACGCTCGCCTCCTGGGCGGCGATCATCACCTGATGCACATCCAGCGGCTCGCCCGCCGCGAAGCGCGCGGAAAGGTCGCCCGCATGAAGCTGCGCCTGGTTCACTCCGCTGATCGCGTGCTCAAGGACCTCGCCGAACGTAGGTCCGGTGGAGACGGCGGGAGCCTCGTCAGGCGCTTTCCCAAGATCCTGAATCGCCTGTATGCCTGAGGTAGGACCTCCGGGCAATCCGCCCGGACGCGGCTGCAGTACTCCGGCAAGCGGGCCGGACAGGGAGCTAATGGCATCGATCGGCATCTCATAAACTCCTTACCAGGCAGGTCATCTTCTGACGGAAGGAACAACCTGCGACACGTCTCTCTCGCCCGAACGGAACGGTACATCTTGACAAGAGGATCACAGCCTCCGGCCGGCTCTTGTTGCCTACCGTATACCGTCTCGTTGCCGTTACGCCCGACCGATGTCCAGGGCACGGGTCTCCATCTGCTTTGCCGAGTTGATAGCGGTTACGCCCGCCTCGTAGGCGCGAGTTGCGGAGATCATGTCGACCATCTCAATCACGGGCTCGACATTGGGCATCTTCACGTTGCCCTGGGCGTCGGCGTCAGGATGGCCGGGGTCGTGGACAATCTTGAACGGGCTGCTGTCGGGCCGGATCGATGCGACTTGAACGCCCTCGCCAGGCTCGCCGGAACGGCAGGCCTGGGTCAGCGCGCCGGCGAATCCTCCTCCTCCGCGCGCGGATAACGTGACGACCTGCCGGCGATATGGCTGGCCGTCGGCATCGCGAGTCGTATTGACGTTCGCCAGGTTGTTGCTGATAACGTCGAGCCGCAGGCGCTCCGCCGTGAGGCCGGACGCGCTGATCTGCATCGAGCTTCCCAGTGCCATGATAGATCTCCTCGAGGGGTAGCGGAACCTGGAAGTTTGGAATTCCGTGCGGCAAGCCATTCAGAGAATCGAGCGATCGGGCCGTTCAACGGCACTACCTTCCGGTAATGACCGCCTTTAGGCCGCTGAAATAGCCGCCGACCATTGTTGTAAGGGCTTCGTAGCGCAGGCTGTTGATGGCGGCGTTGACGTTTTCGGACTCCATGTCGACGTTGTTGCCATCGGCGCGCTGGCTGTTGTTCGACTGAGTGATTATCTCCGGACGGATCTCGTCCACGAGATCGGCGCCACTGGCGCCTGCCCTGCGCGCAGCCAGTGCGCGCGAAAGCTTGCCTTCGAATGCCACGTCCTGGCGCTTGAATCCCGGAGTATTGACGTTCGCGAGATTGTTTGCGATCGCCTGATGCCGCAGCGCGCTAGCGTCGAGCGCTCGTGTCTGTGCAACAAACGAATCGCCTCCGAAAATTCGATCTAGCATAAGGGGAGATCCTTCGTCCAACGGGTCGCTTCGTAAATAATGCCGGTGCATGGCATGCCACCTCCTCTCCCTGCCCGCTTGCGGGCGAAGATGGGAGAGGGTCGGGGTGAGGGTGGACCCGACAACCGCACCCTAAGTATCGTGGAACTGCAACACGCTTCGCGTGGTGGGTGATCGCCAGCGGGCCGGGTGGCATTCCGATGAGATGGACCGGCACGCCGCCCTTCCTGGGGAAGCGTGCCAGTTGCCACTATCCATCTTAGTTATAGGGAACAGCGTGCGAAAACCACAGGTATTTTTGCGGAGACGAAAAATCCCCCTCCTCGCACAGGCAAGGAGGGGGATGAATTACACACGAATGGCGCTCGTTGGTTGGCGCTACCGGCCGGAACGACCCCGGCCTCCTCCTCCTTCGGAGCGACCGCCTTCTGATGAGCCACCCGATCGGCCGCCGCCACCCCCACCGGAGCGGCCCGAGCCACTGTCACCGCCGCGGTAGTCGCCCGAACGGCCGGAGCGGTTGTCTCCTCCGGACCTCGGATACGAGGATCCGGGACCTGAGGAGCCACTGGACCTGGGATAGGATGCGCCCGGCCTGTTGTCGCCGCCGGTCCTTGTGCCGGAAGAACCGGAAGTGTAATCTCCGCCGTTGGCGCGCGATCGGCCGGAGGAATAGCCACCGCCGTTGTCGAGATAGTATCCGCCGCCGGTGCGGTAGCCGCCTGTTCCGGATCGGGGTGACGTGGTGCCGGAGTCGCCGCCATAAGGGCGATTCGATCCGCCGCCCGTGGACGACCGGCCCGCACTGCCACTGGCGTTTCCGTATCCTGTACCGCCAGGTCTACCGCGGCCGAACGCATCGCCTCCCGCGCTGCCCGAACCGCGGCCGGAACCGCTCACGCCAGAATCGGAGCGGGTCAAACTTCCGGACTCTCGTCCACCCATGCCAAGGGAGGATCGCGCCGCCCGCGCAGCTTCGGCAGCGCTGACGCGCCCGTCACCGGAACGCGACCGTAAACTGCCCACGGACGAACCGACGGAAGATTGCCCCCGATCGGTCGGAAGACCTCCTCGAGCGCCGGTCACGCCGGTCTGACTCGAAGGCGTTCGTCCGGATTCGATTCCGCCTCGCGCTGTGCCGGACGATGCGCCGTTTTGCGCCGACGAGCCAAGGGACCCGGTCCCGGAGTTCATGCTGCCGGTGGATGCCGGCGATCCCCCGCGGGCGGCAATCGGCGTTTGCGCGTGGTAGACCTGTCGCTGCAGCGCCGCGGGCTGCGCGCCGCTGACAAATGTGCGTGAAGGCGTCCTTGCGCTCGCAGTAGGCTGAACGCTCGGTGGGCCCGCCACGGGAGACCTTCCAGCGCTAGGCGTGGCAGCGGTACGGCCTCGTGCGAAGTAGCTCGATTGGGCCGTGCTTAGTGCTTGATAGCGACCACGTCCGCCGAAGGAGTCGAGACGCGCAAGTGATCCACCCGCCGCCCGGCGCGAGTTGAACGGAATGAAGTGGCTGTTCGCCGCCGCAAACTCGTTCGTTCGCGAGAACCGGTCAAACGTCGGCGAGCCGAAACCACGCCCGAATTCGCGTCCAAAATCGTGTCCACGGAACCGGTCAAAGTGGTTCACGAAGAACGTATTGAACGGTCGTCCGATGCAGAAGCCCCCGAACGGATAGTAGACTCCGCACGATCCGATCGAAAACGAGAGTGCCCAATCGCGGCCCCAGAAACCGAACGAGAATGCAGACGGGTAACGTACCTCCCAGGGGCAGAGGGGGGCCCAGGCGACATAGCCATCGTAAACCGAGAAGCTGACGACCGCCGGACTCCAGTACTGATGAACCGGGCCCGGACACCAGCCCCACCCGTAGCTGCTATGTACCCAGGTGCCGTAGTGATAGGGCGCCCAGCCCCACGGCTCGTTCGAAACCCAGGTCCAGCCGAACGGGTCTACCCACGTCCAGTGGCCGTCATTATAGGGCCGCCAGTCCGGCGAGCTCACCCTCGGGCACCAGACCCAGCCGTTGGCGGGATCCTCGCGCCAGGTACCGTACTCGTCGAGCTCACCGGAAACGAGGCCGATGTTCGGTGGCACATGCCGGTTCGGCCTGCCTTCGACGATCCGGTTGCGATCGTCGTTCCACCGATCCCAGTTGTCTGCCGCCGGCGCCGTTCGAATGTGCACCGAATCATGGCTGTCGGCGAGGTATACGTAGTCACTTACATGCAGCTTCGTTGCGCCTTGCGGACCTTCGATGGTCGCATCGCCGCGCTGCACCGTGATTTCGGAGCCGCCGTCAACGCCGACCCTGATCTGCGACGCACCCTTACACTTGACGGAAGTCGCCGGGGTATCGATCTGATACACCGCGTTGTCGTGCCTGGAATAGAGCGTCGCCAGACCGTCGTTAAGTGAAATCTGCGTGAACTCGCCATCCTTGTCGCTATAAAGTGTCTTCAGTATCGCGAGCGCCTTGTTGCCCAGCCGGAGCTCACTGCCGTCATCGAACTGGACGTCCGCGTGACCGCCGTTCGTGACCCAGACCTGCGCCCCCTGGCGGATCGGCAAGTTTGCAGTGGCTGGCGACCACTCCGAGCCCTCGTCGGGACGCCACGTTACGTTTCCGCTGACGGCGGCGAACCTTGCCAGGCGAACGGGACCGGTGTTTTGTGAATCGGGCGGCGCCGAGGGCTCCTCCGCGACGCCCGCGCGAGGGGAAAGGGCCACCGGGTCGGCCGGGCCGAGCGTGTGGCCGTTCGCGTCGTGCTCGATCTTCCTCTGCTCGCTCGTCCGGTACGACGAGTCGGCATCCTGGGCAGCGGCGCGCGTGCCGGGCGCCAGGCACGCGGCGACCAGCGCACCCAGGAGTATGGGCCACTGAGAGCGTGCGACCTGTCTTGCTATCATTGTAATCTCCTTGTGGACGCATTCTCTGGGGCGACGAGACGCGTCGGCTGGCTCTGCCAAAAATCCGTGGCGAGCCGTCATAAGAGACGTGTGCGGTCTGGCTGAATCCCCAGGATTCGGGCGAAAGTCGGCGGCAATGCCCCCTGGCGAATCAACCTCAATTGTCCTATAGGTATTATACGCATCACGGCTCAGTTCGTAACACCTGAACCGGGACTAATTTCACGCCAGTGATAGAATCGGCCCGAACCGGCTAGTGTAGCCGCATACGAAGCCTATCTACAGCCGTCCAAGAATATTTAGATTTCAGATGCCCACATATTGTACAATGGTAGGCAATCCGCATGTTTTTTGCGCCCAATACGCTATCGATGGAAGAGATCGTCAACAAATTTAAGTCGTTCGAGGAGAGTGACGAGGCGGATCTGGAATACTATCAGAGCCTGACGCCGCAACAACGCCTCGAGATTCTATATGAGCTAAACCGCCGGTGGCCTACCAATGAAGATGCAGCCCCTCGCAGACGACTTGAGAGAGTTTATCGAAAAGTTAAACTTTCATAAGGTGCGCTACCTGGTCGTTGGCGGTTACGCAGTGGCATATCACGGATATCCACGGATGACTGGAGATATCGATTTCTTTGTCGAGGCTTCCGAGGAGAACGCTGGAAAACTCGAAGCAGTGCTGAACGCGTTTGGGTTTGCAAGCGTCGGTATAACCGCTCAGGACTTTCTCGGACCTGATATCATCATTCAGCTTGGCTACCCACCAAATCGCATCGACCTCATCACGTCGCTCTCAGGAGTAGCGTTTGCTACAGCATGGCCGTCCCGCATTAAAGCCGAAATTTATGGCATATCGGCGTTTATCATTGACAAGCAGTCTCTTATCGCAAATAAGCAGGCAGCAGGTAGAGCCAAAGACCTCCTCGACGTAAAGTCACTGCGCACCAAGACCCCGGAACCTGGCTAACCACCGTTATCCGTACGGCTTGTCTGCAACTCGTTACCTAATCTATGAAGCCTGTCGCCCCTTGAGTACCCGCAGGGCGCGGAGTGTGTTCCAGCGGCTGTCGCCGCCCATTGTTTCCATGTCGAAGAGCGTCGTGCCGGGAATCCGCTTCTCCACGTGCCAGCGCCCACCCGTACGGCGACGGCCCTCAAGCAGGGCGATCGGGTCGCGCAGCCTTGAATCGCCAATCACCCGGTGATTGCGCATATAGTCCAGCCCGCGCAGCACATTATAGTGCCAGTGGGAGGGAAAAGTCAGGTGTGTGAACCGCTCCTGGATGACTTCGCCAGTCCGATCGGAGCGGTACATTTGGTGCGCAAGCATGAACTCCAGCGCCCGCGCTTCTGCCTCGCGGAAAGCGCTCGCCGAGATGACGCCGGCCTCGGCGGCCTCGGCAAGCCCGTCGAGCACGTTGAAGGTCGTATGGAACGAGCCGTGGTGCGTCTGAGGGTCGGTCCGCTTCCTGCAGTTCCATCCGCCGTCGGCCATCTGCGCCCGCAGCACGGTTCCGGTCAGCTTGACGAGCCGAGCGTCGTTACCCAGAAAGTAGCACCCGATCCGGAGCCAGAAGCCAAGGTGGCACATGTCCATCCGATTCAGAAGCCACTTCTCGTCGCCGGCTCGCTCAGGTGTAAGGTTACTCTCGATGAACCGCCGTGCTGCATCTGTGAGTGGAGGATGGTCCGCGGGGATGCCGCAGTCAATGATTGTAAGCAGCGTCCAGACCGTGTCCGTCCACCGACCGGGAGGCCAGGTGCCGTCCGGCCGCAGACGATCGACGAAGTGGGCGCCCCAACCGGCATCCGCGGTCCGCTGCCGTTCAGCCATCCATTCGGCTTTGGGGCGTGCGCACAGGTCGCGCATCGCCTGCCAGCGAATGACCGGGTCGCCGTCCATCAGCCACTGCAGTGTGATATCCATCCCTTCCTCTTCTCACGGATTCGGCGGAGCAGGCTTGGCGCCTCCCCGCCGGGGTTCCTTACCGCCCGAGACGCGCAAGCCGGCGCCAGTTGCACGGGCGTCGTCGACGTGCTGCTCTCATATTCGCCGCTTTCGGCGGTTCCAGTTCGCGATTTGCACGATGCACGGAATATATTTGCTCTGCGCTGGCCATTCGCTGGCGGAGTACGGTTTTTATGCTATACTGAACTATCTGACCGACGAACAGCAGTAGAGAACGAACCTCCTGGTATGGTCCCGCTCACACGGTAGTCCTCCACCTTATGCGGTTTCCTCCTCCGGCTCCATTTACTTTCCTGACGTTCGTGCCAGAGGGCGAGAGATTCACCATCTTGTCCCACCATTCGCATTGCCGAACGGGTTGACAGAAGCAATGCCGGTTCCGGCCACCACCGGGAAGATGAAAGAGGAGCCACTCATATGGCGACAAGAATTTACGTAGGCGGGCTGCCCTATTCAGCGACGGAGCAGGAGTTATCGAAACTGTTTGGCGCGCATGGCACCGTGAACTCCGCCACGGTCATTACGGACAAGTACACCGGCCAGGCAAAGGGCTTCGGGTTTGTGGAGATGTCCACGAATGAAGAGTGCCATGCGGCGATCGCAGCGCTTAACGGAACCGATATGGGCGGTCGCTCGCTGACGGTCAACGAAGCCAAGCCTCGTGAGGAGCGTTCGAGCGGCGGCGGATATGACCGCGGCGGTGGCGGCGGCAATCGCTATTAAGCTTCGACGATAGCCGTACGGCGCGACGCGCATTGCGGCTGTACTTCAACGTGCAGAGTTGCACTTGTTTCAGCACAAATGCTCCCCCCTGGGGGAGCATTTGATTTGGCACAGGATTGCTGGTACTTCAGAATCGGCATGCAACAACCGGGCGAAGACCCTGGGAGAAATACTAAGTTACGGTACCTGAGGGAGCGGCGCGATTCCCTCCACTCGCTTCCGGCCGCCTTCCGCATTCATGCCCGCTGGTCCGGCGCCGTGATATCGGGCACGTCCATGCCGAGCGCTGTCGCGAGGTCGATCTGGTGCTCCTGCTCCTGTACCAGGATCCTGCGGATATTCTCCGCGAGCGCGTATTCGCCGAGCGCCTCGCACTGCCGGACCCGCACACGGTAGTTGGCGATTGTCTGATTCTCATTGTCCAGGTCGAATCGAAGCATATCCTCAGCCTTTTCCGAGGTCTTCACCGGTTTCGCGACCACGGTCGGCATTCCGCCGAGATAGTCGATCTGCTTCGCGATCGTCAGCGCATGCGCGAGCTCCTCGCCGGCATGGACCGCGAGCTCCGCCGCGATGTTCATGTACTGCGCGCCCTTTAGCACTTGTGAATAGTTCACGTATGCGATAATGGCCTGGTACTCCCGCGATAGATCCTCATTCAGAAGCTTGATCAGCCTCTCTCGCGTCATCTTATCGTCCGCCATCGTCTCCTCCTATGGAAGTTCATCAATTGAAGCGGCTGCACGGCCGGCAGACCCGTGCGCAGCGAGATGCGTGACCGGCCTCGCCAATCGCCAATCCGCTCCAAAACGATTTACGCCCGCCGGCCCCAATCGTTCCGCCGCTGCTCCCGAACAAAGCTCTACTTGCTCTCGCTTTGCGTGAGACGCCCTCCTCTTCATCCTGGCGCGAGGCGGTCGGAAGGAGATTTCGCCAGCGTGACGAATGCTCCCATGTGCTCGCACGACCAAAGAACGTAAGGAAAGGAAGCGCTCGATGCTGCCGCGTTTCAGCGTGATACTGCTAACGGCCGCCCTGTTTGGGGGCCTCAACCTTCCGAGGAGAGCCATGGGTTCCGAATCGCCGCGCACCCCGGCAGCCGCACCTGCCTCCGTCGCCTACTCGCTTCCGAAGAACCTGGATACACTTCGCGCGTTCCCGGCTATCGCCGGCAAGGCGGAATGGAAGGCGCGACGGGAGCGAATTCGCCGCCAGGTACTTGTCTCCTGCGGGCTGTATCCGCTTCCTCCCAGAACTCCGCTCAAGCCGAAGGTATTCGGCCGCGTCGAGCGGGACGGGTATACCTTTGAGAAGGTCTATTTCCAGACCTATCCGGGCTTCTATCTCGCGGGCAATCTCTACCGGCCGCGCCCCACGGGCAACGGTGAGAGCAGCGCAGCCGCTCGTTCGCCCGGCATCCTGATCGCGCATGGGCACTGGGCCGTCGGCCGCATGGCGGACACGCCCGACGGCTCGATTCCGGCGCGCGCCATCACGTTCGCACGGATGGGGTGCGTTGCGTTCACCTACGATATGGTCGGCTACAACGATACCCGGCAGATCCCGGGCCACTACGAAACCCGATGGGCGGGGGATCGAAAGCACTGGCTCTGGAGCATTTCGCTGATGGGGCTGCAGACGTGGAACAGCGTGCGCGCCCTGGACTTTCTGGCATCTCTTAGCGACGTCGATTCGTCTCGCCTGGCGATCACAGGCGAATCCGGAGGCGGAACGCAGACGATGATGCTTGGCGCGATCGACGACCGGCTCGCGGCCGTCGGCCCATGCGTAATGGTCTCGCACTCGATGCAGGGCGGATGCCTGTGCGAAAACTCTCCCGGCCTGCGGATCGACTACTCGAATATGGAGATCGCCGCTGCCGCCGGGCCGCGGCCCCAGATCATGGTCGGGGCGGCAGGCGACTGGACCCGGACCATGATGACAGTCGAGGGTCCGGCAGTCAAATCGATCTACGATCTACTCGGCGCAACGGACCAGTTGAAGTACGTCATCTTTCCCTTCAATCACAATATCAATAAGACGAGCCGCGACGCCGTCTACCAGTTCTTTGGCAAAGTGTTGCTGCACGATCCCAACGCGGATGCTTTCACCGAGCCGCCGTACAAGATGGAGCCAGTCGAGCAACTCCGAGTGTTTCCGGACAACACCCCGATGCCTGCAGATGCGAAGAGCGCGGATCAGCTGACGCAGTATCTCGTGGACCTGGGACAAGCTCGGCTGGAGAGGGCCAAGCCGACTACGGCAGCGGGACTGACAGCCTTCACCAAACTGTACTGGCCGCTATGGGAGCAGATACTGGCTCTGAATCTGGGTCCAGCCCCCGCACCGATAGAGAGGCCGTTTTCCGGCGGAACGACCGGCGCTGGTTCGGGGCTAGAGGAGTGGTCGTCTGAGGTGAGCCGCCCGGACGGCGGTCCGTCGATCCCGCTCCGGATGCTCAGGCTGCAGGGGCGTACCGGCGCACAGGAGGGGGTTGCCATCCTCATTCACCCAGACGGACGGTCAGCCTTCGCGGGCGACGGAACCGGCCCGCCCGGAACCCTGGTCCGGGCGCTGGCGGCGAAAGGCTTTACCGTCGCCCTTCCGGAGCTGTTTCTTCAGCCGGGTCGCGCGGATTCGACAGTCTCCGAGGCGCGCCAGAAAATGCTGGACAACTTTGGAGAGTTCTTCACCACGTACAATCGAACCGACATCCAGGAGCGGGTCCAGGACATCGCTACGATATGTGGATATCTGCGACGTGGAGGGAGGCAGAGAATCACAATCGTCGGGCTGAAGGAGGCGGGGATTCTCGCGATGCTCGCCGCACCGCTCGTGGATCGGGTCGTGGCGGACGGTAACGCCCTCGACCTGACGACGGACGATGCGCTTCTGACAGACGCTCTATTTGTGCCGGGCATGCGCCGCATGGGCGATTTCCGCACGGCCCTCACGCTCGCGGCGCCGCGCCCGGCTCTGCTTATAAACACAGGGACGAAGTTCGCCGGTCTCGAGTGGGTCAGGGACGTCTACGCCGGCCTTGGCGCGGCCACGGCCCTCAAGGTAGAGCGAGGACCTATCGCAGACTCCGCCATCCTGAATTGGCTCGTCGCGAACCCGTGATTTAGGACTATCGCCTGGCTAGCGCGAGGTCGCGCGTGAGTGATACTCCGACGGTTGTACCGTCTTTCAGATTCACGTCTCGCGGCTCTTTCCCGCTCTTGATCAGCGAGCCGGCGCCATAGCCGAGGCCGGCGCCGACAAGCACGTCCGTGAGAGTGCCTTTACGGTGGCCAAGAACGTTCGCCAGGAGGCCGGCGCCCGCGCCGATCCCCACATAGGTCATCCGGCTCGGTCCCTTGTTCCCGGCTTTCGCAACAAGCCGCTCTCCCTTCATCGTGACGCTCTTGCTGTCCAGCGCGATCGGAGTGCCGCTGATGCTGTAAGATCGTCCGTCGGGAAGCGTGACCCGATTGAACGCCAGGTCGAGCATGCCTGGCCTCTTCGACTCCTTGGCTCGCGCGGCGCGGATCACTCCATCGACCTTCGTGCCGACTGGGAGCGCGGTGGCGTTGCGGTAGGCAGACGCGTTCGCGACGGTTGCCGTGAAGGTATCGCCCTCCTGCGCCGTCTTGGAGCTCAGCGACTGATCTAGCTTGACGGGGATCACCGTTCCGGCGAGGATCGTACGGGCGCGCTGCCCGCGACTCTGCGCAACCAAAGGCGTGACCGCCCCGCAAAGGATGGCGAGCAACCCTATCCCTAACCCGACGGCGCGAGTTCTACTATGGCTCAGTTTCATTGGTCAACTCCTCCCTATTTGGCGGCCCCGGCGGGCAGCGGAATCAGCACCGGCACACGGTCTTTGTAGGCTTGTATGGCGAGGCCGTCGCGCTCCGGGTGGTCCACATAGTAGTAGCCCACGGTGGTGTAATGGTTTGTGAACGGTTTTCGATCTCTATCGAAGCCCTGCCTGCCGTGCTCCAGCGTGAATAGCAGGGCCTTGCTGAACGGCACCGGGTCCTGGATGTGCCAACGATAGCATGTGTTCAGGATTCCGCGCTTCTCGCCGCCCTTCTCGGCGTTGTCGTAGTAGGGCACGCCGAAGTAGGGAGTCCAGAACGCGCGGCCGAAATCCCAGGCGCCGCAGAAATAGTCTTCGCTGCCGGTGCCGCTGATGACGGGCTTCGTCTCGCCGTCGACTAAGAAGTTGTCGTCGCCCTCGCCCCACCATCCATCGGAATTCGCCATTACGGAGATAAATGTCCCAACATAGTGGCCCGCGCCCCTCGTGTCGCAAATGGTCAGGTCCTTGCCGACGGGCGCGGGGAAGTAGGTGTGGTACTGAGTGTGAAAGTAGCGCGCATCGCGGTCGGCGTGCCTGTCGAGCCGGTAGTCCAGGTTGTAGTAGAGCGCGTCTACCTGCTGAGCACCTTCGTTCGTCACCGTGATGACCGCGTGTCTCTTGAAAGGCATCGGCCAGTAGCAGTTGAGGGCCATCTGTGCTCCGACGCTGACTGGCGCGCTGGCGAACTCCACATACTTGCCGTGGCCCTGGGCAAAGAAGTCGACAATGGGGCACTCGACGGCGGGCTTATCGGAGTCGTCCCAGAACATTCGTATCACAAGCTCGCGCAGATGATCCTTCGATGGAGCGGCGATGGTGAACCAGATGTGCGTGATGCGGCCCGCGCCCTTGATATCCGCGACCGTGACGGCCTCTCCGGGACGCATCTCCCGCATGTCGGCGTTGCCGCCCGTGGGGTCCGCGCTCGACGAGCGCATTGCCCGGAAATCCTTCTTGCTCGCCAGGTCGGCAGGTACCTGCGCCTGAACCGCACCTGCTCCGAGCGCACCGACGCCTAGCGCCGCCCACGCCCGGCCGCAGCCTCTCAACCATCTCATGCGTTATCTCCGTTCTCGCATTCCGCCACTTCGCGGCTTTCGCAAACTCTCCGGGCGACTCTCATTAAAGGCACCCCGCTACGCCGCATGCCCCGCTTGCCCGTACGAGCACCCAATTCGCCGTTGAGTTGGTTGGCCGGCGGCTAGAAGAGTATACCGCGCAGGAGACGGTGGCAATATCAGACGTTCTTAAACGACGGAGCGGACTTCATGCGAAGTCCGCTCCGTCGTTTCCCTCGGCATTCCAAGACGAAGGCTCACGGTGGCGGTTAGCCGCCGTTCGGCCCGATCGGGCCTTTGCCACTGCCTCCACCGCTGCGACCGCCGCCCCCGGGGCCGCCCACCGGATTCTGCCTGGCAGGACGCCGTGACTTACGGGGAATCGTGTCGTCCACGGTGAACAGCCACGTCTTGCTGATCTGATTGCCCTTCCAGTCCTTAACCGAAACCGTGGCCGTATGGTGTCCGTCCGGCAGGGAGCTGGATCGTCCCTCCGATTCGTGGGTGGTGTAGTCGAGCGTATAGTTGCTT
>JBBQVV010000155.1:0-14599 GCA_038211235.1 Chthonomonadales bacterium | reverse complement strand
ATCGGGACCCGCGAAGTAGCGCGGGGGCGGGAAAGGATGTTCGTTCGACCGCGATTCGCGACTTGCCGTTTCCTCTCGTCAGGCGCAGCAATCATGGGGTACTTGCAAGATTCATTCCAGTTCAGCGACTCCATGCCGATTGAGCTGCTTTATTGATCCGAAAGCCTGGAAATTGATAAGCCCGCATTTCAACGAGCGGCCCGCTACGGCACGGTAACGCTCTGCGATAGGCTGAACGATACGCCGGCCGCCGAGCCGAAGAGCTGGAACACTCGCTTGCCCGCAGCGCACGGAGCGAAGGTTGCCGTCCCGGCGACGGAACCGCCTCCGGCTGCGAGCGTGAAGGGACCGGCCGGCACATTCACCGTCGAGCCGCCGCTCCCTGTCAGGGTCGCCTTGGTGGTATAGACGCTGGTGGCAGTCGCCGTTCCGACGTTCTTGAGCGTATAGTTGACCAACACGTTGCGACCGGCGTCGCGTGTGATGCTGTTGATGACGAGCGCGAGCTGGGACGAGCCGATGATGTTGAGCGTCAGGCCGCTGGAGCTTCCTCCGGCCGGTCCGGGATTGAATACCGTGATCGTAGCGGCGCCTGCCGTCGCGACCAGGGAGGCCGGCACGCTCGCTTTGAGTGAGGTCGCGCTGACATAGGTCGTCGTCAGATTGGTGCTTCCGTTCCACTTCACCTGCGAGGCCGAGACGAAGCCTGTGCCCGTCAGGGTCAGCGTGACGGCTCCTCCGCCCGCGTTGACCGTCGTAGGCGCCATGCTGGTGAGTGTGGGGGCGGGATAGTTTGCGATGCTCGTGCTGACGGGCGGGCCGGGTACCGGCTCGACGTTTCCGGCGGCGTCCTTCGCCACACTATAGAACGCGTAGGTGTGTCCGGCCTGGCCCGTAAACGTTCCCTGCGCGTCCGTGGTATTCGTCAGCATCGGACCGAAGGGTCCGCCATTGTCGGATACGTAGATAGAGTACGATCCCACACCGGCTCCCACATCGGAGCCGGACCAGTTCACCTGGAAAGTGGAGGTTGTCTCGATCGCCGGCAGCGCATGGACCTGGCTCGTCGGAGGCGTGTTGTCCAGCGTGTTGAGCCACGTCGGGGTCGGTATTGGCGCGTTCGTATTGAAGATGATGAGCGCCTGATTGTTGATAACCGTCCCCGTGGCGAGGTCCGATTTGGGTTGTACGGTGAAAACGACATCCCCCTGGCCGGCAGGCGCGGCCAAATTGGGAGGCAGGAAGCCCACCAGCGGATCGTCCGGCAGAAGTCCCGTATTTGGATCGAGTGACGTAAAACGCCACGTGACAAGCCCTGTGACGTCGTTGACATTGCCCGCAACGCGAACGATCAGGTTCGTCGCGGGCCGCAAATCCACGTCCTGAATAAAATTGCGACTGTTCACCGGAGGATTCACCGAGATTGCGCCGAAGGAGAACGGACCGAAGCTGAACGCACTCATGTCGACCGCATTCACATCGAGTTGGTCGGTGATCACGACCTGTTGGGCCGGAGCGGTGGCCGTCGACTCATTTTCGAAGTAGACGTCGTACGACAGGGATTGTCGGCCGGATAGGTACTGGAGCGGTCCCGCGCCCTGCGGCCCCGATTTGCCGTTAGGATCGTGGGGCGTGAGAATATCCAAATGGTGTAGCTCCTGCGAATCCACCACGAAGGCTCCGTCAGCGCAACTATTCACGTCGTTTGCAAAGCCCCAGAGTCCGCCGATTGCGTCAATTACGGCGTTGGCGATAGGCCCCGCCGGCACGACCACACCGAGGCAAGTCAATAAGTTCGTGGCCGCTCCAAATTCGACATCCCCTAAGTCGTAGGCGGTTTTGACCTGTCCCGAGCCGCTCACGTTGGTTTCGTTTATTTCAAGAGCGAGGGAGAGCCCGTTGGCCAGCGTTTGCGCGATTCCTTGGACGCAATTTGCACCGCTGAGGTCAATGGCGATGTTTCCGGCCGTAGTGCCTATCGTTTTGGCGAGATTGGTTAGGCACTGTTCGGTCGAAACGGGCATGGGGGAGTGAAAGAATGGAGGATTCGTCCTCGCGATGAGGTTGAACGCCTGGCCGTTCGCCGCCCCGGGGACCGTCAACGTAATGTCCAGCACTCCGACGGAACCGGGCGGTATCACAGGGATCAGAAGCGGAAATGCCAGTCCCGTCGGAGTCACGACAGGCTGTCCGAAAGGTACCTGGGTCCAGTCGATCAGCGGCCACTCCGGTACCTGCGGCGGAGGCGAAATCTCGAAGCCTAGTTTGCAGGTCGCGTAAGTAGGGATGCCTCCGATCCAGAGTGGGACCATGCGGGCATTCACGTTGCCGGTGTTCCCGTAGACGATGTGGAATATCTGCGGCCTATCCGGGACAACGAAACTCGGCCCCACCACCGCCACCCACGGCTGCGCCGTGCGTCCCTCCTCAACGGTGAAGGCGCCGGGCAGCGTGAACACGGTCTGGTCCGGGTTGGTCACCACGACGTCCCCCGCGCCCAACGGCACGTCCGTGAGGTCGAGCAGAGTCGCGAGGCAGAATCCGCCGTCAATGATTCTCGACTGGGCACCCACGAGGTCCGGGTGGCCGGCACGGACCACCTTGACGGTTGCTCCATTCTGGAACACGAAGCCGCCGTGGGAGAAGACGCGTAATGTCACAGTGCTAATATTGCCGCCTCGAATTGGCAGGACGCCGATCGAGGTCTCGTCAAACGATTTGGCTAAGAAGCCGGTTCCACCAGAGGGCTGAAAGGCATTAGCGGTCGTTGGGAGGGCGCCGTTTCCTGCCAGGTACGCGTTACCCGCTGCGTCCAGGGCGATGCTCTGGCCAAGGGCGGAGCTAGCGCCCAGGTACGTGGAGAAGATGAGCGTCGAGCCGGTCGGACCGAGCTTCGAAATAAACGCGTCGGAGTCGCCGAGGAGAGTGCTGCTCCCGAACGGCTGCGAGGTCTGGTGCACTGGAAAGTCGATGGACGAGACCCCTCCCGTGACGTAGGCAGAGCCGGCCTGATCCACGGCGATGCTCCGGCCCGCCTGTCCGAAACCGCCGGTGCCGGACCGGCCATGATCTCCGCCAAGATACGTTGAATAGACCAGCGAATCGGGACCGAATTTGGAGGGATCGACCTTCGTAACGAAGACGGTCGCATCCCCGTCGATTGAAGCCGCCGACTGAAAGGCGTTCTTCATTACAAACGTCCTGCAGTTCGTCGAGCCTGTAACGTACGCTATCCCATTATGATCGACCGCGATGGCATTGCCTACAGTGCTCCTCGAGTCACGGTCCACTGTGGAGCCGATGAAGGTGGAGTAGAGCAGCGCTGTCCCCGCGGGATTCAGCTGTGTCATGAAGGCCGTCGAATTGTGACCAACATTCGCACCCATAAAGGCGCTCGCCGTTACGGGAAAGTCAGGCGCGGCGGTTCCGCCGGTCACGTATGCACGTCCGACGGCGTCCACGGCGATTCCGTTAACGCTAGCGCCAGACCCCTGGTTATTTGCTCCCGGCCCTCCCAGAAATGTTGAGTAGACCAGATCCGAGCCCTTTGAGTTCAGTTTTGAAATATATGCGGATCCACCGTAATTTGTAGGCTGAAATGGGTTCCGCGTCGGAAAATCGCCCGAGCCTGGCTGCCCGGCCACATAGGCGCAGCCGGCTGAGTCGATGGCAATGCCGGCCGCGCTGTCCGACGCGCCGCCTCCCAGGTAGGTGGAATACATCATTGCCGATCCGGAGGGATTCAGCTTCACGACGAAGGCATCGGTTCTACCCTGGTTGGCTTGTTGAAATGCTCCCTGCGTGGTTGGAAAGTCGGTGCACTCCGTATATCCCGCCACGAACGCATAGCCGGCGGGATCCACGGCTATGGCGGTTCCCTCCTGGTTCTTGAAGACGCCGGTGCCGCCCAGGAAAGTCGAATAGACCAGCGAGTCCGCCCCGGCCCTGGAGGGATCGATCTTGGTGACGAAGATGTTCATGAAGCCATTGAAGGGCTGGAGCGAGTTCTTGGTCGGGAATCCGGCGGAGTGGGTGCTCCCGGTAATGTACGCGCAGCCCTTGCTATCGACTCCGACGGCCAGGCAGTTATCGTTGTTGCCGCCGCCGAGGCGCGTTGCATAGACCAGGATCGGGTCGATGATGAGCGGCTTCTTGGCGTCGTACCGTGCTACCCGAAAGCCAAAGCCGTGTTTGCCGCTTATGGCGAACGCTCCCGCTATGGGTATCTCTTTGCCGCCGGCCTCCTGGTAGATATGCGGCCTCTTCCAACGGACCTGGCCGTTCGCCGTGCTCGTAACGAGGTCGCCACGTTCGTCGATCCGTGTCTCCGTACCCCCCGTAACGGCGAAACGAATACGGCCGGGATCCGCGCGGGGGGCCACGACAAAGTCGTATTCCAGCTGTTGCTGAGTCCCGTGGTAGACAAGGTCCACCCCCGGATAGACGCCGGCGTAGCGCACCTTCGCGTAGTGCGGCACGCCGACTCTCCATGCGCTGCGCTCCTTACCGAGGAAGTAGTTGCTCTTGCCGCCTGTCGCATCTTCACCCGCCATCTTAACCGCGCGGCTCGCGCCGGCTATCCGAATTCGCAGCTGGCTGCCGGCGGAAGGCTTCCGGTCCCGCCGGCCTGCCGGTCCCGGAAGCGCGAGCAGCGTCTCAGACGGCGCCAGGAACAAGCCGCATGCGCCGCCACTCGAGACGAACTGGATCTGTGCGTCCGCCTGCCCGGAATTGGCCTCGAAATGAAGCGGCAGCGACGAATAGATGGTCGCCGCGCGACGCCGAGCCGTTGCCGCCGGTGTTGGGACTGGCAGCGGCGCGGTCTGTTTGGCGTCGCGTGGGGGATCGGCCGCGCGTACCTCCACGGCGCCGGATGCGAATGCACCGAGCAGCACGGCAAGGACAACTCTGGCACTATAACGCATGGACTGGCGTCCTCCTCTCCAAACACGGGCTAGCAGTGATGTGCAGTCAGTCGAGGAGAATCCCCCGCGGGACTCCTCTTGCGCATGAATATAATGAATCCAAAGAACGGCGCAATTGCATTCGGATCGCCGCGAATGAGGGCCGCAAGCGTGAAAGGACTCAACGCCGCGTGGGTCCGGCAGCGACAACGTTCGCGATAACAGGGATCTCGATCCGCGACTGCCTGGGGTCATCCGTGTCGATGGTCACCCTTCGCTGTACGATGCCCGCGGGCCAGCCGCCTTTATAAGAGACCAACAATCGGTACTCCTGTCCTTCCTTCGGTCCGCTCACCTTCACATCGAGGTTCGCGTCATCGGTGGACGCCTTCGTGACGTGGAACGCTCCGGCCCGCCGGGTCACTGTGACGAGTTGGGTAACAGGGACGACTGTCGCCGGTGTCAGCAAGCCCATAAAGACGGAGGCGGGCGCCGCGCAGATACCCTTCTCCAGCGTTAAGGTTATGTCGGCGCGCGGAAGGCGTCCGGAATTTGTGATCAGCATCATTCGGCAGGTGGAACGGCCCCAGGGAGCCTCCGGATGCACGCTTACCAGGAGACGGTAGCGCCGATCGCCATCGGCGTCGGCGATAGGTTCAACCGTTGCCGAGACAAAGGCGGACCCGGAAGTAACCTGTGTGATCTCAACCGGTTCCCGGTTGTGGACGCGAACCGTAAGTTCCTCCGCAGTCGGCCCTTCCTCCTTGAGCAGCATCACCGGCCGGTCGTTCGGCAATACCTGCACGAGGTTGAGAATGTTGGCCGCCATCTGGAGCGATAGTTTCGGGCGGTCCGGATCATTTGAGGTCACCTCGATCAGTTTCACAATCCGCCCCATGAAGGAGTCCGTACGGATTTCGGCGTCGATCTTCCCTTCACCGCCTGGCCGGATCGTGTGTTCGTAGCTGGAAACGGTGCAGCCGCAGTTCGGCGTGGCGGTAATCTCCAGCGGCGCGTCACCGGTATTCTTCAGGGTGAACACGTACTTTGCCCCTTCACCCCGCCACACGTCGCCCGCATCCAGGCTCGTTTTGACTGCCGCCATTACGGGATTCGGCACGATGACTGGCGCGTGCGATCGCGCCAGGCGAAGGAGCGCCAACCGTACCTGCTGAATCACCGAAACCTGCGCCCCCTCCAGAGCCGTGGGGTCCATGACCGCTGAATCGGTATGGGTATCCGGTCCCATCAGGTCCGCCGTATCCTGCGTAGAGGCCAGTCCGAGCCACGTGCCGAAGCCATTTCCGATGAGGTGAGTGATGGCGGCCGGCGAGTGGGGGATCTGTGCGCCGGGCACGCTTAGGGAGACGTGAATCGTACCGGTCCGCCGGTCGAGTGGTCCGCCGGCGGCAGGATCGCGGTCGAGGTTCATCTCCACGCAAATTGGCCGCGGAGCCGATGCATAGCCCGTGCCTGGACGTGCGAATCCGACAATCGGCTCGGGTGAAGGCTGGGGCGCCCGCGGGCCGGCGGCCACCGTGCTCTCGAAAAGAATGACGAGGTCCGCCTCCTCCTCCTTGTCGACACGCGCGAACTGGTGCACCTCGCCAAGCGCCCGATTCCACGAATCGAACCCGAGTTGGACGGCCCTCCGGTAAGTTTCCCGGCTCGCTCTGCCGACCGGCGTCCAATCGACGAATACCCGGGTTCGTGTCCCGAGCGCAAGGGATCCGACCAGCCGCGCAGCCTGATCGTGCTCTCCTCTGGCGAGCAGGCTCCTGGCCTGCAACAGAAGCTCTCGCTCCTGCGCTGCCATCGAGCCTGGTATAACAGGCGCCCTGGCCCGTTCTGCCTGCTGGCAGGCGCCGGGGACAAGGAGCGCGGCAGTGAGCGCCGCGACAAGTATCGTCGTTAAGTGTCCGAACAAGTGTACGGCGCGAGATTGGATACCAGCCTCGGACACAATGTGGCTCAGGCGAGACACAGCGGTTCCCAGCCTCTCTTTAACGCCGGATCCGAAAAGCAATGTTACCCAAGCGACACCAAGATGGCGCCGGCGGCAATCAGCGCACCCGGTCACGAACGACATGGAGCGGCGCGCCTAGACGGGTATTATACCGCTCCTCCGTAAAACCATCGTAAAGCGATCGTAACAAATCCGTGAAACTCATTCCTGCGGTAGCTCGCTTAGGCTGCCGAGGGGCGCCCCGAACGGGACACATCGCATTCCGTTGCATTGCGGCTGCATGATGGTAGCCGTCCGTACGCACGGCTACCATCACACGGAAGCTACGCGACCAGATGCGCTCGTTGCCGTTCAGCAGTCAATCAACCGCTACGGCACGGTAACCAGTTGCGACAGGCTGTACGAAGTTCCCGCCGCCGAGCCGAAGAGCTGGAACACCCGCTTCCCGGCCGCGACCGGCGCGAATGTCGCCGAACCGCTCACCGAGCCGCCCCCGGCAGCCAGTGTAAAGGGACCGGCCGGAACATTGACCGTCGAGCCACCGGTTCCGGTTATAGTCGCCTTGGTGGTGAACACGTTATTCGCGATTGCGGTGCCGACGTTCTTCAGCGTGTAGCCAACCACGACGTTGTTGCTTCCATCGCGTGATATGGTGTTGATAACCAGAGCCAACTGTGGAGTGCCGGTAATGGTCAGCGTCAGTCCGGAGGAGGTTCCACCGCCCGGTCCGGTGTTGAACACGGTGATCGTCGCGGAGCCTGCAGCCGCCAGCGTCGTCGAACGGAGCTATTCAGACCGCGCCGGCCGTCAGGTCGACATGCTGATGGTCTCCTCAACCGATCCAAGAGATGCGCACAGTCCCGAGGCGTGTCTTCCATCGCACGGCTGGCAGCTGCGGGAGGCGCGATCGCGAAGGCTCGACGGCGCCGTGATTCACACGGATCGCGCCACGATGAGCGGGCAGTCGCTCGATGTGCTCTTCTGGTGGGATATTATCGACGATCGGACCGGGAATCCGTTCGCGCGCGTGGAGGCGCTGAGGGAGGCGTTTCGAGGCGAGGGATCGATCATGGTCCGCCTCACGACCTCAGCAACCGCGGATAGCCCGAAGCTGCTGGACCGATTTGCGCACGCGGCGCTTCCCTGCATCCACGATTGGAAGAAAACCGCGCTCGAACTGAAAGCGCGGTAGGATAGCGGGATCGTGTGACCGGGTCGGCGGTCAAATCCGGGCCTGTCACGACACTGCCTGCGCTGGAATACGCCCTTGTCCGCACAGGCGGACCTCGGCGCCTTCTCAGCTGCATTGGATCGCGTTGCGACACTACGATGGTAGCCGTGGCTCTGCAGCCCTCGGTCCGTCGAACGGTAAAATACCCCGTCGCGTAGCGATGAGACGATGTCTGCCAGGTGTCCGCCGCCAGGCCAGTCCGTTGTCCCGGAAGTTGGATCGAAACGGCCTGGAGGGGAAGCTCAAGCGTCGCTACGCGACGCGGTAGTTCCGTCCTACGGACGGCTACCTTCGGTGGTCGCTACGCGACGCAGCGAGCGGTGCCTCGATCGTCTGGTTCCGTGCGTTGATTGACTTTCAACAAATAGCACCGGGCAGAATGGAGTTGCATTTGTGTGCGAAGCACACGTGGCCGAAGGCCATACAGTGCCGGAATATCTTCCTGCGATTCGCCCGATCGCTCGGTGACAATCTGTGAAAGAACGTTAGCGCCACGGCTACCATCATTTAGTCGCTACGCGACGGAATGCGGTGTGTCCGTTCGCCTGGTTCCATTCGAAGAACGCCGATGGGTTCCATCATGCGGTTGCCTCGCGCGAGCGCCTTGACGGGCCTGCCGTTCCGTGGATTGTGGCTTTTCAACACACAGCAGTGGGCATTGAGGAGATGCAACTGGGTCCACTCTGATCCGCCAGGCGACGCACAACGCTTCGTAGCCGGCGGATCCGTCTCGGATAATCGAGGTGCCCCGAATGCACAGCCCGAGTTCAATATCACCTCCGGCACAACATAAAGCGGCACGCGGAAGTCCTACAGCTATCCGCGCCGCTCTGCTTCCTGAAGTGTGACTGGGTCTCAGACCACTCAGGCTATATCGGTTTCACTATGCCCGATGATGGTGTCGGCAACACAGCGCAACAAGTTGGTTTCTGAGTGCGGTTGTGGCGTTTCTTCCTTTCGTTATTTCTAATGCCGCATGACGCGTCACCACGTCCGCTTGTTCCGAATATTCGGCGAACCTGTCGGCCACATGGCCGAAGCCGACGAGAGCGGCCGCCGTACGTTCGGATGTCCCCTCATTCATGGACGTTGCGCTGGGCGCGGAACAACCCGATCCTGGATTGCGATAGTAGCGTTCAGTCCATTTATATTCTCATGTGCTAGTTGACGAAATAGCGCACGAGCTTGTTCCGGAAATACTGACAGATTTACTTGTCCGGAAATGTCGCCGCAAATTGGGCAACATTTCGTGCAATCGTCATTTCGAGTTTTGCTCTTTCGCTCCATAGTGAATGATCTGTTCGCCGACATACGTGACCGCCCTGCGTGCGCCAAATGGCCCGTCGGAGACGTAGAAGTCGGCGCGGTAGTCGCCGGGCGTGAGGCCGTCCAGCAGCCTATCCCATACCAGGCGGACCTCTCCGGCGATACGCCGGTGCAGCATGAATTCGCCGAGCGACTGGAACTGGCCGTCCGTGCCCTTGTGATACATTCGGGCGATCGGGACGGCGCCGTCCGGGACGTCCGTTCCGATCGTGACCTTGTAGCACAGACTCTTGCCTTCCGGCACGCTCACTTCGAGCTGAGCCGAATCAAGTACCACGCTCCGAGGCTCCACGCGCGCATCCCAGTGCACTGTTACTGCGTCTTCCAGCTCCCGCGACGCAAGCTCCGCGCTCGAAAACGGGGGACTTAGCCCTTGCATCGAGGGAAGCTCGATCGCGTACGCACAGCTGACGAGGAACTGCAGACGGCCCAGCGCATCACCGACAAGCTGAAATCGTGACATCGCGGGCCGAAACCGAGGATCACCGCCGGACGCTTGAACTGTAAGGTTCGTCACATCGACAAGATGGCCAAAGCGCGCGCCGTGATCGTCCGACTCGAAGTATTCGACCATGGCGTGGCCGGCCGGCTGGCCGGCAACAGGCGCTTTTCGATGGCAACCGACGAACCGGCAGTCGATGCCGAGAGCGCGAAGCAGCGCGCAGGTCAGCACGCAGGCGTCGCCGCAGTTGACTCCCGTTCGAACGACCCTGGCAATAGCGACGCCGAGGCGGCTCGTGTCTCCGAGCGTGGTGACGTACTTTTGACCGGCGCCCTTTGCCTGCTGCATGGGCAGCACCGCGCACGCGGCGATCGCCCACTCGTTCCGGCTCAGAACCAGATGCTTGCCGGCCGCGATGTCCTTCATCGTGTGCGCTAACCCAGCAATGAACCGCTCGCTCTCGGCCGCAGTGAGCCCGGCCTGACTATCGGCGATCGACCTTCCGCTCGCCTGCACGCACAGCGCGTTCCAAACCAGCCTGTCGCGCGCTAGTTCACGGGTTACCTGGTCCAGCTTTGACCAGTCGATATCTTCGCTCCACATCTCGCTGAAGTCTAACCTTGCGATATGCGCCGCGATGGCGCCCGTGGCAGCGGCCGGCTCCGTAACGACGAGGTCGGACGCCGCGACTCCAGGCGCGCCGATTCCGACAACGAGCGACAATATCAGAATAGAGAGCATCGTTCGCGGACGCACCGGAGTCATCTTGGCGGTCTCCTACAGCTGGGAGCGCGCATGGTTCGTGCCCCCGCGGAAGGCGATGCAGAATGCTTTGTCGTGAATGAAATCAATGTGGTACCATGGATCGATCGCCAGTTTTGATGTCTGCCAGACCGCTGACACACCATCTCTTGTTTCCGTACGGTCCGAACCTACTCTACGTGCGCCAACCAATCTTCACATCGCCGGCCATGCGTCACCGCATTTCGTCCCTCGTCCTCGTGTGCGCATTCGGCGCGTGGGCGACGATCGGGGCGACTCGGCCCAATCTTGAACCTGCCCGCAGCCACGCCGCCGACTTTCGCGCAAAGGATGGATGGAGACGTATCAACGTGGACGAGACCGCGCACTGTAACACGCCGGAAAATGTCAGGAAACGCGCGAAGCATGACTACCGCGAGGCATACCGACCGCAGTTCCACTTCACAGCCACGAAAAACTGGCTAAACGATCCGAATGGCCTCGTGTTTTACGAGGGCGAGTACCACCTCTTTTTCCAGCACAATCCGAGTGGGACCGAATGGGGCAACATGACCTGGGGCCACGCGGTTAGCCGCGACCTCGTGCATTGGCGGCAGCTTGCAAACGCCCTGGAGCCCGATCGCCTCGGAACGATGTTCTCCGGGTCGGCGGTGGTGGATTGGCACAACACCGCTGGCCTTCAGTCCGGTGCCGAACCGCCATTGATAGCGATCTATACCGCCGCCGGGGACACGTCGCCCGAGTCGAATGGCCAGCCCTTCACGCAGTGTATCGCAGGCAGCAATGATCGAGGCCGGACATGGACGAAGCTCCCCGAGAACCCGGTGATACCGCCCATCGTTGCCGGAAATCGAGATCCCAAAGTGATATGGCATGCGCCATCGAAGAGCTGGATACTCGTTCTGTACCTAGAGAAGGAGGTGTACGGGCTATTTTCGTCACCGGATTTGAAGCATTGGAAACAGCTTCAAACTATGACGGTTCCGGGCTGTTCCGAATGTCCGGACTTCTTCGAGCTGCCCATCACAGGCCAGTCAGGTCCGACAAGAGATCATCGCTGGATTCTGACGGCCGCAAACGGCCACTATCTCGTGGGCCGATTTGACGGCCATCACTATGAGCCAGACTCCACGTCGATCGTCTCCGACCATGGCGCCAACTTCTATGCCGTCCAGACCTACAGTGACCTGCCGGGCGATCGCCGCGTGCAGGTTGCATGGATGACGGGCGGCAAGTATCCGGGGATGCCGTTCAACCAGCAGATGAGCTTCCCGTGCGAACTGACGCTGCACGACACAGCCGAAGGACTGCGAGTGTACCGCTGGCCGGTTGTCGAGATCCGATCGCTGTATGGGCGGCGCAAGACCTGGAGCCATGTTGACCTTGCGCCAGGTGAGAGCAACCTCCCGGGTCTGACAGGCGATCTCTGGGACATCGAAGCCGAAATCGAGTGCGGCAGCGCGGCTGCGGTCGGATTCACGGTGAGTGGACAACGGGTCCGCTATTCCGTGCCAGACGCGATGGTGACTTGCCTTGGCCGGAGCGCTTCCCTGCGACAGGAGCGTGGAAGAATACGCCTCCGGCTACTCGTGGATCGGACCTCGATCGAGTTGTTCGGAAATGGGGGCGCGCTTTCAATGACCTCGTGCTTCCTCGCGCCGAACGGTGATTTCCGGCTCGGCATGTTCGCCGAAGGCGGCAGCGCCACCATAACGTCGCTCCGCATGACACCGCTGCGCTCAGCCTGGCACTGAGAACGCAGACGGGCGTCGCGGAGACTACTTCCCTTCCGCCGTCCCCTCCTCGATAGTCTCCCGTGGCTTGGCCGGACGGAACACCGCGTCTGGGATTCGGACGTCGAACCTGGCGGTGGTCACGGTCGTTATAGTTTCGCCCAGTCCCGGTAATATCGCGACGCGGTGAAACGGCACTTGCACACCATCTACCAGACGATAGTCATCGTAGGTTTCGGTCTGCGAGGCTGCGCCAGACGTTCGGCGGAGGAGTCGGAAGGACTTCATTGAGATGCAGTCCGTGACTTTGTGGCCCTTCTCAGGCTGCATCTCGACAACGTATGCCTCCTCATTGCCGACCTTTTCCGTGCCGATAATCTTTACCGACTTGAAGAGCGATTTCCAGTTTAGCTCTGGAAACATCGCGGAATCGATCGCCAGATCGTTCAAGGTTTCGCCGCCTGCGTCCGTCGCGCCGGCAAAGCTGTTCTCAATGCCGCCCGTCTTGCCGTCGAAGTAGCTGCGGATCACGGCGATCCGCTTCTTCCCCGCAAACATCGTCTGGGTACTGGTTGCGGCATTCGGCGAGCGCTCGTAGTCGATGCTCTGGACCGTAAGACCCTGCGTCTCGATGAGAGACGTAGTCCTGAGGAGGAGGGTCTTGTGGCGCCGCAGGTTTGTTTCACCACCCTGCGCATCGACAACCTTCCGCATAAGCTCGTCAACTGTCAGCGGCGGCACGTATGCGGTCACTTCGCACTGCAGCTCCAGGTCGCCCTGCGCGGCAGGCTGCTTCAGAAGCGCTCCCGTCACCTTGCCGGCCGCGTCTCTGTGGACGATAAGGGCGAACTCGTCCGGCAGTGCTCCGAGAGAGTACTCGTCCTTCGCGAGCTTCGGAATGAGCGGGTAGGCAGGCTGGCCTGGTACGATAAACGCCACCTTGCCATTGCGGACGGAAACGGAAAATGGAGTCGGCACCTTGCTGGAGCGATACTTTCCGATGAGGTCATATTGGGGACCTGTATATCCGGCGTCTTCAGAGCCTGTGATACGCTTAGCTACAAACTTCGCGCCGGGCTGCTCCAGGAACAGCTCCGTTTCTTTCGGATTGTCCTTTGCGGGTCTGAATGTGGCGAAGAACCCGTCGATCCCGGGCACCGCGATCTTGTATCGCCTGCCGGACAGGTTCTCCAGCGGCGACTCCGGCAGACCCGCGGAGTGCGCCGTCAGCTTGCCGTTCTTCATCGCCACGACTATCTCAACGCTTACGTCCTGCAGACGGTACGTACCGGCCTCCTGCTCCGGAGGAACTCGCTCCAGCGACCCGACATCCGCGCCGGCCGGTGGCTTTGGGACGCCAACCAGGTTTTCCCAGACCGTCTCCATGGCCAGCGCACCGAGCGGAGACGCGGACACGTTCGTCAGCAGGACGAAGCCCACCTTCTGGTCCGGCATCATCGCCACCTGAGCGTTGAACCCGTCGATGTTCCCACCATGTTCCACGACTTGATGTCCGTTCCAGTCCCGCAGAAACCAGCCGTAACCGTAACCTATCGGCCCGGCGACCGTCATGTGCTTCCGGGTCAGCTCGGCGAAGTTGTGCTCGGAGACCAGGCGCTTGCCTTCAAAGACGCCGCCGCCCAGCATCAACCGCAGCCATTGGGCCATCTCCTTTGCATTCGAGTTGATGGCGCCTGCGGGTGCGATCGCCGGCAAATCGTGATAGGGTACGACCACCGGCGCCTTCTTCTCCGCGTCGTAGCTATATCCCAGAGCATGGTCCCTGACTCTTACCAGGTCGCGGATGGAGGTATTCGTCGTCTTCATGCCAAGAGGCTGGAATACCCGTCGCGAGACAACCGTCCGCCATGGCGCGTTCTGCACCGCCGCGACGCACTGCCCGGCTGCCAGAAACATAACGTTCTGATATTGAAACTTCTCGCCAAATTTGGCCGTCGGCTTCACCTGACCGATCAAGCGGATGGTCTCCTCCGCGTTGAGCTTGTTGGTGTACCATGCTAAGTCGGTCCGATCGAGTCCGCTGCGGTGGCACAACAGGTCGCCGATCGTGATCTTGCTGTCAGCCTCCGAATCGCGCAGCTTGAAATAGGGCAGATAGCGCCTTGGAGATACCTCAAGGTCGATCTTGCCATCGTCGACGCTCATCATCACCGTCATTGCGGTGAACGCCTTGGTCGAGGAGCCGATCGCGAACTGCGTTTCCGGCGTGACCGG
>JBBQVV010000154.1:0-14604 GCA_038211235.1 Chthonomonadales bacterium | reverse complement strand
TGGTCAGCGCCTGCTTGCCCGGCAGCTCGTGCAACCGGAATCCTGGATAGGGTAAACTGAGAGGCGAAGATATCCCACCGTTCATCATGACGAACGAGGACAATTCGCGAGGAGGCCCTATTTGGAGCGAACGTATATCATGGTGAAGCCGGACGGCGTGCAGCGACGACTCGTCGGGGAGATCATCCGGCGCTTCGAGACACGCGGACTCCGTCTCGTGGCACTGAAGATGCTCACGCCGAGCCGAAACCTGGCGGAGACACACTACGCGTTGCATCGCGGGAAGCCGTTCTACGCCGAGCTCGTCGACTTCATTACGTCCGGCCCTGTCGTTGCCATGGTGTGGGAGGCGAACGACGCGATTCGACTGGGTCGAAATATGATCGGCGCGCTGAAACCCGTCGAGGCGGCTTGCGGAACGATCCGCGGCGACTTCACTACCGAAGTGCAGACCAATCTGGTGCATGGCTCCGATGCGCCCGAGACGGCAGAGCAGGAGATCGCCCTCTGGTTCAGACCGGAGGAGCTGGGTTTGTAGGTCTTGGGTATTTGGTATTGGGGTAAGTTGACATGCACATTTGCGAAATATTCGCCGCGCATCGGACCACGTTCAGCTTTGAATTCTTCCCGCCGAAGACGGATGAGGACAGCGAGCTGCTCTACCAGAACATCAGTGAGCTGGAGGCGCTTCACCCATCATTCGTCTCTGTAACATACGGCGCGGGCGGCTCGACGCGGCAGCGGACGCACGACCTCGTCGTGCGCTTGAAGGAGTCGTCCACCTGCGACCCGATACCTCATTTGACATGCGTTTGCCACACCGAAGGCGAGATTCAGCACATCCTGGAGCGATATGCCGATCACGGCATATCGACGGTTTTGGCCCTGGGAGGCGATCCGCCCGCCGGGATGGCGAACCATGATACGTCAACCGCAGCTTACAGGTATGCGAGCGATCTCGTGAGCCACATCGAGAAGTTCAATGCGAGCGGCAGACATCCGGACCCTCGAGGCTTCGGAATTGGCGTGGCAGGGTTTCCCGAGGGCCACCCTGCGACTCCGAACCGCCTTCGAGAGATGGACTACCTTAAGGCGAAGATCGATGCCGGCGCGGACTATATCGTCACCCAGCTGTTCTTTGATAATCGGGACTTCTACGACTTCCGCGAGAGGTGCGAGCTGGCGGGGATCCACGTGCCGATCCTGGCCGGCATTATGCCGATTACATCCAGCAAAGGGCTGGAACGGATGGCGCATCTCGCGCTGGGATCCCGGTTTCCGGCTCGGCTTCTCAAGGCGATTGCACGCTGTGACGGCGATCAGAAGTACGTACGCAAAGTTGGCGTGCAGCATGCCGCGGAGCAGTGTCGTGACCTGCTGGACAATCGGGTGCGCGGCATTCACTTTTACACGCTCAATCGCTCGACGGCAACGCGCGAGGTCTATGCGAGTCTGGGTGTCAAGGATTCCCGTGGTCTCGACCGATAATTCGACCTGAGAACGGCGTACGGTGCAAGGCGCTTCGCAGGCGACCACACAGGTGATTATGGAGACGGCCTGGCGTATAGAGCTCTTCGGAGGGCCATGCCTCCAACAGAATGGCAGGCATGTCACTCGGTTCCAGACCTACAAGTCCGGTGCGCTGCTCGCCTATCTTGCCTACTTCCGTGACCAGGCGCACTCGCGCGAGATGCTGGCGGGCCGGTTCTGGCCGGACTCTCGACCGGAGGCAGGACGGCTGAGCCTTCGCGTCGCTCTCTCCTCGCTACGCCGCCAGCTCGAGACTCCTGGCTCGCCACCGAATAGCGTCCTCTTTGCCGATCACTCTCAGGTTCAGCTGAACCCACTTTCCTTCGTTACCGATATAGCAGAATTCAATACAGCACTACGTGAGGCACACTACGATGCGGAGCGTCGAGTCGAGCTCCTTACACGCGCTGTTGAGCTGGTTCGCGGCGAACTGCTTCCAGGTTACTATGAGGAGTGGATTGCCGGCGAGCGCGAACGCCTGAACGATGCCTATCTGGGCGCATTGAGGCGTCTCTGCCAACTTCTCCCTTCAATGGGCAGTTCTGACGCGGCGATCGACTACGCACATCGCGCCGTGATCGCCGCGCCCTTTCACGAAGAGACGCACGTCGCGCTTATGAAACTATATGCGGCAACGGGTCGCTTAGGTGATGCACTGCGCCAGTACGATCACCTCGAGCAGGTACTGCGGGACGAGTTGAATGAAATACCCGCGGAGTCGACACGTGCATTTGCGGAAACGATTATATCGCAAAGCATCGCACCGGGTCGTGAACGTACGAGTCGATCGCCTCGAGCGCGGACCGAGGCTGGCCATCAATCCTTACCCATTGCTCCATCGATTGATTCTAAGCTACCAGTTCAATTCACTCGTTTCTTTGGCAGAGAACGCGAGCTCACGCGACTGCGCGACCTGCTCTCTCTGAGCGATGGCGTGCCAGTCCGGCCACTCATCACCCTCACTGGCCCAGCCGGCTCCGGCAAGACCCGCCTTGCCATCGAAGTGGTCCGAACTATGATATCGGAATTCGCTGGACGCACATGCTTTGTGCCGCTTGCCGCGCTGTCGGACCCGCTGTTGATCCCGGACGCAATCGCCGAAGCGCTGTGCCTGGGCCGCTCCGCCGTCGCCGATCCCCTCGAACAGGCGGTTCACGCTCTGAGCGGCGAAAGAGTGATTCTGATCCTCGATAATCTTGAACATCTCCTATCGGAGAATCTACGCGATTCGACATCCCAGTCCGATGAAGGACGCGTTATCGTGCAGACTCTCATGCGCCGCATCCCGATGCTTACATGCCTGATTACGTCCCGCCAGCCGCTCGAAATAGAAGGCGAACTACAGTTTCCCGTGGCGCCGCTCCAGGTCCCGGCGTCGGTCGACACCATGGCGATGGAATATGGAGCAATCGAAACTCCACGCGCACAGAGCACCCCGCATCCGCAGGTGCTTGCGCGACTTCGGGACATCCCAAGCGTTCAGATGTTCATCGACCGCGCCCAGAACGTTCGACCCGACTTTCAGGTGACGGCTCGCAATGCCGCAAGCGTTGCCGAGCTATGCATGCGCCTTGAAGGGCTACCGCTTGCCATCGAGTTAGCTGCGGCGTGGGCTCAGACCTTCACGCCCGCGCAGATGCTTGCGCAGCTGTCCTCAGGCAGTCTGCTGATCAGCCGGCGCAAGGACCGACCGGAACGCCAATTGTCCGTGCGGTCGGCGATCGATTGGAGCTTTCGCATGCTGACGGCGGAGCTCAGACTGTTCTTCACCCGCCTCTCCGTATTTGCAGGCGGTTGTACGCTGGAGGCGGCCCTGGATATCTGTGGAGCAGGAGCGGTAGCGCTAAGCGAGCTAAGTGCACGATCGATGATTCTGACCGTGGAGTCGGGCGATGTAATACGCTATCGACTCCTGGAGTCGCTGAGACAGTTCGCAGCAGAGCATATCGAAGACGGGGAGCGCTTGACCGTCGCGAGTCTCCATGCCCAATACTATCTGCATCTGGCCGAAGAGGCGGAGACAGGGCTGACCGGCGAGGACCAAAACGAATGGCGCGACCGACTAATTGCGGACCAGGACAATTTACGCGCCGCATTGGACTGGGGCCAGTCACAGGAGATCGGGCTGCGTCTGGCCGGCGCGCTCCGCCCGTTCTGGGAGCGCAGCGGGGAGGCCGCTGAAGGACGACGCCGGATTACTGTTGCGCTGGCCGGCGGGGGCGGCGCCGCCCCCGCGGCGCGAGCAAAGGCCCTCTATGCCGCAGCTTCGCTGGCCGCACTTCAGGGCGATCTACGCGATGCGCGGGCTTCCGCTGAGGAGAGCCTTGCCAGTTATCAGATGTTGCACGATACGTCTGGCGCGGCCGAGGCCGGAACGCTTCTCAGTCAGATCTGCCATAACCTCGGAGATCACGAGCATGCACAAACACAATTGGCTCAGAGTTTGACGCTGTGCAGGCGAAGCGGAAGCAGACGCATTCTTGCGGCAGCGCTAGTTGAGCAGGGACATCGGCACGGCTACTACGGGGACAATGACGCCGCGGATCGCTGCCTGGAGGAGGCCCAGGCATTATGCGAGGAGCTGGGCGACTTCAGAGGAGTCGCACTTGCGGCGTATCATCATGCGGTCATCCAACAGTATCGACAGGATTATAAAGCTTCGCAACAGTTTTACGAACAGGCTCTCAAGCTTTATCGTCGCATTGGAGACCGTGTCGGCATGTCGGACGCTACCTTTGGAATCGGCTACGTTGCCCGATTGCGTCTGGACTACGTGCTCGCTAGCAGAACATTAGAAGAGTTCGTAAGCCTGCAAAGGCAGCTGCAGTTGCGGACCGGAATCGTGATGGGATTGCGCAACCTCGGCTGCATCGCAAGGGATCAGGGGGATTTTAGTCGCGCGAATACCCTTCTGCAGGAGGCCCTGGACATCTCCCGTGCGACCGGTTACACGCAGGGCGTTGCGGAGGTGCTCGGAAGTATGGGAGTGGTCGCGCAATACATGGGAAACCAGCGATCAGCTCTCGCCCTCCACGAGGAGTGCCTCTTATTTCGGCGAGAAAGTGGTAATAAGAAAGACATAGCCGAGTCACTGAACTTTCTGGGCTTGATCGCCTTCGTCGAGAACGATCTTGCGGGAGCGCGCGCTCTCTTGGAAGAGGGTCTCGCACTCGCCCGGACGGCCGGCGCTCCTCTTAATGCGGCGCGCGATCTGACAGGATTGTCGCTCGTTGCACTCCGACAGAGCAGAATAGGAGAAGCGGAACGATTCTGTCTTGAGAGCCTTGCACTGTCCGGAAGTCTGAAGGCAGAACACGAAATGATCGATGCGGTTGCGCAATGCGCCGCTGTACGCCATACGCAGGGCAGTTTCGAAAGCGCCGCCTGTCTGCTGGGAGCTTCAATCACGCACCGGACCCGCATCGGTCAGCTCTGGTTTCCGTTTCAGGTGTCCATGATGAACGATCTGAGAACAAGGGTCAAAGCCGCGCTGGGTACCCATCTATTCGACCTTGCCTGGACCAAAGGGACCTCACTTACTCTGAAGCAGGCTGTCGACTACGCATTGGACCTGCCTCCGGCGTGATGAGCGTTCGCGCCGGAGGCAGGTCTGCGCGCACCTATGGCGCGAATCCGCGGGCGCGTTTCCGGAGGAAAATGCCAGCTCCTCCAACGAGCATGCCGGCAAATGCAACGGCAGAGGAAGCCTCCGGAACCGCGTGGATCCCGATCGTCAAGTTGTCGTACCGGATGTCCCAGGGCGAAGACATTGTTGAATTCTGAGTGAACCGATTGAGTAATCCAAACTGCATCACGCCGCCCGTGAAATCCGGATGCTGAGTCGTATCGGTTATTCCAGTCGTGAAATCAAACAGGCTAAAGTCGCTTGCGGCGAGCCCGGATTGGGTCGCGGATAGCCACGTGTCCTTGATTGCCGGTACCGTTAGAAGTGCATAGTAGTAGTTGCCGCCCTGAAGTATGAGCGGCCGGAAACCGTTGGTGTACAGCGTGACATTGTTGTGCAGATACTTGTCGCCGGCCGCATCCACGGAAAGCAACGCTCCATGAGCTGACGGATCGTAGACGAAAGAGTTGTTCGCGAACGCTTCTGCCGCGGAAAAGCCGTTTCCCGCCGGCACGTTGGCGAGGACCTGCAATGCAGACCCCGGATTGCCGCCTGTCAGTGCCTGCGACACATTTACCGTCGCCGTGGGATCGCTGACATAGAACGCCTGCGTGTAGTTGGCAAGGTTGAACGTAGAATCGGTGAACGTCTGACCGGCGCGTACTACGGAGGGAGCCGTTACCAGCCCGAGTAGTGCGATAGAGGCAAGTAACTTCTGTTTCATCCTATCTCTCCTTCTATTGTCGATGCCGACGTACGGTAAACAATTGCGCGGCGAACATTGGAACTTCCGAGCGACACTGATTTGCAGTCTGTTCAATTGTCGCGAACAGCGTGTCGCCGAGGTCGCGATACCACACGACTCTGAGTGTCGTCCGTGAGTTTTGGCGGATCGTTTGCAGGAAAATCGTTCCACGACACGCTTCCGGTAAATGAGATGTTGACCAGTTTGCCTGCCTGAAAGTCGAATCTGGATCCGCTTGCGCCGGTTACGAGCACGATCAACGCCTTGGGATTACTCGGATTGAAGTCCGGTTCGGAGTCGAACGGTAACTGCTCCGTCGTGACACTCGTCGAACCTGCAAGTTTATCAAACGTTGTGGCCTTTGCATCCACAAGTCCCGCGGCATGAACGGCAAGCGACACCGGCGAGTGAAGGTCAACGTACGTCCTGAATCTAATGTCGTTGTGAGGTAGAAACTTACTTAGCGTGACCGAGGTATTCGCCGGATCGGAGTAAGTCGTGCGGTAATTTTGAGCGTCGAATACGCCTTTCGCGGCTAATGTGCAGGTTGAATCGTCCACGAGCCCAAAGCTCAGCCCATAGGATCCGAATCCTGGCGCGTCACTAAGGTTTAGAGGCCGCGTGCCTGGTGTCACCCGCGTTTCGTTATAGCTGGCGCGCAGGTGCGCGTTTAACGTCAGTATCACCCGCGTGGGATTAGCGTCAGTTAAATCGCGGTTGTATACTTGTGTAAAGGTGAACGTACCTCTCCAATCAGTAATCTGAACTGTATTGCTCTTCCGGCGCCCTACACTCACGAATACGTCGCCGTGGGAGGCTCGGCCGGAACTGGGAATTGAGTGCACGATAATCTGATTTGGCTTCCACGTGCAGTTGTTGGCGAGGTTGATGCCGTCTACGGAAACGGTCTGTTGGTCAGCCGGCGGCGCCGCTCCAAAGATTCCGTCTATGATGAGGTCGTGTTTGCCCTCATCCACCGCTGCTCCACCCACGGTCGGATTTAGAATTCCGAAGTTAGCTTTCGCGCTGATTGGATTTGAATTGTCCAGGAAGTTTGATGATGCTACCGTCGCCGCGGTGGATCCGTAGCTGCCCGGGATGACGTTCGAGAAAAGGTATGTTGACCCGGTATTATAACCGGAACGATCTTTCCGATAGCGCGTTTTCATGTCTCCGGTAATCGAGAAGTAGTTGAAGGGCCTCTGAAATGGCGTTTCCTGCTGCAAAGCGGTGGTCTGGCCGTTGCTTCCAGAAAGACGGTCGATTAGGAACAGAGCGCTGTCGTCTGAGTCTTGCGGCACTACGATGCCATCCCATCCGAAGTAAACCGAGGCGCTATTCGCAAAGCAGGCCTGACGGAAAGCGGCGGCTTCCGCGGCATTTCCCAGCGACGTGCCGTTAATCACCAATGTGTTCGGGCTGAACTGCCAATAACGCTGCACGAAGAGATCGGTAATGAAATAGGATCCGATCAACGAATATTGTCGAGTGCGCTTGAGCAGATAGCCTATCCGGCCAGCGTCCAGATCCTGGCTGTTGGCCGCGTCGGCGCCTGGACTCTGTGCGGTACGCGTACCCATACCGTAGGTTAGCCCTCCGGCAGCGGAAGCGCCACGATGACCAATCACTCCGCTGCCCTGTATGTAGAGTACACCTGCAGTCGAAATCAGGCTTTTTTGCTTGAGCGTGTCAATCGTTCCGTCCACCGGGTTCACCGAATATCCGGTCAAATCAATGGCTTGAAATCCTGCGTTCGAAGCTTGAAACGGGCTTCCGGCACTTGCCGGAACGTCAAGTAAATCTGCGTTGACGTGAAGTACCGATGTGCCAACAGGCAACTCCTGCGCGATGCCAACCTCGCTGACTCGTTGGATACCTCGCGAGTTCGAACCGCCAGACTCAGTTGCGGTCCGTACGTCAGAAGTTTGCTGACCGAGTTGCAATGGTCCATTGACCGGCTGAATTTCGTGTGCGACAGCCGGGACGCTCTTCGCGCCGGCGGGAGGAGCGTCGAACAGATCGATCGCAACCATCCTACCGTCCTTAAAGTTCGCCCATAAGTAGATACCCTTCGCGACACCAGCCGCAGCGAACTCGCTTCGCGTCCTGATGAACGCCGCCAGTGCCTGCGCATCGGCAGCCGCGTCTTTGTGGGGCATCCCTGAGTATGCCGCGCTGATGGCCGCGAAGGCAGCAGTCCGCTGCTGGTCTGCCGGCGTGCCCGCGCCTGCTCCTCCCTGGCTGCCACTTCCACCCTGACCGCCGGTTGAGCCCTGATTGCCGCTGCCGACGGTTGAACCGCTTCCGCCGCCGCAGCCCGATAGCATAACCGCCAGACTAACCGCCATTAGGGCAGCCACCAGTCTGACAACTTGCAAATAGGTGATTGGGCGGACGCTCAAGACAAGCTCCTCTCTTGGCCGCGATGGAGTGGAACCGATCCGACACCATCTTGATCAGAATACGAAGGCCCATGGATAGCTGGCGTTCAGATACACGGCGCCATCCCATTGTACGGCAGCGACCGTTAACAGATCGTTAAAAGTCGAATCGTTCGGCGCGGTGATGAATGGAAGCTGCAACCAGTTTGTGCCATCGCGCAGGGAAACGAACGCCAGACGGTGAACGGGCGAGCATTGTGGGGTTGGTCGACGAAATCGCACCCCCGCATCGTGACCTTCCAGTCCATAAGACTTCATCTCCTTTCAGGATCACCTCATGAGGATGCGCCAACTCCCCGCGATGTGCCTTGCATTTGCGATCGGAATTCTGTTGGCGTCGTACTCGCTCACATTGATCTGGCTTCCGGCTATCTGTGGCGTCATTCTGCTTCTCGTCGGCGCGGGTCGCGGACGCGTCTTGCTGGCCTGGTTCGCCGCTCTGTTGCTCATTGCATGGGCCGGAGCGGCGCGTTATTCAAGTGCTCAGCAGGTCGACCCACACGATGCCTCGCGTCTTCCATCTACGTCCCTGACACTCTCCGGCATTGTGGATGATGATGCGGAAGTCGACCAAGACCCGCAATCCGACCAACCCGCGGCCGCGCGGTTCGTTCTGGACGCCTTATCCGCCCGACTGGACACGAGAGAGGCAAACACCAGCCTTCGGGTGAATGGACGAGTCGCAGTTCGAATGACGCTAGGTTCGCATCACGGGCGTGCTGCCGGCATGGAGGGGGTCCCGAGCAGCGGCGACCGGATCGAACTCCGCGGCCGCCTGGAGCGACCGGATGGCCCCCGGAATCCGGGCGCTTTTGACTTCCGGGCGTACCTGGCCCGACGCGGCATCAACGCGACACTGGACGTTCGCCGGGCGGACAACGTGCGGATCCTGGACCGTCCAAGCCTGGCCAATCCGTTTGCAGCAGCGGCGCACAGACTCCGGCAGAGCCTGCTCGATTCCGCGAGGCGGATAGTTCCACGGCCTGACGGCGCCATCCTTGGCGGTATCCTCGTCGGTGAAAGGCATGGGATCCCGCCTGCCGTTCAGGAGGATTTCGAGCGGACCGGCACCGCGCATATTCTCGCGACTGCCGGTCTCCATATCGGGATTGTAGTCTGCCTCCTCACACTACTGCTGCGTCAATCTCGCGTGCCGAGGCGCGCGTCGTTGATCGCGGCGATCGTCGCGCTGGCCCTCTACGCCATCGTGGCGGGCGAACGAGCCTCCGTCCTGCGGGCCGTCATTGTCGCCACGATCTTTCTGGCGGGAGAGCTACTGGAGCGAGAGCCGGATCTTCCCAATGCGCTGGCGATTGCCGCGCTGTGTCTCCTGGTGCTAACTCCGCTCGAACTGTTCGACCCTGGATTCCAGCTTTCGTTTGCGACGGTCGTTACAATCGTTCTCATAATGCCGGTGATGCATTCTCGCTTTGGCGCAACCGCTAAAGTGAGACCCGTAGGAGAGTCCGTATTCGATTGGGCTCGCAGGAGACTGTGGCGTGGGCTTGCGACGGTGGCTCTGCTTTCCGCTGCAGCCCAGATCGGAGCTTGCCCACTCGTGGCCTACTACTTCAATACACTCTCGATCGTGTCGCTCCTAACGAATGTCCTGGCAGTTCCCCTCGTCTTCGTCATCATTGCGGCGGGCTTCCCTACCACGCTGCTCTGGGCGGTGAATCCCGTTCTCGCCGCACCGGGCGCGATCCTGTTGAGGGTGCTGCTGGCGACACTCCATTGGATCGTTCACACTTTCTCGGAACTTCCATTCGCATCCCACAACATGGCTCCGCCGTCTCCACTGTGGGTCGTATGTTACTACGGATTCGTCTGGAGCCTGGCATGGTGCGCTCGGCCTGGACAGGTCCCGATTCGGTTGGTGAGTCGGCGCAATCGAACGAGCCGTATTGTGGCGATCGGAGCGGGCGCCGCAGCGCTTGCCCTCAGCGTCTGGAGCGTCATCGCTCCGCGCCCTCGCGAGCTCCGAGTAACGTTTCTGGACGTAGGGCAAGGAGACGCCTGTATCCTGGAATCGCCGTCCGGAAGCGTCATTGCGATCGATACAGGTGGGCTTGTGCGAAATGGAGAGGACGATCAGGGACGGCGCGTCGTTGCCCCGTATCTACGATTTCGCGGCATTGGGGCGATGGATGCGATGGTGCTCACGCATCCGCACGCGGATCACATCGGCGGCGCTTCCACGCTGCTGCGCAGATTCCCTACACACGAGGTGATCGATGACGGCGCGCCGGAGGGCTCACCGCTGGTTCCTCGCCTCCTCGGGCAGGCGCTCGCGGGCGGCGCTCAGATCCTGGTCGGCCGCCGTGGTCAGAATCTGGATTTGGGCGACGGAGTGGTCGCAGAGGTGCTCGGGCCGTCCGATGTCCTTGCTGGTGAGGGGGCGAACAATGCGAGCGTTGTGCTCCGCGTCCGCTACGGACGAACCGCGTTCCTGCTCACTGGCGACGCCGAGGCGCCGGAGGAGGCTGATATTCTCTCAGCCGTGCGCGATGTCTCGTGCGACGTTCTAAAGGTCGGTCACCACGGCAGCCGCACCTCGACGACCACCGAGTTTGTTGAAGCGGCGCATCCGCGGGTTGCCGTGATATCCGTGGGGAAGTACAACCTGTACGGCCATCCCAGTCCGGAAATCGTCGACCGGCTTCAGCAGTCCGGGGCGCAGGTGTATCGCACGGACCGGGACGGTGCGGTCACCTGCCGGTCCGACGGCGCAACGGTTCGCGTTGAGAAGATGCTGCCGTAGCGGGCGGTTTCATGGACTGGTCGGCGGGGGACAGCGCCCCCCTGGTCGGCGGGGGACGGCGCCCCCGCCCTACTGTAGGTAACACCGGCGCTACTTTGGATAGAGCGGGATCGGGAGTTGGCGGCCGCCGGCCAGGGATGACTGGTGTGCGACGATGCCAGGAACCGTCATGTTGAGCGCTTCGTTAATTCCCACCGTGGGAGCCCGATCGTTCAGAATCGCATCGATGAACTCGTGTGTCAGGAACGTGTGAGACCCGTCGTGACCGCTGTTGTGACGGAGCGGAGCGGGGAGCATCTCGGTCTGCCACCATTTTGGCTGCATGTAGAGCTCATGTTCCGCAACCTTGCGCGCGAATCCGGCATCGTCGGTCTCGGACTGATTGGCCTTCCGCCGAACGATTGCGCCTAAGCCGTTGGCGAGAGGATCGAAGAAGCTGAGCTTGTCGCCGTACCACTGTCCCCTCTCCGTGCCGCCCACGGCCGCGTTCCAATAGACCGCGATTCGGAACGCATGGCCCTCTTCCGTGGTGAAGAAAGCGGTCTCGTTCCAGAAAGGGTTCTCATACTGGTTCTCATCGAGGGCAGCCGCATCATCGCCCCAGCCGACGCTCGAAACCTGAGTCAGCCGCTCTCCGGTCACGCCGACCAGATAACCGGTGGAGTGGGTAGGATAGTGCATCGGCGGAAGCCCATGGCGCCAGGTAGTGTTTCCCATGGAATCGTGGTACATCACTTCGAGACCCGGGTGATGATACTCGGCCTCCGTGTAGAAAATCGTCCCGAACCTTCCCTCCTTGAACCATTGCCGCGCCGTGATCACGGATTGATGGTACCAGCTCGTCTCCGCCATCATATACGTTAGACCGGACCGCTTAACCGCGTCGGCCAGAACATCCGCCTCCTCCAGGCTCATGCAGGCGGGTACGGCGCAGATAACGTGTTTGCCGGCGTTCAAGCAGGCGATGGTGTGCCGAACGTGATCGGGCGCGCCGGTGAATATCGCGACAGCATCGACGTCGCTGTCATGTAGCAACCGGTCCAGCACCTCGTAGGACTTGCCGCAGCGGTAGGTGGAGGATAGGCGATCTCTGCGCGCCGGATCTAGATCACAAACCGCTTCCACGATGCAGTTCGGATGTTCGTGCCAATAGAAGTCGGCGCCGAATCCGCCGCCCACCACCCCAATTCGCACTTCACTGCTACCGTTCATCATGGCTGACTCCAGCATTCTTGCCGAGACCTCTCCAAGAAATACTCAAACTCGCACAATAAGGCCAGACCCTTGAGCAATTCAGAAGTTACGCAAGTATAACTGCCACGCCAGCGGTCTGAGCTTGAAGCATGGATCCTTGTTCGTGCTATTTCGTGCCTTTCGTAGTTGTAATATTCGTTGTATTGGTATTGACTTCACTTATCGCCGGTCCAAGTGGTTTTCGTGGAGAGCTTGTCCGAGCTTGTCCTGCAGTATCTACTCGGATCCCGCGTTCAGCCAGAGGTCGATGGGCTTTTCGCAGGCGGGCGGTTCGTAGGGCCAGACGATCTTGCGACCTTCGCCGGCGGATTGGTAGGCCGCGTGGATGATCTTCAAGACCTCGCGCCCGTCCACGCCGGTCTCGATCGGCTCCTCGGTTCCCAGAACACAGTTGACGAAGTGCTGCATCTCCTGCGGGAATCCGTAGTTCCACACCTCCTCATACATCGTGGACGACCAGCCAGCGGTGTCGCCGGACTTCTCGACCGCGTAGCCGTAGCCCGTTTGACTGTAGGTTCGCAACGCATTCCCATGCAGTAGATCGGCGCGGGTATGGCCGGTCGTGCCGTAGATTTCCGTGCGGTCATCCACGCCACCCCCTTTCGCCCAAGAGTTTTCGGCCTGTCCGATCATACCGTTCTCGTATTCGACCGTGACAAGGGAGTGGTCCTCGCCGCGTGTCTTGCCCTTGTGAACAAACGTTCCCATCGTCGCGGAAACGTTCTTGACCACCGGCTTGCCGAATATCCATCGCGCATACTCAATACTGTGGCAGCCCATGTCGAACAGTACGCCGCCGCCAGACCGGTTCACGTCCCAGAACCAGGGCTCATGAGGGCCATCGTGCTCTTCCGACTGCTTGACCAGAAACGGCTTCCCCAGTGCGCCTTCGTCCACGAGCCGCTTGGCTCGAACGTACTTTGGGGCGAAGAGCAGCTCCTCGGCGTAGAATAGATACCGGTCCGCGCGGTCGCACGCGGCAATCATCCGATCCGCCTCGGCCAGCGTGCGGCACAAGGGCTTCTCGCAGATCACATGTTTTCCAGCGTCCGCCGCCGCGCAGACCGCCGCGCAGTGTAGATCGTTCGGTATTGCGACCGTTACCATGTCGATGTCCGAACGCTCCAGCAGCGCGCGGTAGTCACCGTACGCGTGTGGGATTCCGTGCTTTCTTGCAAATACAGCCGCCTTATCCTGCGTCCGTGACGCAACCGCGACAATCTCGACGCTATTGACATGTCGAGAAAGTGCATCGGCATGGATATCGCTTACGAATCCGGCGCCGATCAGTCCGACGCGTACCTTCTCAGCCATATGACCTCCCTAAGCGCGAGACTCAAGTGTGTCTCCACGGGACCTCGTGCGCGGTTGCCAGGTTCACCCTCCCATACGGGCAGGCAGGGTTCAAGCACTCCTCCTCGTTCGTCCGAACGGACAGGGAGAGGTAAAGTGGCCCTACTCTACAGCACACACAACCGAAACACCGATCAACCAAGGGAAATGGAGCGCCGGTTATCGGTCGAGTAGGCCGTAGTACCGGCCCATCCAGTAGGCGAGCAGCCAATCGGTCGGCTTGTCCTCGCGTTGGCCGCCGTTGCCGATCACGGCCTTGTAGGGCTCCTGGTCCCACATGCAAAGGCCCATCTCACTGCGTGGAAGGATTCGTGTCAGCATTCCCTCCTCAAGTCCTGGCGTAAGATCGCGGGAGACGTCCTCGCGCTGGCTGTTATCGACGGTCCACTCTATCATATCCAGAGGCCAATCCCGAAGGGTCTCGATGGCGCGGTCGAGTGGAACCTGGCGCCCCGAGTAACGGTTGTAGACGAAATCGTAGAACGGAATGCCGTCACGTTCGGCCGACCTGTGCCAACGCTGCATGCTTGTCTGAGCCGCAGACTTCAGCCATGGGAATATGGGATGGGCCAACAGGTTCGGATAGACGATTGAGAGCAGCTCATCCTCTATGTGCGTGCGTTCCGACGGCGTATCGAAGACCGTGCGCACCATGTTGCGGGCATACTCGTGCTTCGCGATGAGCTCCCATGCTGCCTCCGGATATTTCGCCTTATGAGTCATATGGTAGGCGACCCCGAGATACTCGATCATCTCCACGGAGTTTCCCGAGCGCTCCTCGTGCCAGTTCGGATCGCCATTCAGGCTCCGGGGAGACCAGTTACCCCACTGCGTGCCTTTGCCGTCGATATCTCGAAGTAGATACCCGTAATTCAGAATACCGCCGATGATCCGG
>JBBQVV010000153.1:0-14623 GCA_038211235.1 Chthonomonadales bacterium | reverse complement strand
GGGATATTTCTGGGGCGAGACACGAGCTTCACCAGTTTCTTGACCGACTCGGGCCAATACTTTAAAGCGTCGAATCGGATCGTGACGCTCTGCTCGTCGGAGGGGATCAGAGGTTGAGCCTCCTGGTACGGCAGTTCGCTTCGACACGGCGGCAACGACCCAGGCCCGTTCTGAATACGCTGCCCGTTGACCAGGTTCTGAATTTTGATTCGAAACAGCCGGCCGAGTTGGATCGGTTGATCGAATACCTGCGCGCGCTGATACCACTTGTCGAAATACATACCTACGCGGACGTTGCAAATCTGCTGGGAGACGTTTGACTGATGCCACCTCGTTCGGCTACGCTTTACGAGACGCTTCGCGTCCGAACGATCGCGCTCGCTCGGCACTGCGAGGCGATGGGATCGCTGCTCAGTCGGGCAGCGATCCCAACTCGCCTCGAACCATATCGGCTGAAACTGATCAGGATGTGCGATGATGCTATGGACCACGCGCGAAGTAACCAGGCACTATTCGAACGATACGGCGACACGCGTCTGGAAGACATTCCCAGCAAGTCGCGCGTCGCAAGCAATGACATTCGGCTGCTGACCAGTCGCATGGCCGCGCCCGTATTGCGTGGAGGCGTAAGGGACAGCCTTTGCCTTCCATTCCCATATACGGATGTTGATGTCGAAGTACTTACGTATATTGCTGTCGCCACCACTCCGTTCCGTACCCGTCTAAAGAATATCAACCCAGGATCAACAGACAAGGAGCGAAAATGCGATCAATACAGCCCGTCGTCGTTGGCTGCGCAGTCATTGCGGCGATCGCGCTGCGAGCCGGCGCTCAAGCGCCGGATCAGAAGTCGGCGCCACTGCCGGTGCAGACGGTCACTCTCTTCAGCAGCGGGGTCGCCTATACCGAGCGTCGCGGCGATGTAGACGGAAACGCTACGATTCCGCTGCTGTTCCGCGTCGGGCAGATCAACGACATTCTGAAGTCGATGGTGCTCCTCGACAGCGCCGGCAAGGTTCAGCCGGCGACCTATGCCGCACGCGATCCGATCGGCCACACGCTGCGCTCGTTCGCGGTCGATGTCACCGGCGATCTTAGCCTGGAGCAGATTCTGGCTCAGCTGCGCGGCGCGCAGGTTGCCGTTGAGACTCCCGGCAAGCCAACGCTCACCGGCCAGATCGTAAGCGTTCAGCAGAAGCAAGTGGCCGTCGACGATCAGAAGCCGATCACGGCGTCGTTCCTGAACCTCTTCGTCGACGCCACAGCCGATCGACAGCCAGGACTGGTGAGCATTCGGCTCGACAGCGATAAGTCGATCCGTTTTCTCGACGAGCGCCTGAATCGCGAGTTCCACGCCGCGCTTGGACTGCTCGCGAAGGGTACGGACGACCAGCGCCGCCAGGTGACGCTGCACTTTGAGGGCGCGGGACGGCGCGAGGTGCGAGTTGGATATGTAATGGAGGCGCCGATCTGGAAGATGAGCTATCGCCTGCTGGTAGGGGGCGCCGCTCCGGATAAGCCTGGCGGCCGGCCGTATCTGCAGGGCTGGGCAATGGTGGAGAACACGACCGACGACGATTGGCTGGGTGTGCGGCTTTCGCTGGTTTCCGGCCGCCCGGTGTCGTTCATCGAGGACCTGTACCAGCCGCTCTACATTCCGAGGCCGGAGGTCGGTCCGGATATCGTTGCTTCTCCGGTTCCTCAAACTCATGACGCGGACCTGGCTTCAGGCAAAGACGCCATCAAAGAAGCACAAATCGCACAGAAGTCGGATGCGCTGTCGTTTTTTGGTAGGCGACCGGGCCAAAATGGCACAAGCTCTCGAGAGACCGCCCGCCCAGGAGTCGCCGGTGCCGACGGTCCGGCCGGTGAAGCAGGACCGGTTGGACCCAACTACGGCAGGGGGAACGACAAGCAGGCAGACGACCGCGAACTCCTTCGCCGGTCAGTCGCTGCACAGGCGACGGGTCAGCGGGCCGGAGCGCTCTTCCAATATAACATCACGATGCCAGTTACACTGCCGCGGCAGCAGGCCGCGCTGATACCTGTCATCGCACAGGACGTCGAGGCGGATAAAGTCCTGCTCTTCAACGCAGACTCAGGCTCCAGATTTCCGCTCAACGCGGTCCGGCTCCGCAATGTTACCGGCCTGCACCTCAAGGGCGGTCCCGTAACTCTGTTCGATGACGGCGTATATGCGGGCGATGCGCGGATGGAGGACATACCGCCGGGCGATACGCGGCTCCTCTCATACGCGGTGGATCTCTCTGTGGAGGGCGAACGCCAGGGCCCAGCGGCCACGAGCGTAGAGACCAGCGTCAGCCTGAAACGTGGCGTGCTCATCGTCGGCCGCCGCGAGAGAATCGAAACCACCTACACGCTGAAGTCCAAATCGGACAAGCCTCGCACCGTCCTGATCGAGCATCCGTTCCAGGCGGATTACAAGCTGATGGCGCCAGAGAAGGCTCTCGAACGCACGGCCGCACTCTATCGATTCAGCGTGCCTCTCGCAGCAGGTCAGGCCCAGGCGCTCAAAGTGGTCGTCGAGCGACCGCTGTCGCAAACGTTCGCCATCGTCGATGCCGATATCGATACGCTCATGAACTACTCGACGCGCAAGGAGATATCGGCGAAGCTGCGAGCAACGCTTCAGGAGGTGATCCAGCGCAGGAGGCGCGTACAAGAGTTACAGGCGGCTGCCGCAAATCGGGCGCAGGAGGTGCAGTCTATCAATGCCGATCAGGACCGAATACGGAAGAACATGAACTCGCTCGACAAGGCATCCGCGCTCTATAAGCGCTACGTGTCGGAGCTTGATTCGCAGGAGACTCGTATCGAGAGCCTGCGGCAGGAAGCCGCACGCCTCCGCTCGCAAGCAGAAGCCGCCGACCGAGATCTGCGGGCCTACATCGATACCCTTGGGCCGCTGGAGTGACACTACCTACTCTCGATCACTCCTCGACGAACGCTTTCAGCCGACCCAGCGCCGCGTCCCACCGCTCCGAGATACGCTCGAGGCATTTTTGCGCCGTTTCCAGGCGCGCTGGCTCCAGCTCCCAGATTCGCTCTCGCCCGTGGCGGCGATCGCGGACCAGACCGGCATCGGCGAGCACCCGGAGGTGCTTCGTGATCGCCTGGCGCGTTACGTGCGACCCCTCGCTGAGGCGGGTGATCGACAGGGGGCCGTCGACGCACAGGCGTGCGACGACCCCTAGCCGCGTCTTGTCTCCCAAAGCGGCAAATACGGGCGCCGCTTCGGTCAGCGCAGAATTCGAGGCGTTACCGCTGAGTGACATGCCGCTCGATGTTCGTTAGCTGCTCTGCCCATCCGCCTTCATTCATCTCGAACGCCTTGGCTCTCCGCTCAGGCGGGATTCTGTCGAACCCGGTTTCGATGATGGTGAGGCTTGTGCCGCTCTCTACCTCCTCCAGCCAGAACTCGACAAGGGTCATCGGCTCCGACGAGTAGTCGACACTGGTGTCGATGGCGTATGGATGCCATCGGTATGAGAATAGTTGCTCCGGCTCTATATGCTCGACGTGAATCTCCATGGTCAGGTGCTCGTAACCTGGGTAGGTGACTTTTCCGCGCGCGACAGTGCCTTCCACGAAGGAGCCATCAAACTTCGCTCCAAACCACTCTCCAAACTCTCCCGCATCGGCGATTGCGCGCCAGACGCGAGAACGCGGCGTGCGCAGCACGATGTGCTTCTCGATCCGATCGGTGTCCGTCTCGGCCATATCCCTCGTCTCCTCCGGCGCGGCTTGGCCGCACTTCCAGTGAAATAAGCGCTCGTGGTTGTAATCCGGGCATTGCGCACGAGATGCAACCTCGGTCTAGCGCTACAAAGCCAAGACCCTAAATGAAAATCCGCAACCGTCTGGTCGCAATATTACCTCACTAATGAAAATTGTGCAACCGCAAGGTTGCGCTACCTACGCCTTGAATAACTTTCCTGTGATTGTCGCCAGGAGTGATCCGCCATGCGCTCACCCCAATACCCAGCACCCAATACCCCCATGCCGGGATCGCCGAAATAACCACCGCGGCAATCCTAGCGCCGGGCGAGGTATAACGTGACAGCCATTTCAGACCGACGCTGAGCCCATGAACCAGGAGTGATAATATGGTCGAGATCGTTTCTTATAGAGAGAATTGGGCAGTCGAGTTCGTTGATATTGCTTCTAAGGTTCGGAGGACGTTGGGAGATCTGGCTCTACGAATCGACCACATCGGCTCGACCGCCGTGCCGGGATTGGCGGCTAAAGATGTGATCGATCAGCAGATCACCGTGGCCGCACTTGACGATCGCGCCGTGTCGGCCATGATGTCGCTTGGCTATACGCAGCCGGGAGGCGTCTGGCGCGATCATCTTCCGCCGAACTACATCGGACCGGAATGCGATTGGGAGAAGCTCTATTTTCGTGCTCCAGCCGGCCAGCGGCGCACGAACACACACATGCGCGTACTGGGCAGACCCAATCAGCGATATGCGCTGCTATTTCGCGACTACCTGCGATCCCATCCGTCCACCGCCATGGCCTATGCAGAGCTCAAGCGACGACTGGCTCAACACCTGGCGGATCCTGATATGTACCCGGACGTAAAGGATCCGGCAGTCGACCTGATCTACATTGCCGCTGAAGATTGGGCGGCGGCCACCCAATGGCAGATGGGAACCACGGACGCGTGATCGGCTGCCTGCCGTGCCTTCCGTAAGATCACTTGTCTTCTCGCGGCCTGATTGTGACTCGATGTCGATCGAAGGGCTGTCACGTTGTCACCAGGGTCACTCAGTTCGCGCACACCTGCACTGCGCCGTTAATAATCTTTGCCCAAGACAAACTCGGACGGTTGCACGTACTCGTACCGATTCGGATCACTTTTTACCAGTGTGTCGGCGAATCTATAGCCAATCGTGCCGTGCTCACCTGTCTCATTGTCTTGAACCACTGTCCGGTCGAACTGGTAGTTTTGAAATACTTTACTGTTCCGAGACTGGTCATCTCTGGTCTGATCGATGGCGGCATTTCGCCTATCGTTTGAATCGGAGACGATCTTAGCGCGATCCCTGGCCGCTTGAGCCGACCGGTTGATTTCTGCAATGATTACATCAGTCTGATGCTGTATCACTCTGCCGTTCTGGGCATACGATTTCACAATAGCCCTCATCGTGGGCCATTCTTCCTCGGCCATCTTATCCGGCACACCCACCCCGTTGACTGCCATCGCCCATTGGCCTTGCGGTCCGAGCTTCATAGCGCCGGCGCGAATGCTGGCGATCATTGGTCCCTTGCCATCGTGAGTATCCAAACGTGCGAGTATCAGCACTGCGACTGTTTCGTACTGGTTCCCTTGCGTGGGCTGAGCATTTAAGACCTCAATTGACGCCGCCGGCAGGTGTTGGTTCCGGCGGTACTGCTGTATCACTGACTTGTACGCATTCACAAGGTCGCCGCCGTATTGGCAGATTATATATGGGTTGTGCCCCAGTTCCAGGTACTGTATCATCCCACGAGCCCTCGGATTCCGAGTATCGTAGATTCCCTGGAAAAGGACGCCAAGATTTACATATTCTCCATTGGGACCCACAGCATGCACGGCGCCGGCGCCGCTGCTCGGGAGAACCTGCCAGCCCGAGGGCAGGCTAATGGTGGCACTATCATCGGGAATGCTCGCCCGGTGAAGCGGCTGTGTCGGAGCCTCACGATGCACTTCCTCACCAGTCGGCGCCGCACGGCGCGCCGGCGCGGTAGTTTTAGACATGGGCTGCCAGACCTCGTTCAATCTCTTCAACATCGGGTTAGCCGAGATTGGGAAGTGACCGGCTTCATCGTAAATGACGGCGGAAAAAGTCTGTTTATCATCCAGCGCGGATACGATCGCCAGCCCGGCTACATGCTTATCGTTCCTCTTCTTGTCTGTAACTGTAAAGAACGTCGCAACCGAATTGCTTCCTTTCGTCTGGAAGAAGCGGCCAATCTGCGGCCTTTCGCCAAAGTATCCGTGAACCTCATGCAACACACTGTACATCGCATCCGGCAGAGTAGTCTTGTCGTTACTTAGCATGTACACAATTTCGCCGCCCCCGGGATTATTGATCACATGCCGCGCGTTATCAGCGCTCGCGAGTACACGTATCGCTGCCACAGCCATCACCAAAAGAGCTGTCCCAGTCGCAAGCCGACGCTGCTTCCATATCACGTCTGCACCCCTTTTCAGTCACGCAAGAGCGGTCGAACTACTCTAAGCGATCAACACCTGTCGCTCACATCGGTAAGGACTGCTGTTTCCGAGCAACACTCAAACGATCTATCAATTAGTCAGTACTCCGCAAACTTCCTCCTTGAAAGCCTCAAAACCCAGGGTCATTCAATTCTCGGCGTGGGACCCATACGGGCAGGCTTGAAGTCCGCACCTGGAGATTGCGAAATGTCGGCCTCCGCCGACAGTATCTACTGTCCGCGACGGCGGACATATCGTTTTCACGAGCCGGTGACTTTAAGCCTGCCCGTATGGGTCCCACGGTAACTCCTGGGAGAACTGAATGACCCTGCGTTGTCACGGAGGTGAAAGCATTGTGTCCGGAGAATGAGCTAAATTGCAGCTTGACGCAATAACGCAACTACCAGAACTCAACCGACGCCGTCGATCAACGGAAACCAGCACATGAACCCAGACAAGAAAACAACCACTTCGCGACGACAATTCCTCAAGGCGACTGGCGGCGTCGTTGCCGCGTCGGCGCTTGCCAAAGCCGAGCTGCCCATCGTGCATGCAGTGGGCGCCGACCTGATCCAGGTTGCGCTCGTCGGATGCGGCGGTCGTGGCAGCGGAGCGGTGGTCAATGCTCTGAACACCAAAAGCGGCTCGATCAAACTAATCGCGATGGCGGACGCTTATGAGGACCGGCTGCAAGGCAGCCACGATAACCTGAACAAAGAGGTCGGCGTCCGGATGGACGTACCGGAAGATCGGCGGTTCCTTGGTTTCGACGGCTACAAGAAGGCGATGGACTGCCTCAAACCAGGCGACGTCGTTATCCTGACAACTCCGCCCGCATTTCGATGGGTTCACTTTACCTACGCGATCCAGAAGCGGCTCAATGTCTTCATGGAGAAACCAGTCACCGTGGATGGGCCGACCAGCAAGAAGATGCTGAAGCTGGCAGAGGAGGCCACTGCAAAAAACCTGAAGGTCGGAGTGGGGCTCATGTCTCGTCATGCCCGACCGCTCCAGGAGCTTCACGACCGGATCCGGAACGGCGAAATCGGCGACATTGTACTGATGCGCGGATACCGGATGCACGGTCCCGGCGGCTACTTCCAGTCGCTGCCGAAGCCGGCGGATGTCAAGGAACTGGACTATCAGGTCCGGCGCTTCCATAGCTTCCTCTGGGCAAGTGGCGGCAACTTCAGTGACTTCTACATTCACGTCATCGACCATCTATCGTGGATGAAGAACGAATGGCCGGTCAAAGCCCAGGCGATCGGCGGTCGTCACTACAAGCTGAGCCCCGAGGGCGTGCCCTACGTGGACCAGAATTTCGACACGTATGGCGTCGAATACACATTCGCGGACGGCAGCAAGTTCTTCTTCGACGGGCGCTGCATCAACGGCGCCGCGGGCATCTACTCGAGCTACGTGCACGGCACCAAGGGGATGGCGATCGCGTCCAGCGCCAACGACTGCGGTGCGCCCTCCACGATCTACAAGGGTCAGAACGCCTCGCAGGCGAATCTCGTCTGGCAGTCGAAGGACACCAGCAATCCGTACGATAACGAGTGGGAAGACCTGATCGACGCGATTCGCAACAACAAGCCCTATAACGAGGTCAAGCGGGGAGTGGAGGCAAGCCTTGTCACAAGCATGGGTCGCATGGCGGCGCACACGGGCCAGGAGATCAGCTTCCAGGACATGCTCAACTGCGAGCACGAGTTCGCCCCGGACGTCGACAAGCTGACGGCAGGGGGCCCTGCTCCGCTGCTAGCCGATGCGAATGGGAAATACCCCGTGCCGCAGCCAGGGATCAAGAATAACCGCGAATACTGATACTCGTTCCTCGCGGATGACGTGGTAGGTTCTGGTCGCGTAGCGACCAACTGATTGTAGCCGTACGGACGGAACCGCGAACCGAACCGATTCGCGTCGCGTCGCGTGGTGACGCAAGAAATTGTTGAGCAGGCGGATGTAGTCAAACGTCGCTACGCGACGAATGTTTTTTGCGCTTCATTGACCGTGGGTTGAAACCGTACGGCTACCGTCCCACGGTCGCTACGCGACGAAATGCCCTGACACCAGTCTGAAGATTCTCTACGAAACCGAAGCCTACTGCGCCGTCGGCCTATAGCTTGGCACCGTCAAGGCAGATGCGTTTCCAGATACGTTTAGTATGTGCGGGATCGCCATTGCGAACATTCCGGCTCCTCGCCTATTAGAACGCCCGCACTCTTCAGCCGGTAGAAGCTCTTGGATGAGAGACTCTGCCGGCCATCGAGGTGATCCCGCACGACGTCGTAGAGCGTGGTATCTTGACGAATTGCCGTATCGATGCGTTGCAGATGGTCTCCGAAACAGCCGGACTCGTGTGCCGCTTTCTCTTCCAGAGTTGCCAGATCCATCGGCCGCGTGACTAGCTCGTATAGTCCACGATGGACCAGATACGGGCTGCCGCCTAACAATCGATAGAAGCGCTCGGCATGGGCCTTGCTATCCAGCGGAGCGCCATAGCGTCCATTCAGATTCTCGATCTGCTCCAGCGTAAAATCCTGAAGCGTCAGTTGTAGCCCTACGTTGAACGGCGACTGGTTGAGATCCTGGATCAACAGGTGGACCTCGGTTGCGTAAGCCATGGCGAGCGTTAGTCGGTCCCATGCCTGGTGAGGCTCCAGCGCTCTGGCGTTGTGCCAGGAGCGAAATAGACCGAATACCGCGTTGCTGAACGGATAGGCGAACAGTCTGTCGACCTCGTCAAAGCCCCATACTAGCGGCGCCGGCGAGTGCGCCAATGCCTGGTCGCACAGATAGCGCTGCAGGTTGCGGTGGGGTCCTCGCGCGGGGTTCCAGACGTCCGTGGGCTGAACAAGGCAGATCTAGCTGATCTGCAAGGTCCTGCGCCAGCGCCAGACAGAAGGCTTCGGTAGACTGCCAGTGTTCCTCGCTCAGGCTTTGCAAATCGGTCAGCACAATACTCGCTCCCGCCGACCGGGCCCGTTGAAGGCTGCGCGCCAGCAGCGAAGTCTTACCAGTCTGGCGTGGACCCTTGACGAGGACGATGGTTTCCCGGCGGCCAAGCGCATCGCCGAACTGCTGGTCGGTGGAACGCACGATATAAAACGGCGAGCGGAGCAGCACCACGCCTCGGGGCGCGTTGAGTGCACTTCCTTCCTGGGGTGACTCCAGTGCTGAGGCGACCGGTTCTCGTTGTATTCGATGGAGCAGTTCCGCCATGTCGGGCGGAGGATCTATCTGATACAGGCTCTGAAAGACATTTCGGCACTTCTCGTAGAGTTGGATCGCCCCTACACGCTCGCCGCTGAGAACCAGCGCGTTCATGAGATCGCACCAGCCCCGTTCCTCCGACGGTTTGAGGTTGACATATGCGCGGAGATAGTTTGCTGCCCCAGCGGGATCGTGCTGTGCAAGACAGTCGGCAGTCACCCGCTTCAGTGCATCCACGTATTGTCGCTTGCGCTTATCTCGCTCGTGCAGGATTCAGTGATCTTTTGCCTCGTCCCAGCCTTCGAGCAACAGACCGCGGCGATAGAGGGCGATCGCCGTCTTTAACGATTGGATCTCGCCAGACTCGACTGCTGCATCAAAATCGACGACATCGACGCGCGCACCCGCCAAATCCAATGCGAGCGTGCCCTTGGGTGATTGAAGTCGATGCGCTTGTTCTGCCAGTACACGGCGGAGATGCGAGGCGGCCTGGTGGAGAATGTCCAGGCTGCCGGAGGCCGCCCAGAGTGTTTGAGCCAGCGCGTCCGTTTTGACGGGACGGCCATGATGAAGGACAAGCAGAGGGAGGAGACGCTCGCCATCGCGTTTCCGCAAGCCGGAGAGAGTGATATTATCGGAGCGCGCTTCAAAGGCGCCGAAAAGCATTAGAGACAGATCCCTATTTGCCGACTTCATACTGGGGGTGTCTTACCTGTTTCCGGCTTCGGCATCTGACGTCCAGACTATGGCGGTCTTATCATAACTCCCCGTCAATATGCGCTTAGCATCGGGAGAAAAACAGGCGGAGAGAACAGAGTTACCATGTCCCTTGAGAGTCAGGACCTCACGACCTGTCCCGCTGTCCCACAGCTTTGCAGTGCTGTCACAGCAGCCCGTAAGTATCCGCTGACCATCGGGTGAGAAGGCCACTGAAGTGATCGCATTCTTGTGACCTCTGAGGGTCAGAGTGTTCAATCCAGTTGCAGCATCCCATACCTTAGCCATTTCATCGACGGATTCACCTGTCAAAACGTGACGACCGTCGGCAGCGAAGGCGACCGAACTGACACTGCACGTATGCCCCTTTAGAGTAAGGCACTGAATCCCTCTTTGTGCATCCCATATCTCCGCCCCACCGAAATCGCTCGGATTCTCCTCTCCACCGCCAATCAGAACTCGCCGCCCATCGGGCGAAAATGCGACAGCGTATATATGCGTGAAATGCCCCCTGAGCGTCAGGGCTTCCCGGCCGGTGTACGCATCCCATACCCTTGCTGTTCCATCGTGACTGCCGGTCAGTATGCGCAGCCCATCGAAGGAGAACGCGACCGAACAGACAGGTTTTGTGTGTCCGTGGAGGACTAGAATCCGTCTGCCTGTCTTTGTGTCCCAATCAATAGCATTACCGTCATCGGATCCGGTCAAAATGCGGGTCCCGTCTGGCGAGAATGCCACCGACCTTATCGGTCCAGTATGGTCCTTGAGCGTGAGAGTCTTTTCGTACGTCCGGGCATTCCACAGGATGGCAGTGTGGTCAACGCTGCCCGTCAGAATATGTTGTCCATCGGGAGAGAACGCCACAGACAAAACGGCTCCCCCGTGCCCCGCACAGGTGGCCGCTTCCTGAAATGACTCTGCGTTCCACAGCATCACCGTGCCCTCCTGACTACCCGTCAGAATGCGCTTGCCATCCGCAGAGAAGGCCACAGAACCGATACGACCTGCATGACCCTTAAGGGTAAGCGTCTTTGCGCCTGTCCTTGAGTCCCACACGATCGCAGTGTTGTCGTCACTGCCGGTCACGATACGCTTGCCGTCGGGGGAGAAGCTCGCCGACCTGATCCATCTCGCATGTCCCTTTAGTGTCAACTCCGATCGGCCGGTCTTTGCATCCCATACTCTTGCCGTGGCGTCATCGCTGCCGCTCAGGATGCGCCGTCCATCAGGTGAGAAGGCGACCGATCGGATGGTGTTTCGGTGTCCGATCAGCCTGAGAGTTTCGCGCCCCGACTTCGTGTCCCAGACCTTTATCTCACCGGGAGCGTCGAGATCCCACTGACCCCCGCTCGTCACAACGCGCGTCCCAGTCGGAGAGTATCCCACAGATAGAATTGGTTTCGTATGTCCTTTGAAGGACAGAATCTCGTGGCCAGTCTTTACGTCCCATATCTTCGCAGTCGCGTCAAAACAGCCCGTCACAATGTGCAGTCCGTCAGGGGAAAAGGCAACCGCGCAAACAGCACTGGAGGGTCCATTGAGTGTTCGCAATAGTTTGCCGTTCGCAACGATCCAGATCTTAGCCGTATTCTTTTCACCGCCCGTTGCCAGGAAGCGACTATCAGGAGAAAACGCGGCCGACAAGATGGTTACTCGGTTACCTTCCAGATAACGAACTATCCGACACGCCTTTGCGTCCCAGATGATCCCTGTCCCGTGTTCCTGGCTTTCATCATTCGTGAAGAAATAGCATCCGTCCGGCGAACAGATCGCGGGAGGTCCGGTTTTTGGCCATGTGGCGAGGTCCATGTGGCATAGGCGGTTCCAGTAGCCCCATTCGAAGCCTCTGCCCGGGTATGTTCTCGTCAGTTCGAGTAGTTCACGAGCGTGAGCGACGTTAGAATTCTCCCAGTCGCGTTGGACGAGGTTTATGTTGGCAAAATAGAGATTGCGATCGGCGATGGCTGTCTGTCTGCGAGCTTCTGCAGCGAGTTTGTTTGCGCGGCCCGTCTGGTTAAAGGCGACTACGACCAGCAACGACATCATCGCCAGGATCGCGCTCGAAATCGCCAGCGTGCGCTGCACACCGCGACGAAAGGCGGTACGCTGTCGTCGTACTTCTGCGTCGGGCATGTTCGTTCGTACCCAGTCCCGGTCGAACACCAGAAAGTAGATACGGTTCCGAACTTGCAAACAACCCGAGAGAACCCGTACTATTCCCGATAGTCGCAGGTGGTCGATTAGAGGATTCGAGTCATCGTCTGCAATGCGCTTGTTCGCGTGCACCTGTGCATAGAGGTCCAGCAGGCCGGCCACGTCGGCTCCGCCTTGCAGCAGTCGGGCGCGCACAAACAGCAGGTTATTGTCTTGCTTCTTCGCCCTGGGAGATAGGTACAGCTCACTGCACATTCGGTCCACGTCGTGCTCAGTACGTGCATCCTCGGTCTCCGCGACGGTCCGGCACAACTGCTGCGTCAGATATGGGTGCCCTCCGGTCCAGTATAGAACTCTTTGCAGTAGTGCTCCGCCATCTCTGCCGGCGTCGCTCAGCCCATATCCCAGAATATCGGCTTCCGACGAGGTGAAGTCACTGAGTTCGATCCGCGTACCGATGTTGAACGGCGTCATAATCACATCCTGGATCAGCTCCGAGGGCGTAGTGACTCCCAGGAGGCAGAATGCGAGACGGTCCAACTCAGTAACTGATGCACGACGGTTGTAGCACTCCCTGATGCCGGCGAAGAACTCATCAGTCCGAAACGGCAGGCTGCGAACGATGTCGATCTCGTCAATAAAAATCACCACGCGTCCTTGCGTGCGCGGCAAAAGTACCTCTTCGATTGCCGTAAACCAGCGCTGCAGCGGTCCCAGCTGTCTATGCGTCTCCCAGAACCTCTCGAGCTCCACTTCCAGCCGGCAGCTCAAACCCTCCAATAGCCCGAAGTACCACTGCTCGGACGAGAGGTCCAGCCCTACGGCAGTCAGGTCCAGTTTGAAGACCGTTATCCCCGCCGCTTCCAGTCGGGCGGCGGTTCTGATCATGAGCGACGATTTGCCCATCTGGCGCGCATCGAGTACGTAGCAAAACTCGCCGGCTGCCAGGCTTGCAAACAGTGACTCGTCGGCCTTTCGCCGCACGTATGAGGCGGCGTCGCCACGAAGCGTCCCGCCGGTCACATAGAATGGCGTAGAAGATGAGATCATGGCTATTTCCTGCACTTCCCGTTCGATCGTCCTGGTCTCCTTATAGTAGGGCGAGTTCCCTGCTCGATGCGGTACCAGATGAGATTGTACCGATGAATTCGGTTTCCGGCGACGTGTCAGCCATCGGTCAGTCCTGGATGGACCGAAAGACAGACCAGATGATTGTTGTCAGGGATCGGTCACGCTCGCGTTATTCGCTGCTTGTTATTCTGTAACCGCTTCTGCACTTCACTTTTACGGTTTCCGAAGGAGACAAACTCAATGAAGCGCTCCATCACGAGCAGCATGATCCTCACTGTACTTGCGTTCGCTCTCGTTGCGCCACGGGCGGCCCACGCCAAGCCGGATGCGTGTACCGCGAAGCCCAACAATCCCGGTTACAGCATTCAGGCGGCGGTCGATGACGGCTGCGCCGCGATTCGCGTCAACCCCGGAACATACCACGAGAACGTGGTGATTCCGTCCGGGCGAACGGTAGCGTTCAACGGCGCGGCGGGAGCGGCCAAAACGATTGTGGACGGTGGGGGTATCGGCACCGTGTTCACTATTAACAGCGGCGCAAACGTGACACTGACGGGACTCACCATACAGAATGGCTACTCTTCCTTCATCGGCGGCGGCATTCTGAGCGATACCGCCACGGCGACGCTCAACGACTGCATCGTCACTAACAATTACGCACTCTATGGCGGCGGCATCCTCAGCCAATACGGCTTATTGACGCTCAATAGCACCCGAGTCGCCAACAGCAGTGCGGACGTCGGAGGCGGCATTTTGAATCACTTCGGCACGGCGACGCTCACAGACAGCACCGTCACAGGCAACGCCGCCAACTTCAATGGAGGCGGCATTTTTGACAATACCGGTCCACTGACGCTCACGAACAGCCGCATCACCCACAACAACGGCATGTGGGGCGGCGGCATTGCGAACAATTCTGGAACCGCGATGCTTACCAATACTATCGTGTCGGACAATAGCGCAGGCGGGGCTAGCGGCGGCATCGACAACGTCTTCGGCGCCCTGACGCTCACGAAAAGCAGCATCAAGCGAAACACCGCCCCATATGGCGGCGCGGTATTCAACTACTACGGCACCGTTGAACTCTTGGACAGTCAGGTCACCGAGAACACGGCCGTTTACGACGGCGGCGGTATTGCCAGCAGGGGCACGGTCACCCTTACAAACAGTCGCGTCGCCGACAATAGCGCATACGAAGGAGGTGGACTATCCAATCTGTATGGCACAATGACGCTCAAC
>JBBQVV010000152.1:0-14639 GCA_038211235.1 Chthonomonadales bacterium | reverse complement strand
AGTTATAGACGTAGAGTGAGAGGATTGGAGGCCTCTCGGTTTCCAACAGCGCGCGGCCGATCTCGGTCATGTTAATGGCGCGGGGCGTGCCGCGCCCCCAGTGAACGGGACCCTCATCGTCCGGTGAATGGAGTAGATCCGGTCGCTTGACGTTTCGCCAGTTGAGCGGAAAATGCGCACTGGTAGAGAGAAGCATGCCACTTCCACGCTTGCCCCAGGCGCCGATCACAGCCGGCAGGCAGGCGATCGCGCGAATCATGCCGCCGCCATTTCCTGTCCGCGACAGCCCGTAGCCGAGCCTGATCGCACTCGGCCGCCGGGTTGCATAGGAGACGGCCAACCGTGCGATTTCGCCGGCAGGAAGGTCGGTTATCTCGGAGACCCGCTCCAGAGGGTAGTCGCAGCATCGCTCGCGGAACTCGCGCCACCCGATCGTATGAGCCTCGAGAAACGTCTCATCGTGTAGGCCCTCGTTGAAGATGGCATTCGCCATTCCAAGAGCGAGTGCCGCGTCGGTCCCCGGTTTCGGCTGAACAAACCAATCGGCCGCGTTGGCAGTGCGCGTCCGGTACGGATCGATAACCACGAACGTCGCGCCCTTCGACTGTGCCTCGCGGACGAACGGCATCTGATGCACATTGGTGCTGCTGAGGTTGATCCCCCATGCGATTATGAGTTGGCTGTCAGCAAACTCCTCAGGGTCGATTCCGCCCGTCCAGCCGTTTACAAATCCGTATCCTGCCTCGGCGGCCGCGGAGCAGATGGTCCTCTTGAGCTGACTAGCGCCCATGCGGTTCCACAGACGAGAATCGCAGGCGCTCATCTGAACTACACCCATCGTGCCGGCGTAGGAGTATGGCAGAATCGCCTCAGGACCGTTCTCATGAATGATTGTCTTCCAGCGATTCGTAATCTCCCCGATCGCTTCGTCCCACCCGATCCGTTCGAACTTTCCCTCGCCCTTGGCGCCCGCACGGCGCATGGGGTACAGGACTCGGTCTGGACTGTAGACGCGCTCCTCGTAATGCGCCACCTTGCGGCATAGGTTTCCGCGCGTAAACGGGCTCTCGGGATTCCCATCGACGCGAAGCAGCACTCCGTCCTCGACCGTCGCAATCATCGAGCATGTATCGGGACAGTCGTGCGGGCAGGCCGTATTAATGAATTCGATCTTCTGCATCTTTTCTCCGTGCTGCTCTTCCATCCATTCTAGCATGCAGCAACAGCCTTCTGCTAGACCGGCAGAAGGCTGTTGCATGCGTGAGTTGACCGCGCCGTCGATGCCACAGATAGAATTCAGCCGCTACCGGGCAAGCCCTCTCCAGTTATAGCCGTTGGTCGGCCAGATCGTTTCCGCCCATCTTACATAACTGTTGATCGTGGGCTGGTCCACGCCCAGCGACTCCATCTGATTCAGCATGTTGACTGTAGCGCCGGGAAAGTTCACCTGCCCGCCAACCACCGGACGGGCGGATGGATCGGTCGTCAGGCCGGTCGTCCCATAGTACTGCTTGGGAGTGAACTGCTGGTTTACAACCAGAGCCTCCGCAAGCAACACCTTGAGCACTTGGCGACGCTCCTGCAGAGGAGGACTGCCTGGATCTTGAAATGCCTCGCGACCGTGTCCGGCGGTTTGCGCTCCATTTGCAGAAGTCCCCCACATAAGCGAATAGTCCGGCCGGAAGTAGTTCATCGTGCTCCACCCGTTGTAGGAGGGATCGTTTGGTGGTAATCCAACTCCATAGCCCTGCTGAAGACCTAATATATTCAGCGCCGCCGCCCGACAGAACTCCCAGATTCCGTCCCTGCTGCCCGAAACATGCTGCGTGGACACGCTGAGATCCTTGATTCGTCCGCGCGTATATCCCCAATCGATTGGATTGTGATCGCCCGCCTTGGAGGTTCGAGTTCCGCCGTTCAGGACAATCTGTGCCCAGTACCAGAAGTTGTTCGTGCCTTCGTACAGAACTGGATTCTCCGGAATCGTGCGCGTTGGCAACACGACGTCAAAAGTTCCTCCGCCATAGGGGACACCACGTTTGTACGGAGACGTCTCGAAGGTGGACCCAGTCGGCCAGGTGCGCGGGGCGTAGGGCGGAGAGAAGAAATACTCCGGATGGTCCTCCAGTGCGAATCCTCGCATCATGCCGAAAGTCTTTACCTGCATCCACTGGGTCAGGGAGAACAGCGCCTTCGCGCGCCCGGACTTTCCGGTCCAGTCTCCGTGCAGGCCGATACCATTCTTGTCACGCCCATCAGGTCCCCGAGCACGTAGGTATTGCGAGAGCGCCGAATTCCAGCCGTTAAACAGGTCCTTGACGCGATGACTCTCCAGAGCTGCCTTGGCTCCCGGGCCGGACAGCGTATCCAATAAACTGCCGCTTCCATCGCCTTCATAGACCCTGGACACCGGCGAACTTTCGAAATCGCTCCAGTATTCGCCGGGCCAGACGGTTGGCAGCCAGTGATTCCAGGATTGGAACGGGATCGAAATCGGCAGCTCGCGCATATTTAGATCTGCTTTGTAAGACACGGCCGCCTGCGTGATTCCTTGTGGAAAGAGGTACGGAATCATGTCCCTATCTCTCGCAAGTACGGCTTCCAGTCCGGCGCCGGCCGCCCACTCGCTTACCGGCCGGCTATCCAGTCCTGCTCCGGGCTGGTAGGGCGGCTGCCACGGTCTGCCGTGAATGCTGCGATAGCTCGTCAGACTCCGAATGTACGCCGCGATCTTCTTGGACTGCAGCTCGTCCAGTCCATGGAACATCGCACGGTCGATGATGCTCTCATTACTATAGTTAAAATATTCGAGGTCCAATCCTGGCGCGGTCGGATGGTTAACGTGGCAATCCGAACATGCCGCCTTGAGCAGGGTGTGACCCGGCAGGTTGTTGCTTTGGAGCGAGTTTCGGGCCGTAAACAGCGCCTTGCCTTCCGCCACAGCGGTCGAACCCAATCCAGGAGGCGCCGCGTAGGTTGCCGGGTCGGCATAGGCCAGACTTCCCGCGGGCAACAGCCGGGACGCACTGCTGTCCAGGAAGTCGAAATCGATAACATCGTAGCTGCTGCCATTGCCGTCGCTCTCGTTGAACCGAAACTCTATAGCGTTTTCGGTATTGGAGGCCCCTGGGGCTCCGAGCCGATCTAACGGGATGCGATAGTCCATAGTTTCGAACATTCCGCCGATGCCGCCGTAGTTCTTTGCGTTACCCTGGATTTCGCAGTTAGAGTTGTTCAGTACAAGCCACGGTCCCCCATTCAATCGGACGCTTCCCTTGCCCTCCCACGCGAGATTGTAGGTCTTGATCCATAGATATGCCGCACCGATCACGCCGGGCACAGACCGGCTCTTCGACTCACCGACAACCGGTCCCAGATGCACGGGGAAGGTGACCGGTTCGACTGACGCCGACCGAACGGGCACGGAAATGGCGGAATGGTCGACGGCCACAGTGACCAGCAATACTAAAGCGATAACGGTCTTGACCTTCATAAGCCAAACTCCCTCGACAGCGTTCTCGGATCATTGTTCATCTATATGGCAACACTCGCAAGCTCAATGCGCCCTCGGTCGATTCTGCCCGACCGCCTCGTTTCAATGCCGGGGAAGGCTCCGGTGGTGCCAAGCGGCGCCAAGCCAACGCGTCTTGTAGACCAACGACAGACCATTCAAACTTGCTGCTGCATACATTGTGCCACTTTCGGATCATCGACTCGGAATCGGAACGTTCTGATCGAGTACACTAGACTTAAATTTTGTCACGCGCCTTGAAGGATTGCCAGATATGTCCGAACAACCGCTCGTCTCCGTAGTGATGCCGTGTCTTAACGAAGAAGAGGCCATCGGCGATTGCATACGCAAAATTCAACAGACATTAGCCGAAGCGGCCATCGACGGCGAGATCGTGGTCTGCGACAACGGCTCGACAGACGGCTCGGTCGCGATCGCTCAATCGATGGGCGCCTACGTCGTTCACCAGCCCCGCCGCGGCTACGGAAATGCTTACCGGATGGGCTTTGCGAGTGCGCACGGCCGTTACCTTGTCATGGGAGACGCTGATGATACCTACGACTTTACGCTCATCCCTGTGTTTCTTGAAAAGCTCGTGACCGGAGGCTGTGATTTCGTCACCGGCAGCCGCTATCTGGCGGGCGGCGAGGGCCACATCACATTCCTGCATCGGTTCCTCGGAAATCCCCTCTTGACATGCCTGCTTAATATGCTGTTCGGAACGCGATATACCGACGTCTATTGCGGATATCGCGCCTTCAGCAGAGAGGCCTATCAGAGGATAGCGCCGGTGAGCCCCGGAATGGAATTCAACCTTGAACTTGCCATCAATGCAGGAATGGCGGGCTTAAAAATGGCGGAGGTGCCCATCTGGCTTGCCCCGCGCAAGGGAGTTTCCAAGCTGCGCACACTTCGTGACGGCTGGCGCAGCCTCCGCATGATGCTGCTCTACTGTCCGAACAAGGTGTTTTTTTGGCCGGGTGGATTGCTAACGATACTCGGGGTTCTGCTGCACCTGTATATGCTGGTTGGGGGCTTGTCCTGGTCGGGACGACCGGCCGGAGCCGTAACTGGCACACTTGCAACCATATTGACGGTCGTTGGCTTCCAGACGGTCAGCCTTGGCCTGCACGCTAAGACCTACTCGTGGAGCCGGCGCTTCGACAGGCAGAACTCGGCTCTTGAGAGGTTCTATTCGAAATTTACGCTTGAAAATGGTCTGGTTCTCGGCTCCGGACTGCTGTTGACCGGTGTTGCGACATTCTCTGCCATGGTCCTTCAATGGATGCGGTCACACCTGTCTCCGCTTGTGCACCCGGAGTGGGCATCGCTCTCGGCAACGCTGATCATTGTTGGATGTGGAACAGTATTCTCCTCGCTCTTCATCTCCGCGATGTCCATCGATACCGCCCCGCTTCCCGCAATTGAGGACGACCAGATTTCGCGCGTATCCGCGGAATCAGAACTCGACCACCCGGCCCGCAGTCTGTAGATGCGTTGCGGCGAATCGGTGGAAGGCGCCGGTAGATCGCCCATTTCACTCGTGTTCTGCAATATCGAGGCGAGCGACGAAATGAAGTGTGCTGCCAAACAGCCAGTTTGCCGGTACGGGATAGAGACCAAGGGACGATCTCCACTCTCCAACGCTCATAGCCAACTCAGCAAAAGCCGCAAGCCACCGTTCCCGCGGCCAGTAGTTAAAGGGCAGCTCAACTCCGTGGCGGGCATTCCCAATACGATCCATAAATCGGAGCCGTTCCTGAGCCAGGATACCGTTGCGAGTATGGTCCTTTAATACGACCGACGTGCGGGCCACGCGCTTTGCCTCACGAAGCAGGATCATCGGATCGTCGGTGTGATGCAGGACATCCACGAACATCACAACGTCGAAGCTCCTATCTGGATAGGGCAACGATTTGCCATCAAACGGATCGACGTGGATATGGCTATTTTCGCGAACCAGCACATCGATACCTGAAATCGTTAGATCCGGCCTCTGCTCCATGGTCAATCTCGCCAGAAGACCGTCTCCGCAGCCGACATCCAGTACGGACACGTCGCGAGGCAGAAGGTTAGTAAGTTGGTCGCGCAGCACTCCTACGCGGCGGTTATGAACATAGCCGCCATGTATGTGTTCAATCAAGTTCATTGGGTGTGAATCCCAATCGGTTTCACGCTCGGATGATGGAAGGAGTTCCTCGCCCTGCGTGCAATATGCAAGCCATTACATTCACTACGAGGCGATACTGCAATGAAGCACCCCAGCGATTACATCGAGCGAGCCTATGCCGGCGTACTTGGAAAGATCATCGGAGTCTACCTTGGAAGGCCGTTCGAAGGCTGGACGTTCGACCGGATCATGGCCGAGCTAGGTGCGGTGAACTACTACGTGCATGAGAAGCGAGGCACCCCGCTGATTGTCACGGATGATGATATCTCCGGAACGTTCACCTTCCTTCGCGCCCTTGAGGACTATCCGGTCGGCCGCGATCTCACGCCCGAACAGATCGGCCAGACCTGGCTAAACTATCTCATCGAGAACCGTACCGTTCTATGGTGGGGCGGCATGGGAAACTCGACCGAGCACACCGCGTATCTGCGTCTCAAGCACGGAATTCGTGCGCCGGACAGTGGCTCGGTCGCGCTGAACGGAAGAGTGGTAGCCGAACAGATCGGCGCGCAGATCTTTATCGACGGCTGGGGCATGATCGCTCCCGGCGATCCGGAACTTGCCGCGGAGTTCGCGCGCAAGGCCGCATCCGTGTCGCACGATGGCGAGGCGATCCATGGCGCTCAGGTCGTCGCCGCGATGGAGGCGCAAGCCTTTGTCGAGTCTGACATCCAGAAGCTTCTAGACGTCGCCGTTGGAATGATTCCCGCCGACTCGCTTATCTATCGGATGATTGCGGACGTTCGCGAGTGGCACGACAATGAGAAGGACTGGCAAGCCAACCGACGGAAGATCGCGACTCACTACGGTTATGATAAATACGGCGGAAACTGCCACATGGTACCGAACCATGCACTGATCGTTCTCGCGATCCTTCACGGTGACGGCGACTTCCAAAAGTCATTGATGATCGCGAACACGTGCGGTTGGGATACGGACTGCAACTCCGGCAACGTCGGCTGCCTCATGGGAATTCGGGGCGGGCTTGCGGGACTGGAAACCGGACCCGACTGGCGTGGACCCGTGGCGGACCGTCTCTACCTTCCGACCGCGGACGGTGGCCGATCTATCACAGACGCCGTGGCGGAGACTTATCGGATCGTAAATATCGCGCGTTCACTCCATGGCGAACCGCCTTTGGCGCCCAAGAGCGGGGCGCGCTTTCACTTCGAGCTTCCGGGCAGTGTCCAGGGATTCGTGCCCGAGTGCAGTGTGGAGGCGAGCGGGACCGCCGTGGTATCGAACGTGAAAGGTAGTACAGATGGCGCTTCGCGGCGCGTCGCCATCAACTTCCACGGCGTTGCAACCGGCCGTACCGCCAGAGTTGCGACGGCCACATTTGCCTCTCCGGACAATCTGAAGATGGCAGGCTACGGCCTCGTGGCGAGCCCCACCCTCTATTCCGGACAGAAGATACATGGGCTGGTGACCGCGGACGGATCGAACCCTCGGCCGGTCCTCTACCGGGTCTACCTGCGCGTCTATACGGCAGACGACACCCTCGCGTTGCTGTACGGACCGTCCGGTCTGTTGTCCCCCGGCGAACAGTTCCCAATCAAGTGGACCGTGCCGGACACATCCGGATTCCCAATTGCTGAAATCGGCATGGAAGTTTCGTCTGATGCTCGGGCCGACGGCACGCTTTTCCTCGATTACCTGACATGGGATGGCGTCCCGACCCTGACTTTCGATCGGACCGACGGCGGCTCGGTTTGGCGGAGAGCGTGGGTTAACGGGGTGGACCACTTCGAAGGCGGCTCCGTCGCGGAGCCGTACAGGCTGATTCAGGACGAGGGTACCGGCCTGTTGATCCAGGGGACCCGTGTGTGGACGGAGTACCGGTTGAGCGCGCCGGTCACTCCACACCTTGCAGCCGCAGCCGGTATCGCGGCACGTGTCCAGGGCATGCGACGCTATTACGCTCTGCTGCTTGTTCGCGGAGACAGAGTGCGCCTGGTAAAGAGCCTGGATGGTGAGCATACGCTGGCCGAAGCCGACTATCCGTGGGAATTCGGCAGCCGTTACGATATGGCCCTTACCGTGCGCGGCAACCGAATCGAAGCAGAAATCGACGGCCGTGCGCTCTTCGAGGTGTCCGACGACCACCTCCCTCTTACCGAAGGCGCCGTCGCTCTCGTCGTCACGGAAGGGCGTATTGGAGTCGGCGGCGTCAGAGTAGGTCCGCCGGCATGAAGGTCAAACCTCATCACCCCGCCGCGACGAAGCAGCGCGCGCAGCGTTATGGCGGTGGAACCGTCCTGAACGTCGCCATAAAGACCTGCTTGTCTCCATCAGAGAGCGCGTCGACCAGGGATTGCGCTTGGGCATAGTGCTTGGAATGCGTCGCGACGTCATTGCCGACCGCTGCGGCGTGGGCCATCACGGCGTGTGTGAGAGCCACCTCCCAATCGGGGCTCTCGTTCTCCCTTACAAAACGGAAGCTGCGCGCTGCAAACTCTCTTGCCGGATCCGCATGGCCAAGCAGCGCATGAGCTTGCGCCATGAGAAGGTCCGCGCGGGCCGAGTTCCTGTCGGTTCCGACTTTCCGCCAATGGAACGCCGCCGCGTAGCTCGCGGCGATCATCTCCTCATCCTCGGCGGGATCCCGGCTGGGCTGTTCACACAGGCTCCACGCACGGTTGTTGCACTCGACCGCGAAATAGCGATGCCATTTCGCGATCTCCTCCTCGCTGCGCACGTCGGACATATCCCCTCCTTCTTGATCCTTATCGCTACGCGCTCCCTCATCGTTGTCTGAGGCAGCTTGATTTGCCCGACCTATTCTCAAACCCTATCGGCGGGGGACCCTACGGGTAAACTCCTGCGGGTAAACCGAGCCCCCGCCCTATTGCCGGTCAAACGATCTGCTCGCGATTTATTCGGACTAGCGGCCGGGCTGTCCTCCATTTGACCGGGTGCCCGAAGGCGCGGCGCCGCCAAATGGATTTGCCTGCTGCGATTGTTGGCCGCGCGGCGAAGGCTGACTGCCTGGCGCACGCCTGGGGTTTCCGCCCGCACCCGGGCGAAAGCCTCCGGGCGTGGCAGCGAACGGATGAAAGCCGCGCGCAATTCTGTGGAACCCGCTGCTATCGAATTGATAGGCGGTCATCCATACGCCTGGTTCGCCTCGCTCCCCCATGCCGGGCTCCGCAATCGCGATAAGATGATCGCCGATTCCGCCTACCGTGAATCCCATGCCCGGGCCGCCCATGGGAGCGCCGCCTAGTCCTCCTACACCGAACCCACCAAAACTACCCTGACCGGGTTGGAACCCACCCCCACCGAAGCCGCCCATGCCCGGCTGGAATCCACCTCCGGGCGAGTTGCCGCCCTGACCGCCCCCGCCGAATCCACCAAATGGGTTCGCCGCATCATTGTCGCCTCTACGCGGCGGCTGTCCGCCGCCACCAATTGGCCCAAACGGATTATATCCGCTGGCGCCACCTTGAGGCGCCTGTCCTCCACCACCAAGGCCGCCAAAGCCTCCCGTTCCAGGGGCGCCGCCACCGAATCCTGCAGATCCGCCGCCATTGGCGCCGGATAGAGGTGCGTAGCCCTGGGCCGCAAGCACTACTTGCATATTCACTGTGGGCGGGACGCCCCAGTCACTGCTCCAAGGAGCAGTCGGAGAACGAAAGACGCGTTCATTGAGATGCGGCCATGGCCGCAGAATCACCCCGGTTTGATCGGGCGAGATCATGAGGTCGGTCTTCTCGGCGATCGACTCGAGAACGCTCGCAAACGGAACTGCCTCCGCCTCGAGCGTCAGGGCGGGTCCATTTTCCGACGGGATTTTGGCGTCCACGTTCACCGGAATGCCGGTCGCCGTGGATAAGGCAGAAGCGAACTGTCGCACCGTCGAATGGTCCAGCCGAATTGTCACCGGGCGAGTAAACGCGACGCGCGTGGCGGCGGCGTCCCGGTCCTGCTTCGCCTTCTGGAGTTCTCGACGGCGTCTCCCCGCCTCGCCCTGCGCTTCATCCAGTTCCGACTGGGTAGTCTGACCGACTTTGTACCGCTCCGTCGCGACGGTAAGCTTCTTGTCGGCGAGGTCGACTTCGGCCTGGAGACTATTCACGTTGTAGTTGAGATCGCTAAGCTGAGTCGCGGCTGTCTGCGCCTCGGCAGGGCAAGCGGCAAGCGGCATGCACGCCGCCAGTATTAGCAACACAAGCCCAGAGGTTAATCCGTGAATCTTCATGGTTTCAGTCCTTCTTCTGCTCCGGCTTTCGCCGAGGAATTCGCATCGGATGCCGTCGTCAGGCATGCCGGCGGCCGCCCAAATATGACGCCATATTGCGCTGTTGTTGCTTCGATCCGGGGCGCCGCATCGCGGATCGTACACTGTGTCAGAATCCCGCCGCCTGGTCCTATCGGCGCATACGCGGCAACCCTCGCAAACCCCGTGCGCTCGCTACCTTCTAACGTCACCTCGACTTCGAGAGAGCGCGAATTGGCTCCGGAGACGATCACCACCAGGCGACCCGGCGGAACGCTTGGTACCTGCTCTTCACACGTCGGGTCTGGTCCGCGAGTAGGCGCCTTCGGCGCAATCTGCTCCACGACGAGCGGGTCATGGATGGGTGGTGTAATGACGAACGGTCGTCGCACCGCGGTAATCCGGCGAGCCCGCCGGCGTCCCGCTCCAATAAGGCTCCGTCGAATCCGCCGTACCGCGACCTCCGCCGACTTGACATGGCGGCCGAGGAGATAATTCTGGGGCGAGCTTTGAGCGACGATCGCCTCCGACCGTTTTGGCGGCACTCCCGGCTCGTAGGAAGCTGTTCGGGATTCGTGCCTGGAGGCGGCCGTGCAGTACCAGATGACGATGGCGCAGGCTGCCGCGACCGTCACGAGCGCGACCGAGGTCGACCAGCGTTTTCGTGGCGCGCGCGCTTCGAAGAGCGCTCTTTTCAGCATCACCTCGGATCTGCCGGCAGGCAGGTCGGGCACCTCCGGCCGAGCGGCGCGCAACCGCGCCTCGAGGTCTTCTATCACGGTTCGCCTCCGTAACGTCTCTGGAACTCTTCGCGAGCCCTCTTGAGCCTCATCTTAGCAGCAGAGAGGGAGATGCCCAGGATGGTCGCAACCTCCTCGCAGGTCAGGTCTTCCCAGTAGTAAAGCACGAGAGCAAGCCGCGACTCGGGCCGGATCCTCCCAAGCGCCGCGGAGACGGCGACCTTCTGAACGATGTCCCGCGCAGAGTCCTCGGCGGGCCATGCGTCGTCCAGGCGGTCTGGGTGGCAGCGTCGCTGCCGCAGTAGATTAAGCGACTCGTTCACAGCGATGCGGTAAAGCCATGTCTTGAAAGATGACTTGCCGTGAAACTTCTCGATACCCCGGAAAGCCCCTACGAAAGTCGCCTGAGCGGCATCCTCCGCGTCGTCCGTACGCGACAGAAGACGGTAGCAGAGCGAATAGACGGACCGGTGGTACGTCTGGAACATCCACTCCAGCGCCCGCGGCTCGCCATGCTGCGCCGCCGCAAGCCAGCGCGGCTCCTCCAGGTGGACAGTCATATGCGGAAGCTGTAGCCCTTCAAACGAGGTACGCATTAACGAGTCTTCGATTCCTTGCGCTGTGGGGGCGCCGTGGTTCGCTGTGACTTCCGAACGATCGTAAGCATTCTACTGGTGATACTCTAATAGATGCGTTCGCGGACGGATAGGTCACAAATCTCATCGGAGGTGATTATTCCAGTCGGATACAGAATGACGCTGGCGGCCGTACAGGGTCATTCTGTTCTCGGTGTTTAGGGCCACGACGGACTGAAGTCCTTCGCTATATGGCCTGCGGCCCAGTGTCCTCAGGACACAAATGCGTCTCTTGCGACTACGTTGCTAGAACTGAATGACCCTGACCTCGCGGCAGGAATTGTGGATCGCAGCCGCGAAACTACAACTTGGAATTCTCCTCCGGCGGATCACTCCTCGCCTCCAGAAAGGGCTGCCCGCATCCATGCCCCATAGTACCAAACCTTGCCGGCAACCGGCAACGCATCGCATCGGCGTTCACCTGGCGTTTGCAGTCGGACTTCTTATGACCGTGACTCTGGCCCATCCGTGCGCGGCCGAGGACAGCCTGCAGAAGGCCATCCTCGACCAGGCCCACTTCCGAAGCATCGGCCCCGCCGTTATGGGCGGGAGGATCGCCGACATTGCCGCGGACGAGAAGAGCCCGTTCACCTACTATGTCGCACTCGCCACGGGTGGACTGATTAAGACGGTCAACGACGGTACGACTTGGACCTCTCCATTCGATCACCAGCCCGTCGCGTCCGTGGGAGCGATCGCCGTCGCCGCCTCCGACCCGAAGACTGTATGGGTGGGAACCGGCGAGGCGAACGGGCGGAACAGCTCGTCCTGGGGCGACGGCATCTACAAGTCCACCGACGCCGGTGTAACGTGGAAAAACATGGGCCTTAAGGACAGCCAGGAGATAGGCCGGATTGCAATCGATCCGAAGGACGCCAACATCGTCCTAGTCGCGGCGGCAGGGCATCTATGGGGCGCGAACAAGGAGCGAGGCATCTTCCGGACGGCGGATGGAGGCAAGACGTGGCAGCACACTCTCGCCGTCGACGCGGACACCGGCGCAATCGATCTGGCGTTGGGAGCTGCAGGCTCTGGGAACGTTTATGCGGCGACATACCAGCGGAGGAGAACGCCGTACGGCTTTAACGGAAACGGTCCCGGGTCGGCAATCTATCGATCTCGCGACGGCGGCAAGACTTGGCGGAAACTTGAGAACGGCCTTCCCGCGGGCTTTCTGGGTCGTATTGGGCTGGCCACTGCCAGAACTAAACCATCCACGGTATACGCGGTAGTCGAGTCTGCACAGGGAGGTTCGGGCGGCCTGTTCGACCTGACCAGCAAATACGGCGGCGTCTTTCGCTCCGATAACGGCGGCGACAGTTGGAGGCGTGTGAGCGGCGGGGCGCCGCGGGGGTTCTACTTCGGACAGATCCGCGTGGACCCGACCGATCCTGAGAGGGTCTATCTGCTTGGGTTTAGCCTTTCGGTCTCCGAGGACGGAGGCAAGACATTCAAGAACCTTTCGACGGGTGTCCATTCCGACCTTCATGCGCTATGGATCGATCCGGTCCGACCGGACCGGCTTCTGCTTGGCACGGACGGAGGCATCTATACGAGCCACGATCGGGCGAAAACCTGGAGTAGCGTCGACAACTTTCCAATGGGCGAGTTCTACGAGGTGAAAGTGGATAACCGGCAGCCGTTCTGGGTCTACGGCGGTCTGCAGGATAACGGCTCATGGGCGGGACCGAACGCAATGCATGCGGACGCAGGCCCTGCAAATTCCGACTGGGCGTTTTTGACCGGAGGTGATGGATTGTACGTCGTGCCGGATCCGTTCCTTGACGATCTCGTCTACGCCGAGTCGCAAGGCGCGGGCCTGGAGCGAATCGATCGACGGACTCATGTTCACAAAGGCATGCATCCTGCGGACGTGGAGGGCCAGCCGGCGTACCGGTTCAACTGGAATGCGCCGGTCTGTCTCTCGCCGTTCGACTCCGACGTGGTGTACGTGGGTGGAAACCAACTCTTCCGCTGGACGAAACAGGGGACGGAGTACGAGACGATCAGCCCGGATCTGTCACGCCAGATCGGTGTTCAGATCACCTCCTCCGGCTCGGGAGCTGAGACGTTCGGCACCATAGTGTCGCTCGCCGGTTCTCCAATAGCGCGCGGACTCGTGTGGGCCGGGACAGACGACGGAAACGTGCAAGTCACTAGGGACGAAGGAAAGACGTGGGAGGACGTAACGGGCCATCTTCCAGCGCACGTACGCCCGTTCTACGTCAAGCGCATCGAGGCATCTCGGTTCGACGCAAGGCGCGCTTATGTCGCGATTGACGGCCACCGGAGCGACAATATGGCCCCACATCTCTATGTGACCGATGACCAGGGTCAGTCCTGGCGCGCAATCACAAACGGGCTGCCCGAGCAGGGTCCCGTGCGCTCGATTCGCGAGGATCCTGCGAACCCAGACCTGCTATTCGCGGGCACGGAGTTCGGGCTGTTCGTAAGCTTCAATCGCGGAGGAAAATGGCAGCGAATGGCGGTGGACCTGCCGACCGTCGCCGTGGACGACATCGCCATTCAACCACGCGACCACGCCCTTGTCGCCGCGACCCATGGCCGCAGCATCTACGTTCTAGACAACATCATTCCGCTAGAAGAGTGGTCGTCCAAGCTGGAGGAGGCGAAAATCACGCTGTTTCCAATGGCTCCAGCTCTCGAGCACCTGGACGAGAACCGGGGCTGGTTTGGCGGCTCAAGCCGGTTCCAGGCTCAAAACCCGGAATCCGGCGCCGAGATCGTCTATTGGCTGCATTCGCCAGCTGACGCAGCTCCTTCCATTACCATTGCGGACGAGAAGGGAGCGAAGGTGGGAACACTGAGCGGAGATCGGCTCCCGGGACTGCACAGGGTGCGCTGGGATATGCGCCAGAAACCGCCGGATGCGGATGTCTTCGGGAAGCCGGAGGAGAAGTTCGTCAAACCCGGGACCTATACCGTGACGCTGGAGCTGGGGAAGGAGAAGCGGGTACAGACGGTGAGCGTTAGCGGCATGCACGAGCTCAGCGAGATAAACTTGCGTGGGGACCGTATGGCGGCCGACCCGGACGTTTCCGGAGCGAGCAAGTGAGCATTCTCTGCAGCGTTGATGCGGTCACACGTCCAGTCCCACCGCTCGCATCAGCTCCAGCGCATTGCTCTTCGCGACGACGCCCGGCCGAAGGCGGTGGTCGAACGACATCTTGCCGTCGACGAGCTGGTCCTCGAAGTGGATGTTGGCGACGCGGAGATTGCCTTCTGCTTCGATACCGGCGAGCGCGAGATCGTGTGTCGTGATGAGCCCGATCGCGTCTGTCCCGACAAGCGTACGTGCGATGGCCTCCACGCCAACCAGCCGGTCGTGAGAGTTTGTGCCGTG
>JBBQVV010000151.1:0-14689 GCA_038211235.1 Chthonomonadales bacterium | reverse complement strand
CGGGGCCAAACACGCGCCGCACGAGCGCAAACTGACGGGCCGCGGCAATCCCCGGGGGCCCGCACCGGCCGTCCACTGACTGACGTCGCACGGCGACACCACCTTTTCACGCCCACCACCACTATTTCAGCAACCTGCTAGACCACGCACGTGCAAGAGTCTCCTTGGCTTCATTCTCGTAGCCGGATTCGCACGACTGCCAATTGGGACTAATCTCAGCGGCGACGCGCTCCTCGTCGCTGAAGCCATCGAGTATATGACGGATGCCCTTCGCGTCGTAGTAGACATCCATGCGAAGATGCGGAGGAAAGAATCGCGCGAAATCGGCGTTTGCCCCCCATCCAATCATCAGCAACCCAATCGCGCAGGCCATCGCGCGGGCTACCCAAATGCGCTTGAGGGATTGGGGCAACGGTAACTTAAGTTTGAACGGCGTATAGGGAATACCAACACGCAATTCCGGTAAGCCATCTGCTCCGATATCGCGTACCATCCACACCAATACGATCGTCAAAACACCAGAAATGATCGGTAGGTAAAAACGGACGAAGAAATCGCCCGCGTGAATCATTGTAACCCATTCAGAAAACGTAGAAGCGTCGTCAGGGTTTCCTCGGGTTGCTCTTCGTGCGGAACATGGCCAGCACCGGCAATAACCTTTAGGGAAGAGGAAGGTGCCTCCAATGCCAGCCTTCGCGTAAGCGCTACCGGTACAACGGTATCTAGTTCGCCTGTAATAGCTAGAACGGGCAACGCGATGCTCGGAATTGCGTCGCGGACGCTATCGGCGTTCGCCGGAACTATTTGCTCAGCGGCTTTAGCAAACGAGTAGTGGGATCCAGGCGAATCGTAGAAGGCGGCATACCGTTGGACACGCTCATCGGTAATTTGGGTCTTGTTAGCGAAAATGTGATCGAGCACGTATCGTGCACGCCATTCGGGCGTAGTAAACGTGTTCGAAATAAAGCGTCGGGCGGGATTTCGTAAATCGGAGATAAAGAATGGCAACGGCTGGTCGTAAATCGCCGGGTCGATGAATACAAGGGCGCGGATGTCCAGCTTCCACGCGCTGTCACTACCGAGTAAATAGGTGACTAGAGCAACGGCGCCACCGTAAGAGTGTCCAACGAGGACGATTTTCATAAGATTCAGTTTGCGAAGACCGTCAACAACGAACCTAGCTTGGTCGGCAATGGCATATGCGTTGTCCTCTGGCTTTCCGGACATTCCAAAGCCTTTCAAGTCAAGGCGGAGGACAGGATACTCAGACGACAGACCGGGGTATACGTCGGACCACGAATCTAAAGACGCGCCAAAACCATGCAAGAGAACAATAGTTAGCTCACCTGGCCCGGCTTCACGACTGAGCTGATACGACATCGTTGTGCGTGAGGCGGTAATAAACTTACGCTGAGGTGACATGGCAGTTTGTGTATGCTGGGTTGCAAGGAAGCACCCGCTAGTAAGAGCTAGAACGTGAAGGGCGATGCATGCAGGCCAGTCCCATATAGAAGAGCGGCGTGCACGAAAGGCTGGTGTTTGGCGCGTGAACATAGTAGCACGGTAGGTTGTGAAACCAGAATGGCGCAGTGCGCGGTCTGGCATACCGCCTATCAACAGACACGACTCGCCGCAAGATATCGTCACCCTCCGTTCAGCTGAATAAGTCGCCGGGATAGATAAGAGATCTTGCGAAAGGGTGAGGGAGGTATGTCAGCCGTAGCGCCATACTATATTCCGGCGGCGAACTCTCCTGCATCGTGCGCAGGAATACATCTTCCGGACGATGTCATTCGTCAGAGGATTGTTTGCATCGGTGAACACGCCTACTCTTGCGAGCATCACTACGCTCTGGGCAACTCTCACAAAAGGGAAGCGGAAGAGCGAAAGAGGAGGAATGTGAGATTCTCACTCAAGCTGCCTTCCGGGAACACTCCAGCTCCTGATCAATGACCGCCAGGCTTTGGTGATCTCCTGAATATTCTTGAGTATTGTGAGGAATCCTTCGTCTTTATCAAGCCAAAGGTTTCCACGGTACACCCAATCGTGCTCGCGATGGACGAGAACGCCGCCCACTCCGTGTTGTAGCTCGCCCGCTGATTCCGCAGCGCTCGGAGGGCCCGCTCCTTCACCTCAGGAGAATACCGTTGTTGTTTTGCCATGCTCCCATACCTTCACGATTGGGAGCCTCCCACAATCCCGGGGCGGTTCATCTTGGCGAACCTTCGGATGCCTTGGCATCCGTATACCACGCCAAGGGCATCAAACACGTTCATACGTCGGTCTTCACTTTGCCAGGGCCTTCTGGGCGGAGGAAGAAGACACGCAAGTTCTTCAAACGCAGTCGCCAGCCTCTCCGCAACAGCATGTTTCGTGGCGAATTCCGCCAAACCGAGCGCAAAGCGAATATCGGCTCGCGACACTAGTACGCATCGAATACCGCGCTGCTCCATGTACGCCCGCACCTGCGCAAGTCTGCGTATATTGCGCACACCTTTTTTCCTTCCGGTCACATCTTCAAGCGCGATGGCCGTTGGGGTATACTGCCGCACTAGTGTATCGATTCGAACGAGTAGCTCCTCGTCATCTTTCGAATAGAGTGTAGCCAGCCCCCAATCAACGAGGCGGTTGTTCCCCTCGAGCACCGCGAAGCCAAATCCCGTGGTGGATGGGTCAATTCCGAGAATGCGCGCATGGTCGCGATATTTTTCTGCCATGCTATTTGCCTTCTTGCGCTACCTCCTTGCCAATAATCGCTTGCAACAGGGCAATCTTTTTCTGGACCGTGAGCGTGCGCTTTTGTCGCTCAAGTGATGCGCAGAGACCTCTTGCCCTTGCACATACTGCTTCCTGCATTTCGGCGAAAAGCCCCTCATAGAGTTCGCTCACCGTTGCATCGAGAATCACCTCGTACATGAGTGCGGTTCTCAAGATCGGCAGCCGCTGCGCGTTCTCGTGCCGCGAGACGCTGGTACCACTCATTGAACCCAGCAGAAATGCCATTTCTTCGTGGGTCAACCCAGTGCGTTTTCGGTACGTTTTCAGATATGTAGTGAGCGGAACAATGGTCATATTGAGCGAACATCTTACTCCGCAATTGAGAAAGAACAGAGGCGCCTTTTCGTGCCGTTGGTGGTGGGTGCTTGGCGCGGTGGACATGGGGATATGTCGCCCACTTACGTACCGCGCGCTCTCCGCGCAAGAATCCTCGATCTAGCTCTCCATAATACCCGATTTTTGGCTAACAGATATCCCCAACGTCTCAACATCTTCGCTGATGTCCTCGGCCGGATATCGCTCCAACAGAGTTGCGATTCTCGAATCATTTGCTGGTATCACGAAAACACCGTGCGTCTTCACCGGAAGCAATGACAGCCTCCTCCGGAGTTGCGCGCCAATCCAACGAGGCGTGATTGCTCTGTCGTACTCCGGACCGTACTTCTGTGAGAATCGTTCCGTAATATTCTTCACACCGAGAGGGAGCGACTCTACGCGGAACTGCCTGATGACCTCCACAAGTTGCGCTTCGACACTCGCGCTTCGCTCGGCTCTCAGATCGCCACTTTTTCCTCGGGCGATGGCAAGGATGCGCGCGCGAGCATCTTGATCCGCGACCATCGCGAGCAACGGCCCAAATACTTGCGCAACTCGCCCTTCAATACCACGCTCTCTCCGGAAGTCACATGCTTCGAGCGTTTGCAAGTTGTTGAATCGGAACGCCAAGCATTGATTGCGTAGATTACGCGCCTCCATATGAAAGATCCGTGGCAAGCTGAGCGGTATTTCCTTTCGCGGCGGTAGGCCGCTCATCACTTCCGTGATGCATCGGCTTTCGAGGGCCTGGTCTTGAAAATCTCCTCGTGTGGCGATGATCTTCGGACCGAAGACGACAAAGGCGCGAGGGTTGAATTCCTTGCCCGGCGTAGATTCGCTTCGTAGCACTGGGAATCCGGCAGCGTTGCCGTTGTTCCAGATTTTGACGATCTCAGCCTTTTCATCGGAGAAACGAAAGTCGCTTTCGTCCATGACAAGCGTTCCCCGGAATGTGTCAATGATTCTGAACATGGGCGACACGGTGGAAGCGCCCGAAACAAACATCGGCTTATAGCACAGGGACCCGATTGTCTGCAAACACCGAGACTTTCCGCACCCGAAGTCACCCTTCAGTCGGAGGTAGGGCACTTCGGAGAACGCGTCGTACACCCAGGTCAGAAGTACGTAGTATGACGCTACCTCTTCGAATGCTTCGGAGAGATCCGCATATCGATGGATGAATGCGCGAATCTCAGCCAGGAGGTGCGAGTCTGTGTTGTAGCCCTCTACGGCAGACGGAAAAAGCACCACCCCGTGGGTGAGGAGATTGTTATCTCTCGAGTAGGGCACGACTCGGCCAAGTTCCGGAACGTCCAAGGTGCCCTGCTCGACGGCCTTTCCAGTGTGGAAGACCGCGAAGGCGGTCTGATTCGCATCCGGCTTGTATAGCGTTTCGACTATCGTACCATCCCGAAGGACGGCAGAGACGAGAGGTGAACTCTTTTTCTTCTCTTCTGTTGGTTCGGACATCGGTAGAGCGTAGCACGTGCCTCCGCGGCTCCCCAGAGGGTCGATTCATGCAGGGCCGGCAGGTAGGCACGCCTGCATCTAGCTCAGTCAGGGCGATACGATGGGTCGATGCTTCACACGTACCCCATTCCGCCCACAACGGAAGAGACAATTAATGCGACGCCGGAAGAGATCGAGAACACTTGGCTCTCGCTAGTTGAGCTTATCGTAGAGGCCATGAAAGAGTGCCTGCAAAACGAAAGGATACCGGGCAAGGGACTGAACGGTGTAGAGGACTCGTTGAACGAGACCCTCATTCGTGATAAAAAGAAGGGATGAATGGCGTCATATACACCCGCGTTCCAGCGACGAGCAGGTCGATGGAACTTCTCTGGATTCACAAGAGGAGCTCTGCCGCAAACATTGCGATCAGAAGAACATCACCGTAGTTGGGCTGTTCCGCGAAGAGGGAGAGTCGGCGAAGGATCTGTCCTTCAATAATCGGTCGCGGTTTCTGTCAGCCCTAGAGTTCTGTCGCAAAGAGAAGAATGTCGAAGCCTTCGTGGTCGATCGTTTCGCCCGTAATACAGGAGATCATTTCTCCGTACGCCGCATTCTACTGACCTACGGGACCGCACTTCATTCGGTCACTGAGCCGATCGGCAATAAGCCGGCTGAGAAGTTTATTGAGACAGTGCTCGCAGGAGCTGCCGAATATGACAACGCGATACGCAAGCAGCGCTGCATGGAGGGTATGGTGGCCCGGATCAATCAGGGCATTTGGCCTTTTCGTCCTCCAGTCGGCTACAGCTGCGCCCATCACCGAAAGAAGGGTGAGGAGAAGACCGTCCCTGATGAACCTGACGACAGGCTCTTCCCGCTCATTCAGCGCGGGCTGCGTGGATACGCGTCGGGCGAACTGCCATCTCAGGCTGCCCTTGTCAAGCGCTTAAATGCCTGGGGATATGAACGTCTCAGCGGAATGCCCGCGACACCCCAGCTCGTTGACAGGCTCCTGGGCCGTAACTTGGCCTACTACGCCGGCCGCTTGGTCAACCCGTGGAGCAAAGAGGATCGACCGGGGCTCCACAAGCCTATGCTTTCAGCCCTTGAGTACGCTCACGTTCGGCTCCGGCGCAGGGGCGTCAACCCACCGCGCCCGTTGAACGGCTGCACTCACACCCAGATTTTCCCCTGCGGCGACTACTGCGCTGTTCGGAATGCGATCAGCCTCTGACCGGCGCCCATTCGAGGGGGAACGGCGGCAGGTTTTCGTACTACTACTGCATTCGCAAAGGCTGCGCGCTTCGCTCTCGTGGAATGCGCCCACATCAGGTGCAGGAGCAATTTGTCCACTTCCTTCGCGGCCTCCGTCCGACAGTGGAACAGGTTCAATGTTTCGCCGAACGCCTAGCAAAGTACTTCGCAACACGCAGCCAGGGTCATGCGGACGATTCACTCCACCGACAAAAGCAACTCAAAGCGCTTCAGGAGTTTCGCGAGCGGCTCGCGGCGATTGACGTTGACATATCGCAAGTGATGGTCGCTCAAGGTGACGTGATGGATCCCTTGAGTCTGGACCGAGAGGAGGTCCTTCTCGCAGGCGTCCACTTGTTGGCGCACATCTCTCTGATCTGGGAGACTTTGGCGCTCACGTTCAGGGCACGGTTCGAACCGGTTGTTCTTTCCGCAAGGAATTCGATACACCACCGAATCAGTGTTTCGAACCACGAAACTAGGGCCAGCTTTCGCCCTTCTTGAGCGTTCCGGTGCCCCCCAGATCATCGAATGTGGAGCGTGACACCTTTGCCGCCCTTCACCACGCCGAGCCGCTGATCCATACCCTGGAGCCGGTAGCAGAATGAGTGGCGTAAGCGGGGCTAGAGCTCAAATTCAATGCGGCGGCTGGCTGGATTCCGGTTGGCCTTCGGCACGGCATCGAAGCTAAGGGGCACATCTGAATCGAAGCTAAGGGGCACATCTGAAAGGAATGACATGAGCGGCCGCAGCTATTCGAGAAGGCACGGCGCTCCACATGTACCGCGGACCCTACACCCCATGCATGTTCCAACGGGGCTGGACCGCAGCTTGATTGTTGACCCGTCATTCGCATTAGGCATTGGCCACCTGACCGCCGGCTCTGGAATGCGGAGGTATCAGCGGTCGCGTCCGTTGTGGACGGGCGAGCGCTCCTGCTCGCCTCGCTCCTCGCGACCGTTCCGGAATCGTGACGGCCCCCCCGCCATCAGCGTCAATGAGGTGCCGATCAATTTGGGCGACGTTCAGATCTGGTGTATGAGCTCTCCGCGCGCGCTCGTCTCACTTACGGGTTTGTACATCGGTTGCGATGCGCGACTTGCCTCGCAGCGTCTAAACGATTTGTTTACGCCTAGCGGCGGAGTGCATAGCATTCCTCTAATAGCTAGCCCTCTGCCCGCTACGAGCACCGGCCGCCGTTTTCCTCACCCTCTCGCTTCAGCTTCGACACACACGAATGCTATTCGCCCAACGGCTTATCCGCGTCGGCACCTTTGTATCCTGCGCCGCCTTGCTTGCGTGTGACGTACCGTCCATCAGCGTTCCGCGTGAAGCGGCAGCCGGAGCCTTGCGAAGCTCTTTTAGCGCTGTGCCAAGCGGCGGTGGTCCGCAACATCGGTATAACGAAAGGATAGACGGCCCGCCCCAGCCCAACAGTACGCCTGAACTCAACGTTGCCGGGCAAATGCGTCGAGATCTCCCGTTCGCGCGCGGATTGCCAAGTGCCGCGCTCGGTCGAGCCGGTCCTATGTCGTCAACGGGGCCCGCTCCGTCAATCGTCTATAACGACGCCCACGCTGGTTGGGTAATTCAGACCGCGCGCGGGATCGAGGTGGATGCCGCGAGCATTGGTTTGGCGCCCCTCTCTCCGATGGGCGTTAAGAAATGGTTCAGCGTCCCTACCTCGTGGACGGATGCCCTATTGTATGCGCCAACGATGTTACCTCACGGCGGCTCATGTATTGAGGTATCTATTGTGCATTGGAATGGGGCGTACTGGAATCAGCCAGACCACATGTTCGGCATTTGGGATTGGTGCAACCAACCCAATGGTCCGTTTGCGTATAGCGAAAATATGGCCAGTCCGACCTGGCTCGCGAACTACACGACTCAGCACGCTCCCTACACCACTAGCTGGTCGACAACCGAACATGCGGCGTCAATTGCAGTTGTCGCAGATAACTCAGCAGGAGCGGATAGCTCTTGGGATTGTTGGAAGGCGGTCATCTGGAATGTGCGGACGTCGGCGTGGGAGCAAAAGTACCGCAGCTGCGGGGTTCCTCATGTTACGGTCACGGGATGGATCATGCATGAGTCGAATCACATGCAGGGTTATTATAGCCCCGGCTGTCCTACAATTCCGAGCCTGTTCGCGGACGAACTCTTTACGGCAACGCCAAGTGGCAATGGTGTCCCCTTAACACCGCCGACAGCTGGTGATGGAATGACCGGGCTCATTCTGGATGGACCGTGCTGGATCGGCGGGACGTACTCGGTATATAATCTCCCGTGGAATGGCTGGTACGGCTGGCAGGCACTCACCCCCACCCACACGTTTTGAAGGTTGCTCTCATGAGAGGACTGGCCCTTTTGCTCGCTGCCTCAGCGTTAGGCTGCTCATCCGTGAGTCCGGATACCTCGGACGGCTACGAGAACTGTCCGAACTCGGGGTTACTCTCGTTTGCGGTAGACATTCGCGACTCCGCGACGGCGCAACCGATCAGCGGCACCGCTACCATGTCGTGGACAGCTGGGCAGTCCTCGGGCTCTGCGTCGCACCCGGTACCTCCCCCTAATGGCGCCGTGCAGGCGTACGTTCTCGGTGGCCCGTATGGGCGACCAGGTACTTACCATGTGCTCATCGCGTCCCCCGGATACCGTACATGGCAAAAAGACAGCGTTGCAGTGCCCCCGGGTGCTCAGGTGTGCAGCGTGGGCAGCACAGTTCGAATAACAGCGCTACTCCAGCATTAGGGACTTCGAGATATGTCGGTTCAACTCGAGTCGCCGTTCGGTATCCTCGATTGTGTCCGCTCCTCACTCCCAGAGCTGCGTTGTGCACACGACGCCGGAGCCCAGAGCATCCTCCGGCAGGCGGGGTCTTCGAGTGTGCAATTCTTGTTGGTGAATCTGGGCCGGAATCGCGGATGCAGGCTTCGAGGCGTTTGATCGCCGAGAGCGCGCCGGAGCGGGAGGCGCCCGCCATTCTCGGACCGCGTGATCCTTTCCGTGCGGATCGCGCGCCGTTGGATGTCGTACTCCAGCAGTATCGCGGCGTTGAGTCAATGCGCAGCCGATCCTTGAGGACAATGGATCAAGGTATTGGATTGACGTACGAAGGGGATTGTAATTTGCTCGATGGGCGGCGCGCGGTTTATCAACCGCATCGGATGTTCACTAGTCTCGACGTACGGCTTGTCGAAGTATTTCGTGCGAATGCCTTCGTCGATGGATTCGTTGTGTCGCAGATGGAAGGACTTAGGGAATGTCGGGGCAGCATGGATCGCCATCCCAGCTACTTTGTGCTTTGGACCGGATCGCCGCGGTAGTCAGGCCGACGTCTGCGTGCCGAGTGAAGCCTTGAGTGGTTCCGTTAGGATCCCGTAGTGTGGAGATAGATATTGAGTCGCCTGTGCACGAAGCATCGCTTCATCTTCGAACGCAGGGGATAACCGGCGGAAGGCCTTTCGGACATGGGCGTGAAGTGCAGCAGCGAGCTCTTGTTGCAGCATGGTAGCCTCTTCGTGTGAATGTGATAATCAGTGCCGGCAACGTTCCGAACTGCTAGAGTCTGCCAACACCCTACGCACAGACAGAATAGCAACGGCTAGCTTCCTCGGCTTGGATAAGGGCCTGTGCCCTGCGTATTCGGAATGCGCTCAGGCTGGTACCTATGGCAGTGTAGGTTTTACTGTCGGCCCCTTGGAACTCTTTCGTTGCTCGACTAGATGGAAGTGAGCGGGACCAGCGGTTGTAACAAGAGCAATCAGGATTTCTGGATTGCCTTCTACCAGTTCAAACAAGGGCCATACGACTTTGCCCATATCGTGGGGTATCTTCGTGCTTATCGAGTAAGCCCAGGTACGTGGCAATAGGCAGAGCGACGCAGTTTTCGATCGGATCCCGCGCACACGAGGCCGTTGGCGACGACGATTGAAAGCCAATGAGTGGCGGTTGCGGGGACTTCAGAGACATTTGTTAGCACCGGCGTGAAATTGCACACAATCACTGGCGAGAATTGCGCACTTGGAGACCCCGCCTGCCGGCGGATGCTCTGAGCCCTGTAGTGAGCACCCGTCCGGCCCCGTTGGCACATTCGCCTGCCTCCTGCTCAGAGGCGAGGCACCGTGTACGGATGGGATACCCTCGTGTTACTTCAGCATTTGCTTGAAGATGGCCTCTCGAAGAGCGCCATTGCCCAGCGCCTCAGCGTCAGCCGGCGCATGGTGCACTACTGGATCGCCACCGGCCAGCTGACCCGCGATCTCACCACGTCTCCGCCGCGCCGCGCGTCTCCCCGCACGACGCATCGCCATCACCCGCGGCGGAGAGCGGGCGGCGCGTCTACTACGGCACGCTCGGGGATCTGATCACGTCCCTCGAAGAGGCGAGTCAGGCCGGCCGTCTGCTCCATCGCATGAAGACCCTCACCTTTCCCTCGCTCCTGATCGTCGATGAGATCGGCTATCTCCCGATCAGTCGCACGGGGGCAATGCTCTTCTTTCAGCTCATGTCCCGGCGCTACGAACACGCGTCCACCGTCCTGACCTCAAACAAGGGCTTCGAGGAATGGGGCGAGGTCTTCGGGGACGACGTCATGGCCGCCGCGCTGATCGACCGCCTCGTCCATCACTGTCACATCGTCAACATCCGCGGCAACAGCTTTCGGATGCGGCACCACACGGAACTGCACCGGGCGCTGGGCGCCACGCGCCACCCCACCGGCCGTGACACCCAGAAACCATCCCGGTCTCGCCGGAAGGAGGCGGCGGCGTCCTAACCGGCTCGCCCCCCGCCGAGTGTGCAATTCTCGCCGGTGAAAGTGCGCAATTCCAATCCGGTGTTGACAACATTGGGGACGTCTGTGGGGATGCCACTCCCAATCCGATCGCGGGGGCCCAAATGTGGGCCCTTTTTCTTTATCTAAATATGAGAGTGTCGCAGCCCTCAAGCCGCTTTACTCTGGTCCTCGAGGTCTCGCCCGCGGGGTACTACGCGTGGAGGAAGCGCTCGCCCAGTTGGCACGCACTCATTGACGAACTCCTGCTGCTGCATATCCGGATGGCGTACGCGGCGAGCGCCGCGACATACGGGGCGCCACGCGTGCAGCGAGAGTTGCAGGCGGAAGGATTCCCGGTCAGCACGAAGCGGGTCGCGCGCATCATGCGCGACGATGGACTCGCGGCGCGCCGGCCCACCGGCCGGCGTGTCTCGACGACGAACTCCAATCACGCGGATCCGATCGCCCCGAATCTGCTGGCGCGGCAATTCGATGTGAACGGCATCGTCAACCACGTCTGGGTCGCCGACCTCACGTATATCCCGACGCGGGAGGGCTGGTTGTATCTGGCCACGGTCCTCGATCTTGGCTCGCGTCGGTGCGTCGGCTGGGCGATGGACGACACCATGGACGTCACGTTGGCCCTGCGGGCGTTGCGGATGGCCCAGGAGACGCGGCGTCCGGCGCCCGGCCTCATCCACCACTCGGATCGCGGCAGCCAGTACGCGGCGACCGACTACCGCGCGGAACTGGCGGCGCACGGAATGATTGCCAGCATGAGCGGCAAAGGCGACTGTTACGACAACGCGGTGGCCGAGAGTTTCTTCGCGACGCTGGAGTTCGAGCTGATCATGCAGAGCAATTGGCCGACGAAGGAGGCGGCCCGGCGCGCGATCTTCCGCTATATCGAGACGTGGTATAACCGGAAGCGGCGGCATTCCACATTGGGCTATGTCAGTCCCGTTGAGTACGAAGCACAGTTGCAGGCGGCCGCGTAGTTACCAATCAACTCACGCGTCCACTTTTTCGGGTTAAGTCCAGTACAGCGGTGAATAAGGTCCACCGCTGCAGTAGGCTACTCAGGGTGACCATATAAGGGCTATCGATAATAACTCGCCAATCCTGCCTTTCGCGGCATGATTGTGCGCCTGTGGAGAACTAGCGCTCTTGATAAACTGACTACGAATTGCTGTAGCCTTGCCACGCAGCGGCAGTTCGTTCGCAAATGACAGCCGCACTGTGCCTGACTTCGGTCGGACACAGTGCGGCTTCTCGTTACCAGAGGAAGGGTTGTTGTCTTTGATTGCGCAGTTCCGTATAACGGAGCCGGCCGCAGCATAATAGTCTCATCGCAGCGTCGCCGCCGCTCCATTCCGTGTAGCCGTTTTCCTTCATTGCGGTGCCATTTGTGTTCACAGAATCCTGACTATGACCGTCTAACACGACAGGATAGGAGCTGCGGGAACGGTCAGCGATCATCATCCTGATGATGTTGCACTAGGCTCTAACAACTAGTTACCTGAAGGACCTTACGCCAGTTGTGCCCGCTTTGTGCTCTTGCACGCTAATGTTCAGAGTGTTATGCCTTGCGAACGTCTATCCGCATCCGGCGTACCTGCAATAGCCTTCGGCTCGGTATCGTGTATGCTCGGCTTGAATAAAGATCGCGCCCTAACGTTCATTACCTGCTTGATTACGATCGCTGCGATCGCCGTCGTGTGGTTGCGGTGGCAGCCGGCCCATTCTGCACCAACGGCTATCGCCGTTTCGCACGTAAGAGACTGGAGCTATTACGCATCTGGACCGCAGCGCTTTGGTCCCCCGAACAGTCGGGTGACACTCACTGTGTTCTCAGACTATCAGTGCCCATACTGTCGTACCCTGGCTCAAGATATCACTAAGCTGCGGAAGCGTTGGCCCGCTGAGGTGCAGGTGATATATCGTAGCTATCCGCTATCTTTTCATTCCTTGGCCCGCTCAGCAGCTGCAGGTGCCATTTGTGCAGTTCCGCAAAAGAAATTTGAGGATTATCACGGCGAGTTGTTTGCCGATCAGGATTCGCTCCAAAAGGAAAGTACGTTGCGAATTGCGAAGCGAGTCGGAGTACCGGATCTTACGGCGTTTGCCTCGTGCCTTACCAGCCCTGAGGTAGCTCAACGTCTGCACATTGATAGTACGGATGCCGCCCGTCTAGGCGTACACGGCACTCCTACGGTGCTTATTAATGACTCGATGTTCGGCGGTTCACCCGGCTTGGACACGTTGATGCGATATGTTCAGCTAGCGCTGCGATCTCAAACGCAACGTTAACAAGGATCTCGGCGACTTTAGTAGCTCACCGTTTGCGCCACCAGCCTTCACCTGTATGTACGAGCGAGGGATAATATATGAAAAGAAAACTTTGGATTTGTGGCATGTCTGTTCTGGCGATCTTTGGCGTCTTGGGGACAACTCCACGAGTTAGTGCGGCACAGGTTTGTAGTGCCACCGCACATTTTTGCCCGGCCTCGGGCACCGCATGCAATGCCACTTGCGGCCCCTGTTGTCCGCACCAAGCCTGTATCGGACCAAATCAGGGATCGTGCGGTGAAGTGGGCATTGGAACATGTGAGTAGTTTATAGACGAATATTTCTGTAGTCGGGCTGGTGGCGCCTCTGCAGACTGTTCTCTCTATATGAGGTTTAACTTGTCGAGCTGTTCATAGTATACGAATGATTTCTGGTGGATTTCCCTGTTGCAATGCTCACTCCCGGAAGCCGTAGCGATTCTCGTACGTGGTCGTTACCGACTACATTGAAGGCACGCTCTTGACGTGTGCCTTCATTGCAAGTGCCCGCATGTGGATAGCGCGACTTGCCGTGCTGGCTGCGTTCTGCCCGTTGAACGGCGTGTTGGCACAGACGGTAACCGGCCACGTGGTGAGTCGTAGCTCGAATGTCACCATTTCTGGCGTCGTTGTGCTACTCCAGTCCGCGTCAAGCACGTTGGGCGCTCGTACGGTATCGCGCGAAGATGGCGCGTTCGTACTTGCCCCTCCCGATACCGGTTCATTCACCCTGCGCACCATGCGCATTGGATTTCAGCCGCTGTCATTCGGACCGTTCAGAGTCACGCGGGATGGAGTGCGTGACGTGCGGCTGGAACTGGACGAGGTTGCTGTTCGACTTTCCGATATCCGGGTAACGGGCAAGAACGAATGCCTCCTCGCGGCCGAACAGGACGCGTCCGGTAGTGCGCTCGCGGTGTGGGAGGCCGCTCGGACCGGACTCCTCGCCACAGTGATCGCGAGAGACGAGGCGGCGCTTTCCGTCACCACGTCTGGGTACGAACGCATTCAGTCGACGCGCACCGGCCACGTTCTGAGTCAACGGGTTACCCAGCAGACCGGACCAAGCAGGCGGCCCTTCGTATCACCGTTGGAGCCTGAGGCATACGCGGATTCCGGCTACCGTACCAGTGATCGCGAGGGCGCAACCTATCGCGTGCCGGACGCGGATGTGTTGCTGAGCCGTTCCTTCACGCAGACACACTGCCTGCACCTGGCCACGCGCGGACAGTCTGACATTGGTATCGCGTTCGAGCCCCTGCCGAGCGGACGATCTGTACGGGCCGACGGCGCACCTTTCGTGGACGTCAAAGGCACCCTGTGGCTCGATTGGACATCGGGCGCACTCCAGGACGCGGATTTCAAGTACACAGGCGTGGAGCCCGAGGTCGCTGAGGCGGGGGCGGGCGCGCAGCTGGCGTTTCTCTATCTGCCCTCTGGTGTGCCTATCGTCCGCAGCTGGAACATCAGGGTGCCGCGACTTGCCGTCATGCGGACCCTAGGCAGGCCCGCGAGCGATCGCGCGAAGGTCGCGGACCTGTATATCGTTGGCGGCGATCTGCTGGAGGCATCTCGGGGATCGGAGCTGTTGTTTCGGGTCGCCGGCGCACAAGTGCGCGGTCGCGTCTCGGACGCGGGTGGCGGCCCGATGGCTGCTGTCGTGTCATTGGCCGGCACCACCATCGTCGCCCGGACGGATAGTGCGGGGGAATACCAGTTGTCGCACGTGTTGCCGGGGAGCTATGACGTGCTCGTGTTGTCGCATCGTCGCGTGCGTCTTGGC
>JBBQVV010000150.1:0-14718 GCA_038211235.1 Chthonomonadales bacterium | reverse complement strand
ATCGGCAGTGACGATGCGCTTCTGGCAGATGGCTATGCCTGGGAGTTCGCGCTTCAGCACGAGTGCCAGCACCAGGAGACGATCGCCGAGTTGCTGCAGTTGATACGCCGCCACCAACATCAGAATGGAACCCTGGATCTCGATAGAGTGGACCGATTCGACGATGACGACCCGGTGGATTGGCCGGACCCATCGCGCAAGTCCGAGGAGCCGATGATCGCCATTCCCGGTGGAAGCTTCGTCATGGGTTCGGACGACCGACATGCTTACGACAACGAGCACAAAGCGTATACTGTGGAGGTCGCGCCGTTTGAGGTAGATGCCTATCCCGTGACTGCCGGCGATTGGCTCGCATTCATGCTCGCAGGCGGGTACATATGCCGCGACTACTGGTCCTCTGTAGGTTACGAGTGGGTCATCCGAGAGGGAGTACAGCATCCGGAGTACTGGCTGGCGACTGGTGACCGGTATGTCACCTGCGGGGTAGATCGAATCCGAGCGATCCATCCTAACGAACCGGTTTCCGCGCTTAGCTGGTATGAGGCCGACGCATACTCTCGCTGGGCAGGTAAGCGGCTCCCGACGGAGGCTGAATGGGAGTATGCGGCAGCATTCGATGCTGGCCTCCACCGAACGACTCGCTATCCATGGGGCGACGATTCGTCCGGAGCAAAGCATGTGGACTGCGAGATGCGCCGCTGGCAGCCGGTGAACGCCGCGTATACGGCGCCGAACGCATTCGGGCTGTACGGCATGGCCGGAGGAGTTTGGGAGTGGGCCTCGTCGACGTTCTCGCCATATCCTGGCTTCGAACCCTTTCCGTACGACGGATACTCAAAAGATCATATGTGCGGAGGTCACTACGTCTGCCGGGGCGGATCGTGGGCTACGGACCATCGGATCCTGCGATCGAGCTTTCGAAACTGGTACGTGCCGACGTACCGACAGGGTTTCCTGGGGATGAGGTGCGCACGATGATCGAGCTGCGCGGAGTCGGCAAGTCGTACGGGAATGCGGTGGCGGTACATCCGATCGACCTGATGATCGAGTCAGGTCAGACAACGGTACTTATCGGACCCAGCGGGTGCGGAAAATCTACCCTGCTGCGGCTGATCGTCGGTCTGATCGAGCCAACTTCCGGATCCGTTCTGTTCGATGGAAAACCGATGCCGGCAGACGCCCTGCAAGATCTGCGCCGCCGACTGGGATATGTGATTCAGGATGGCGGACTGTTTCCACACCTGACCGCGGAGCAGAACGTCATGCTGATGGCGCGGCACCTCGACTGGCCCGCGGACAAGCAGCGTGCGCGTCTCGACGAGCTGTGCGGCCTGACGCGGTTTCCGGTGAACGGTCTCGGCAGGTATCCTGTCGAGCTGTCCGGCGGGCAGCGGCAGCGGGTGGCCCTTATGCGTGGACTCATGCTGCGTCCCGACGTCCTGCTGCTCGACGAGCCGCTCGGCGCACTCGATCCCATGGTGCGCGCGGGACTGCAGTCCGATCTCAAGGAGATCTTCAAGCAGCTCACCCAAACGGTAGTCCTCGTGACCCACGACATGGGCGAGGCCGGGTACCTCGGCAATAAGATCGTGCTGATGCGAGACGGCGCCGTCGTCCAGGTCGGTACGCTCGCAGACCTCCGCGAGCGTCCGTCAAATCCCTATGTCACCGAGTTTCTCAACGCCCAGAGGAGCCTGGTCCAGCTATGAGATACAGGCATGTCCCTCGTATTGGGTGTCGGGTACCGGGTATGGGGTCGACTCCAATCCAAGACGGAGGCGCGGCGGGTTGGATCGCCCGAGCGTTACCGCCCCACCGCGGTTCCCTCGCCTCCAAACCTCACTTACTACGTCGGCTCGTCACGTGTCTTTTCCTTTGCGGCTTCGTGCCTTTGTGTGAGATCTCCGTCTGCACAAACAGGGCTCAGGCAGCCCAGGTGGTGGTCGGCTCGAAAAAGTTTACGGAGTCCTATGTCCTGGGCGAGATCGCGAAGACGCTGCTAATTGATAGCGGCGTTCCGGCGGCCCATAGTCAGGGACTGGGAGGTACGATCATCGTCTGGCAAGCGCTGCTGCACGGTGACATCGCGATGTATCCGGAATACACCGGCACCATCACCGAGGAGATCCTCAAGGTGAAGGGTGGCTTGACTCTCGATGCATTGCGTGAAGCCCTGAAGAAGCAGAGTATTGGTATGACCGGCGATCTCGGTTTCAACGACGGCTACTCGCTGGTCATGCGGACCGATACGGCCACCAGACTAGGTATCAATACGATTAGCGATTTGCGGAGCCACCCGGAGCTTCGGGTCGGCCCGACGCCGGAGTTCCTGGGCCGGCAGGACGGATGGAAACCACTTCTTGCCCGCTACGGCCTGAAGTTTAACGATGTTCGAGGAATCGAGCACGGCCTTGGCTATACCGCGCTGACCAGCAGGCAGATCGATCTGAAGGAGTGTTACACCACCGACGCCAAAATCGGGGAGTATCACCTGAAGGTGCTGGAGGACGATCTTCACTACTTCCCACAGTACAAAGCGGTGTTTCTTTATCGGCTGGACACGCCCAGTAAGGCCGTCGAAGCGATCCGCAAGCTGGAGGGCACGATCGATGAGAACCGCATGATCGCGCTCAATGAAGAGGCGGAAAAGACTAAGGACTATACCCAGGCGGCGATGAGATATTTCAAGGAGGCGCCGGCCGTCGAGGGATCGCAAGCCGGACGACTGGCGGCCTACCTTCAGCGGCTGACGCTCCAGCATCTTAGCCTGGTCGGAATATCCCTGCTCGCGGCAATCGTCGTCAGCTTACCGCTCGGAATAGTTGCAAGCCGCCCGGGATGGTTCAGTCAGGTGATTCTTGGCGCCGCGGGCGTCATCCAGACGATCCCCTCGCTGGCGCTGCTTGCGCTTATGGTGCCGATATTCGGCATCGGTCCTCGGCCCGCCATCGTGGCACTGTTCCTGTACAGCCTGCTGCCAATCATCCAGAATACGGCAGTGGGCCTGCGAGACATTCCTCAACCGCTTCGTGAGTCGGCGGTCGCACTTGGGCTGGAACCGACAGCTCAACTCTTCAAGATCTACCTGCCTTTGGCAGCGGCCTCCATTCTTGCCGGTATCCGTACGAGCGCCATCATCAATGTAGGAACTGCGACCCTAGCGGGGCTCGTAGGGGGCGGAGGATTTGGCGAGCCGATCCAGAGTGGGCTGAACCTTAATGATACGCCAACAATCTGCGAGGGAGCCATCCCCGCGGCGCTCCTTGCAATCCTCGTACAGTTCGGTTTCAATCTCCTCGATCGCTCAATGATACCTCGTGGATTGCGCCTTCCTCCCGCACGTGATTGACCGGGCCGGCGCGGTCCGAACGATGGGCCTCGTTTGAACTATTTAACTTCAACTCACGGGGTGCCGGTCTGGGGGAGTCTGAGCTGAATCAATGCTCGCGCCCCGGCCTTAACTTTGTGGGATGCGCCGTTGTGATTAAAGTGAAGGCTCACGTTGCTCGCACTCCAGGTGTCCGGCGGTGAGTATTTCGAGATTCTCCAACAGGCGGCACGCGCGTGCGTCTTCTCTGAATGTAAGCGATGACAGTACAGCGAGGAGGAGAAGACGATGTCGGATACGAGTGTTCCGAGCGGGCATATACATGAAGTGGCAGTTCTCAATCTGCTCTCCGCGAAATCGGCGGAGGAGTTCAAGAACATCACGTCGATATCGGAAGTGGGCGTGATCCTTGTGCCCGAGCACCTGGCGGGCGCGTTGATGCAGATACCGATGTCGGAGGTTGGGACCATCGCGCCGATTCCCGGCGGCGACAACGTAAACCTTCAGGTCGGGCAGATCAAGCTGAGCGGAGAGGCGCTTGCGGCGGGAGACCCGGAGCGGATTCTAGTCGCGGTCGGACAGGTGTTTATCACGTCCGTTGTGCAGTCCGTGGGTTACAAAGGCATCCACTTGACCGGGCAGCTATTCGCGACTCGGGGCAGTGAGGATGCACTCGGATCAAAACTGATCCACGTCAACGGACAGACATTTTACCTGCCCGCAGACCCACGCCTGTTTATGGGAGACGAGTCGATCGGCAAGGAGTTCCTGGAGCTTCTACCTGAGCCGGCCCCGCTGGTGATCATGGGTAACCTGACGATTGAAGCCGATGTTACGCGAGACTTGATGCAGAGCAAGATCAATGAGATCGTCCTGATGGGCCAACTCCGCGTGCCGAAGCCGCTCCTTCCGCTGGCGCAGGTGCTGACAAAGGAGAAGATGGGCGAGATCAAAAGCTACGAATGAGCGGAAAGCAGCGATCCGAGAAAGACTGCGACGTCTCACTGTTCGATACGCTCTATCGGAACCATCACAGGGTCGTACACGCCTTTCTCGTGGGCCAGTGCACACAGCCCGATTCCGCGGCCGACCTGCTTCAGGAGACCTTTCTTCGGGTATGGCGCCATATCGGGACCGCGCGCGGCATTCCCGCGGATCGACTGCGCTACTGGCTGTTTGCAATCGCTAGGAACGTCGCGACTGACGACTGTCGCAGGCGAGCGGTCCGCCACAGCGTCGAGTGCGATCTGGCTTTGACCGATTCGCGGTCCGCTGGCCCGGCGACGGACCCGGCGGCGTCCTATCTCCAAAGAGAGAGCGCACGAGAGGCCGAGGCTGCGATACTTCGGTTGCCCGAAGGCCTGCGGACGGCGCTCACGATGTCGCTTTTGAGCGGCCTGACGAGCCGTGAGATTGGCGAGGCTCTCGGAGTGCCCGCTGGAACGGTTCGGTATCGCGTCGCGCAGGCTCGCGCGAGGCTGGCACAGGATCTTGGCGTTAGAGCGCCATAACCTGGCGCGTGGGCCGAGAGGGTGACTGCCGAGGCAACCGTCGGCGAACGCCCACCTTTATGGATTGTGGGACGGGAGAGTGGCGCACCGGAATGGAGAAAGCAATTCGATGGATCAGGTGGACAGACAGGGGTTCCGGCAGACGGAATCGACACTCGACTCTCTTCTCGGGGCGTGGGCGGCAGAGCGCCGGCTGGGGGTATCGGACAGCGAGACAGTTCGCCGTAACCTGATGCTTACCGCTCAGGGCGCCATTACGGAGCTAACCTACGCATGGTGGCGCGGCGTTCTCGAACCGCGTGCGCTCGCAGCGTCCAAGCGCGCATCAGATTCCGTCCTGCGGCTCTGTTTTCGGCCTGCCGCATAAGAAAAACGAAATGAGGCGACACACATGCCCGTCCGTTTGTATAATCGGAGCAAGTTGCCCGTCTATGATATACGAATACCTTCGTACTATTGGTATCCAGCGTGAATAGTGCAGGACGGGGTCGAGGGATAACCTGAGGCCCATCGCTCCCAATTTGCGCACAATGCGGGCCGGGCGCAGAAAAACGAGATCTCCGAATGGGACGCAATAGATCCAATCCAAAGCCGACCAACTCAGAGCTTGCGATTCTGGACGTTCCGTGGATGCGAGGCGCCAGCACCGTCAGTGACCTGCACGAACAGGTGACCGCGTCTCGTTTATAGCACCTGTGCGCTAAATCCCGTGCAGCTTCCACCGCTCCCGCCTCGCCACGAAACAACCGGCATGACGGTGACACGGAACATGCGGACATCGACCTGGAGCAGAGCGTCCGGGCACTGGAGCGGCATGTGATTCGCAAGAACGCCGAGACTCCAGAGCTGATCGGGGCCGTCATGCGGTTCGCGAGTGCCGTAAGGCGGAAGGCGCTACGGGACGCGCGTCGGAACCTGGACGAGCGTATGGAGCAGGCACGCAAGTCGTTTTCAGAAGCAGACGGTGCATTCCCGAACGAACTCAATGGACCTGATAACGGAAAGGATGACTAGTGATGAATCGCTTCGCACTTGCCGCGGCGGTATTGATTGCGTGGACAGGACTATCAACCACGCAGTCGATTGCGCAGGGCAGTCGTCCCACAGAAGAGACGAAGGTTGAGAAATCGTTTGCCGGCGACGGCGTCAACTCTGCAAGTTTAGACATCTGGATTGGGAACGTTCGAGTTTTCGCAGATAGTCGCGATGCCATCACGGTGAAGGCCGTGCGCCGCGCCGAAGGCGGATCTGCCGCCGAACGGCACCGCTGGCTGGCGACCGCTACGGCCCAGATCGAGAAATTGAATGGCGTTGTGATGCTTAAGGACATCGTGCCGCAGAGTCTGCGCGGCTCTCTAGACCATCAAAGCGGCCGAGGCGGCCTGTCCGCCTCCCTCAACGTGGAGGTTCACCTGCCGCGGCGTCTGGGAGTATACGTCATCGAGAAGGTCGGTGACATTCATGTCGGAGGTATTGGCGGGGGAGTTAAACTGAATACAGGCTTCGGGTCGCTTGCTCTCACCGACCTTCACTGCGCAGGCAAGCCCGTATCGGTACACGTCGGGGCAGGCAATGTCACGATCGACGGCGACGTGGGCGATCTGACGCTAGCCGGCGGAGCCAGCGGCGTCAGAGCAAGCCGAATCCGGTTCTCCGGCAGATTCGCCGATCTGCACGTTGGAACCGGAGAGATGGACGTCTCGGTTGCTGCACTTCCGACCGAGCACTTAAAAATCGACGCTGGCATTGGCGCGATTCGATTGAGTCTGCCCGCGGATTCGCGCGGCAAAGTAAGTGCTTCGACCGGCATGGGAGTTATCCAGTCGAGTCTGCAACTCTCAGTGCCCCGTCGAACCGGCGGTGAGATGGGTGGCCGCCTGACCGGTGATCTGAACGGCGCCGGGCCTCTGCTTGAACTTCATACCGGCCTCGGAGAGCTTCACCTGGCTGCCCGTTAGGGCTCGCCACGAAATAAGCGGTGCAGTCACGGCGCATAGTCCTGTTGATTTAGTTTCGCTCTTCTGGTCATTACTCGCCATATATGTGACGAGTTGCTATGATCGCAATCTATTGGACGTCGCTTTGAAACACTGCCACTGGTTACTGTTCGCTGGTCTCTGCGCGGTCTCTCATGGGCCGGCATACGCTCGATCCGCCGCCAATTCTTACACATCACGCGATATCGCGGCGGTCAAAACGACCGTGTTACCGGTCATCGACGGCGCGCTGACCGATAAGTGCTGGAAGTCGGCGGCAAATGCCGAGGTCTTCGTCGAGCGGCAAAATGGCAGTGTCGTCGCGGACCAGACGACCGCCTATCTGCTCTACGATGCACAGTACATCTATATCGGGTTCCGTTGTAAGGACAGTGTTCCGGCGCAGATCACCGCCCGCGAAACCGTGAGGGACAGCAAGCACACCGGCGATTTCGACAACACGGAAGACAATGTCGAATTGACTCTGGATCCGTTCCAGTCGCACCGGGTTGAGGATCTGACCCGATTCTCGGTGAACGCCCTCGGCACGCCCTCCGCTAGACTTGGAGGCGGTCGAGGGTCCAGGGCAGAATGGAAGGGAGACTGGAGCGGAGCCGCGAAACGAACAGAGGATGGATGGACGGCGGAGCTTCGCGTGCCATGGAAGATCCTGAACTATCCGAATAGCTGGCAGCCCATCTCGATCGGCATCAACTTCGCTCGCTATCAGAACCGGACGAGTCTGGCATCGGTCTGGAGCAATATCGGGCCACAGAACTACCTGAAGAAGATGGGGCATTGGAGCGGCGTTCAGGTTCCGGCCGGCGCGTTCCATCCGGCGCTCTCCCTACTACCTTGTCTACTTCCAGGCAACACGGGCGAAAGTCCGACAGCACGCGCCGGTCTGGACGCGCGCTACACGGTAACGTCCGAGCTTACGGCCGTTGCCACGTTTAGTCCCGAGTTTGCGACCGTGGAGGGCGCGGTCGAGAGCATTCAGTTCCGACGCGGAGAACAGTTATTTCCCGATCATCAGACCGTTCTTTCTTGAAGGCGCCGACTACTTAAGCAACAACCATGTCAACATCATCGGGCAGACGTTCTACTCGTGCCGCATTCAAAACTTCGACTTGGGATCGAAGCTTTACGGCAAGATCACGCCGACCGATACGATCGGTTTTCTGCACGCGATCGATTTCGGCAACCGCAGCGACATCGTCGCGCGGTATCGCCACGACTCTACTCCTACTTCATACGGTGGCTTCGATCTGATCCAGAAGAGCGCCGTGGACGATGATGACACGGTTGCTGGGGTCGAGCAGGACACGCGCTAGGGGAAGGCGGAGGTCTCGGCCAAGTGGAACTTAAGCGCAGGGCTCTAGGCGGGAGGCGACGCAAAGGAGCTCGCGGTAGTCTACGGTGACAAGCTGCTATCGTGGGCGGTGGGCGCTGCCGAAGCACTTCCAACTTTCGCAATGCCGATGGCATTGTCCATTTCAACGGTTACCGTCAGTGTGTGTGCGTGTTCTTCCTGATCGGTGGTCCCAACGCGCTGCGCTTCGTGAAGCGCATTTCCGTCAAATTAGTGTTCGCTCTTTGAGTCGGTCCGCGAGGGACGGGCCGGAACGGGTCCTCGCGGAAGTTGGTTCTGCGCAACCGCGCCGCTGTCGGATGCAGACACCCGCTACCTCAGGTCGCGCCTGGTGAATACCTTATACGCACCCGTGGCGTAGAGAACGACCGTCGCGGCCGTCTGTGGGTCGTCCGAGCCGTGAGGAAAGGCGAGCTGTTGCAGCAGCGCGTGCTCCGCCTCCGGATCTACCTGCGGTGGAATGGCGACGTGCACGTTGGGGCCGGCGCCCGGTCGCTCGATCAGGAGAATCAGCCGACTCGGGTCGAATTGGCGCTTCCCGTGGGCATCCAGGCTATATCCTGCCGCCAGGTCGTTATAAACATACGAGATCTCCGGCCCATCACCCGGCCCGTGGAGCGATGCGAGCGCCCCTCCCGGTTGGCTCGATCCGGATAGATAACCGGCGATGGAGTCGGTCCACCGGTCCGCCGGAGGATACATCTGGTCCCAATCCTGGGCATAGTTAAAGAACGCCTCGTGAAGAAGGTGAAGGTTCTCTTTCGCGATCAACATATCGTGATTCGCTTTGAATCCTTGCAAGGCGCGATAGCCGATAAAGCCGAGCAGAGCGACGATGACCAGCACGACGGTGAGCGAAATCAAGCTCAGCTCTCGTTGGGCGAGCCGCATCGTGGGGCCGTGCCTCGGGGCCGGTTGGTCCAAATTCGTTTCCGTTTCCGACATACGTGTTCCCTATTTCGCGCTCCACTTGGATTTGGATTTGCTCCGGACAGGTCGGAGCCGTCGGATAGGCCCGGAAGGGATGGCCTGGAGCATCTCCTCAACTAGATACGGCGCGTTTTGCACGTCGCGTTCCGTCGAGGCCACGTCATGGTTCGCGTTGACAGAGCGTGTGAATGGTGTTACACTTTTGCCAAGCACCGTATCGCGCGATGCATTGTTGTTCCAGAGCCGGTGAGGGGAGGAAGTTGTATGCTGCGTGTTATGGGTATCGTTGGAATTGTGCTCGGTCTAACGCTGATCATCATGACGGCGACGGGCGCAGCCTTTCATGCGGAGCCTTCACGAGGATATATCGTAGGAACCATCTTCGCCGTGGCAGGCGTTTTCCGATTTCTTCGCGGAGCAAACCGGTGACTCTTCGTCAAAAGAGGGTCAGCTTCGGTTCACGCTTTGCCTCGATGACCCTCTGACGGGCAGCCGCTATGTCCTCGACGAGGGTGCGCCTGCCGGCGTCGTATGCCGCGCCCTCGTGTCGCAGAATGTAGGCAGGGTGGAGCGTTGCAATTGCGTTGCGCGAATATCGCGACTCGAACCACTGGCCGCGCTCCTGCATCAGCCTGAATCCGCGGTGGATGATCGCGCTCGCCGATGGTGCGCCGAGACATAAGATCACGAGAGGCTGTATGATCTGGATGGTCTGATCGAGCCATGGCGAGCAGGCGTTGGCCTCGTCCAGCGTAGGAGGCCTATTCTTAAGCCGTCCTGCTTCCCGCAGGCACGCGCGGCATCGGATCACATTGCAGACGTATACGTGTCTGCGCAGAATTCCGTTCTCTCGAAGGCAATCGTCTAACAGGGATCCCGACCGCCCTACGAACGGCCGGCCGGTGGCGTCCTCGTTCTGTCCCGGCCCTTCACCTATTAGTAAGAGCGGGGCTTCGGGATTTCCTTCGCCAAAGACCACCCGCGTGCGGTTCGCATACAGGTTGCACGCTGTGCACGTCGATGCGTGCTCTGCCAGCCGCGCAATTCGGTCGCCTTTAGAGACGCCGTTCGCAGCCATCTCAGACTGTTCCGCGATAGCGGCCGCCTGCAGCTGACGCCCCGCCTCTTCATTCAACCGTTCCGCAGCTTCGTCATTCATCGGATCTGCAACGCTCGGCAACAAGGCAGGTCAGGACTTCGTTACGTTAGCCGAAATGGAAAACTGCGCCATGGCCATCGGGAGCGCCTCGCGAAGGCGGCGATGCACCACGCTCAGACTCTCTGGAATTACCCGCACGTCGGCCATGACCGGCATGAAGTTCGTATCGCCGCTCCACCGCGGCACGATATGCCAGTGAAGGTGGTCCGCGATGCCGGCGCCCGCGACGCGGCCCATGTTGACGCCAAGATTGAATCCGTCCGGATGGAACGCGACGCGCAGTAGCTCCAGGCTGAGACGATTGAGCCTCATTACATCCAGCATCTCCGCGTCGGCATAGTCTTCCATGCGCGCCGTATGCCGATATGGGACCACCATAAGATGCCCATTGCTGTACGGAAAGGCGTTCAGGATGATATACGCGAGATCGCCACGATGCACAATCAGATGCTCCGCATCGTGTTCCGCTCCGGCTGCTGGAAAGGTGCAGAAGATACACCCGTCCGCGCTGTCCGCCGACTCGATGTATTGGAGGCGCCACGGCGCCCAGAGCTGCTCGGTCATTTTCGTCCCGCCTTCACGCTCCAGCACGTTCTACCGCGAGCGCCGCAGGACGTCGCATATCTCACAAGCCAGCCGCAGAGCAGAAAGCAGTTCGACTGCGCGTTCCGCACCATTCGAACTCCACGGCTTCGTACTGCCCGGCGGATCGGCGTTGACTTCCCATGTTGCCTGCCACGGAATTCCGGACGATCATACGTCAATATCGTCGGCTCCAGGTGTCCTCGTCAGTTTAGCAGAGCGCGACCAGCGCGTCAAGAGGTATTCACCTGCTCGGAATGGAACTATTCGAGCGATTGGGTTTAGCCTGAATGTGGTAGGGAGGGAGCATTGGGAAGTTTGACTGCGAAAGTGGCAATTGTTACGGGTGCGTCGCGCGGAATTGGTGCGGCAATTGCGAAGCGCCTTGCGGTGGACGGCGCGATCGTCATCGTTACCTACGCGCGTAGGGAGGACGCGGCGATTGAGACCGCCCGGCAGATCGAGAAGGTTGGCGGAGAGGCGGACGTCGTCCGCGCGGATATGGCCGATCTCGTCGCGGTACGCTCGCTCTTCACGGCGACGGTCAGCAACTACGGCCGCCTCGACATCCTGATCAACAATGCGGGAGTCGCGGAGTTTTTGCCGCTGGAGCGAATCGACGAATCGCACTTTAGCCGGCTGTTCGACATCGATGTTCGCGGACCGTTGTTTGCAATGCAGGAGGCCGCGAAGGTGATGGGAAGTCCGGGCCGAATCGTAAACATCAGCTCCGGTGCCGCCCAGGCAGCGCCTCCAGGCTCCTCGGTCTATGCGGGCGCTAAGGCCGCGTTGGAGGCGATGACACGTAGCCTTGCAGCCGAGCTGGGGGCCAAAGGCGTCACCGTCAATGCAGTCTCACCTGGAATCACTCAGACGGACATGCTGGCGGAGAATATCCCTGCCGCTGTCCAGGAGCGATTGATTGCAAACACCGCGCTCGGTCGCCTTGGCGCTCCGGAGGATATCGCGGATGTCGTCGCGTTCCTCTGCTCGGACGATGCGCGTTGGGTCACCGGCCAGATCATCGGCGCCAGTGGAGGACTTCGGTAGTCCGATCCAGCCAAGGAGCACCCTGTTTGATCATCATAGGCATCGATCCCGGTACGGCGACCACCGGCTTCGGGGTGGTTGAGAAGATCTCGAACCGGGTGTCTTACGTGACCTGCGGAGCGATTGTCACCGACAAGAGCGCGCCGATGCCCGAACGGCTGCATGCGATCTATACCCAGCTAGATAGTCTGCTTGAACGATACCAGCCCGACGTCGTGGTGACCGAGCAGCTCTTCTTCGGCAATAACGTGACGACGGCGATGCAGGTCGGACGGGCTGTTGGAGTGGTGCTATTGTCCGCTGCGCAGAGAGGGCTTCCGTGGGTGGAGTACCGGCCAGTAGAGGTCAAGCTAGCGGTCGTCGGCTACGGTGCGGCGGAAAAGAAGCAAGTCCAGTACATGGTTCAGCAGCTGCTCCACCTGGACATGGCCCCTAAGCCCGACGATGCCGCGGACGCGCTTGCGCTGGCCGTCTGTCACGCACACTCCGTGCAGATCCGCAGCCTCGAATCCCAGGCCCACTGACGGGCGCGCTACAGGTCGGAGGCGGGAATGTGTTTTGGTCGTGCTTCGATCTCCGCGACGGTCATAGGGACCACAACGCGCCTACCGCGCAGATCGGTATCGAGCGTACCGACGGCAACCACTATTGTGGACTGGACGACCGTGCCGGCTCCGTTGATCACTACGTGCCGCTCTCCAATGATCCTTCCTTCGGCGTCGGCCCCATCGGTATGACCTTCCTCGACCCGCTGCTCGCTTACCGGCACCACCGGTAGAAAGCCCGACACGCGTCCGATGAAGACGTTGTCTTTTGAGTAGGCGTCCAGTCCGACGAGCGAGGCTTCGTCGGACTTCGAGTTTTCGCGGTGGGCTGCACTCATCCGTGCTGCTCCTCTCTATGTACCGGCACCCTTGCCGAACGTTCGTGCCGCACGGTCGAACTGTACTAGCACGTCTCTTCAGTGACTAGCGCCGCTCAGCCCGAACGCATCCATGAAAAACTCAAGCATGCGGTCGGAGTTCAGGGAGGAGTGGCCCTGGTCGGGTCCTACCTGAACCTCGAAGCTCTTGCCGGCGCCCTGTAGGGCGCGGATCAACTGCAGGGTATTGGCCGGATGCACGTTGTTGTCGGCCGAGCCGAAGTAGAGCAGAAGCCTTCCACGCAGATTCGCCGCGTAGGTCAGTGCGGAACCGGCATCGTACGCGAGCTTGTTCTCCTCAGGTAGTCCCATATATCGCTCCGTGTAGATGGAATCGTAGTTGCGCCAATCCGTTGGGCTTGACTGTGCACAGGCTGCCCGGAACAGGTCGGGATATCGGAGCAGGCACATTGCCGACGCGAACCCTCCATACGAAATTCCGTAGATGCCGACTCTGCCCGGATCGACGAAAGGGCGCTTGCGCAGTTCGCGGACGCCGGCCGCCTGATCGTCGACGTCGGTGATTCCGAGGTGGCAGTAGACGGGATCGCGGTATGCCTTGCCCCGGCCGGCGGCATTTCGCCCGTCGAACGCCGCCACCAGGAAGCCTAGCTCTGTTAGCGTTGCTGGACCGTCGAACGCTCGACCCATGTAGCTTTCGTTGACGCTGTTGAACTCAGGCCCGCCATAAACGTCGACTAGAAGCGGATAGCGTCTGGCGGGATCGAAATGAGTTGGACGGTAGAGTGTCCCGTAACACTCCGTCTTGCCGTCAGCTGCCCTGTACTTGAAGATTTCTGGCGGGGTAACGTCGAGTGCGGTCAGCCTGCCCGTGTCCGTCGTGGCTAGCGTATCGATCACGTTTCCCTTCTCGTCGAGCAGGCGCGTGGTTGGCGCCGCATCGTGCGCCTCAGCGCGGTCGATGAAATACCTGGCATCCGGCGAGATCTGTACACGATGCGTGAGCGCGGGATCCGTTAATCGTGTCTCGCTTTTTCCATCCAGTCCTACGCGATGCAACTGAAGCTTCATCGGATTGTCGCCGTCGTGCGCCATGTAGTAGACGGCGCCCGCGGCCTCATCAACTCGGAGAACGCTATCGACGTCGCTCTGAAGCTGCGTGAGCGGATTCAGGAGACGCCCTGTCAAATCGTACAGGTAGAGGTTGCGATAGCCGTTGCGCTCAGACGTAAAGACAAAGCGCTGCCCGTCCTTCAGGAACTGCACGCCCGGATGGATCTCTGCCCAACTCGGCGTCCAGCTCTCGCGCACGACGCACCTACAGCGCCCCGTCGCCGGCTCACATGCGGCGAGTTCGACGATGTTCTGCTTCCTATTTGCCCGATTGAACAGCAGCTCTTTGCCGTCCGGTGACCATCGGACGTCATACAAGTAGTATCCTACCGTCTCATTCTCGAGCGGCTTACCATCCCGGGCATCCACGTGGACGGTTCGTCGCGAATCCAGATCGTATATAGAGAGGTCGACGGCCGGATTTGGAGCTCCGGCCTTGGGATAGGGTTCGGCGTTAAGCGTGTCCTGCTGATCGAGAGCGTTGTACGCGAGGAAATAGTCCTTGACCTGGCTCTCATCGAAGCGATAGTAGGCAATGCGCTTGCTGTCCGCCGACCACCAGAAGGCCGTTCGCTGATCGAGCTCTTCGCCATAGACCCAGCTAGCCGTTCCGTACTTGATCCTGTGCTCGCGGCTTCCGTCGGTTGTGATCGCCTGAGACGCGCTCTCTCCTGGCCTTGTCAGCCAGAGATTCGCGTCCTTATACAGCGCTCTGTACCTTCCGTCCGGGGACGTGGTTTCGGCGGCCTGTCTTCCTCGCTCCAGGCCGCCTCGGCGGCCACCACGCCGTGATCGAAGCGGCGTTGCGGACTCG
>JBBQVV010000149.1:0-14720 GCA_038211235.1 Chthonomonadales bacterium | reverse complement strand
ACCGAGGCGCCACTCCAATGATCACACGGATATTGCCGCCGGACGGCTTCGTCCATGCGCTCGATCACAGTGACGCAGCCGATCTGGACCTAAATCGACGGCCCTCCTGCCGGACCCCGAGTGGCCCGGCAGGGGGGCCTACTTCATGGTTACGCTCCTCCCGTCGCATGTCGCCGGTCAGGGTGGAACAGGGCTGCACCTCTCCAACTCAAGCAAGAATCCCGTCTATCCATTACCGACCATGCGGAATAACGAGTTTGTCCGGACCGCTCTCGTGAGCCCTGCCTGAGCAGTCGCTCACGCCGCCCACACAATGGTCCGGCGGATTGGATACAATCGAATGAAACGTCATATGCAGCTAAAGGCTCGCCGCAATCGAACGAGGACATTTCCCGCAAATATTGTTGTCGATTTATACCACAGTCATGGAATGACCTAGATGTCCGGGCTCAATTCGAGTAGCAACCTTGCCCGCTGCTCACAGTGCATTCCCGAGGTTCGGGATTTTGGAGGAAACAGTATGCTTCGCGTGATGCAATTGAAGGCTCGCCGCAATCGGTGCGGGTTCACTCTTATCGAGCTACTCGTCGTTGTGCTCATACTTGCCGTCCTGATGGCGGTCTCGATTCCGCTCTACCTGAGCGCCGTCGCCGACTCCCAGAGGAAGACGTGCCGCGCCAACATGCAGACGATTGCCAATGCGGTCCAGGCGGCACGCGTCAAGAACAACTCGGCCGACTACAGCACGTTCGTTGGATCCGTGTCCACCACGCTCGAGGCGGACCTGAACTCAGTTCCCACATGTCCGTTGGCCGGCGCTTACACGATCGCCAATGGCAACACCGGCAATGCGACCACGTTCAAGGTCGCCTGCTCTGCAACTGGGCACGGCTCGTTCCAGCCAGGCGTCGATAGCAACTAGGCCGCAAGCACGCTCGATGCCCTCGCGTGCAACGGCGCAGGCGAGGGCTTTTTCTATTATCACCACTCACGGAACACGGTCCGTTCGGATCGGTATCGAGAGGTTCGACGCATGGTCAAGGATGCTACGGCTCCAGCCAGAATTCAAACCGGTTGGCGTCTCGCAAGTCTTCTCGTCATCCTCGTCTCGGGCCTTGTTTACCTGCCCTCCATGAATGGCCTTCCGGTATGGGACGACCACGGCCTCATCGGCGGCAACGGTATCGGCGGAGGTAAGTCGCTCGCCGCATGTTTCACGGAGCCGTTCCTCCTGCACTACTTTCGGCCGCTTGTATCGGTCTCATTCTTCGCGGATCATAAGCTGTCCGGCACGGGTCCATTCTTCTACCATCAGACCAACCTTCTCATCCACGTCCTGACGACCCTGGTCTGCCTGGTCCTGTTTCGAGCAGCATTTCGCAGTCGCGTCATGGCGATCGCGGGCGCGCTTGCATTTGCCGTGCACCCCGCGCAGGTAAGCACGGTCGCCTGGATCGGAGGTCGCACGGATTCGCTCTGCACGCTCTGGGTCACTCTATTCGCGTGGACGCTTGTTAGGGCGGCCCAATCGCAGGGCGCTCGGCGGGCCGGATGGGCAGGCGTCTCTACGTTCGCATTCGGATTAGCTCTAATGACGAAGGAGCAGTCGTTGGCGCTGCTGCCGCTCGTACCACTCGCCTTCCGCTGCTTCTCGCCGCTTGCGCCCGCGGAGGAATGGCGAGACGGGCTGCGGTTCTCGATGCCCTACCTCGCCGCGGGGGCCGCCTTCGTCACGGCATGGTGCGCATTCTTCCCTTCGCCCCTTGCGCCTGTCATGCATAGCCTGCCGGAACAGGCCGCTGTCGCGGGCCGAACCGTTACCTACTACAGCCTGCTCCTGGCCGTGCCGACTCCAACGACAATGCACCTCTTGAGCCTGGGGTCACTCGAGAGGTTTGGCTTCTGGTCCGTTCTGCCAGGGTACGTGGTACTGGTATCCTTGTTCGTGGCGATGGTCCGGGGAGTCGACCGCTGCCCCGCGGGCGCCTGGTTCTGTGGATTCATGCTTGGGGGCCTGCTGCCGGTTTCTAATCTGATTCCGCTTCCTTCGCTGGCAGTGGCGCCCTACCGAGTGGGAATATGCGGTCCGGCCGCCGCCGCTCTGATCGCACTCTGCTTTGCCGCCGGTTATCGCACCGCCTGGGAAGGTGTTCGGGCACTCAAGACCTCGAAATCGGACACCGTCGCGTCCATCAGAGGCGCCGGCGCCTGGAAATCGCCATTGCGACTGGCGATTGGCGTAGCCCTGCTATGTGGGTGGGGCACGATGACAATATGGGGCGCCGGGCGCTGGCAGGACGAACGAATGCTCTTCGGCACGATCGTCCAATACGATCCGGACAGTATCGTCGGCAGGTTCAATCTGACGACAGCGCTGCTGAAACAGCACCGAACCCGGCCGGCACTCGTCGAGTTGGACAGCTTGATGACCCGCCTGTTCCGTTCCCGCGCCTGGACCGATCGGAGGACCGCGCTTGCGGCGCTGAAATCAGATCCGGAGATCCTGGTCCGAATCCGGGAAAATCAGGGGAACGCCATTCGGCCGGAGGCCTGGCTCGCATCGCTCTATGGTCAGAGGGGCTTCGCGCTCCTCGACTCTCGAGACCGCCCGGGCGCGCGGCGCAGCTTCGTCATCGGCCGCGCGATCGATCGCGCCAACGACGACGTGAATCTTGGGCTCGCGAAGATGGCATTCGATGCCGGCGAACTCAGGACCGCTGCCGGCTATCTCCGTCTGGTTATCGCCGCCAAGCCACGACGGGCGGAAGCATATATGTTGTTCGGACACACCTATGCCGCCATGGGCCGATGGAAAGAGGCTCAAGGTGAGCTCGAAACCTGGGCGTCACTACAGCCGTGGAGCGGACAGGCGCACGTGGAGGTCGCGCAGGCGAAATCCAGGCTCGGGGACTATTCCGGGGCTCGAGCCAGCCTGGAGTATGCGCTGTCGAACTCGATCTGCGACGTGCAGGAGGTGAGGGCGCGCCTTAATGATCTCCATGGACGCGCCTCGAGATTTCTAAACTGAGCAAGACCTACAGCTGTTCTGAACGGAATGTCACCACCGGGCTTCGGGACGGATCGCAAACCGGGCGTTGTGAGATGCAGCGTAGAGAAAGTACTGGAGCACAAGGCGATGATTACTTATCGCGTGATGAGGAGCAGCCCGCGAGCGCGGCGCGACGGAGACGCGCGCCGAAGGAGCCGAGGATTTACCCTGGTCGAGGTCCTGATCGCATCGGCGGTAGTCGGCACGTGCATTGCGGCTATTGTGAGTATGTGGGCGTTCGCATTCAGCCTTACCGCACAGGCGGACAGGCAGAGTATCGGATACAACATTGGTCGCAGGGCGCTCGAGGAGGTCAAGCAGACGGGGTTTCAGGATACTGTCGAGGGCACGACTACCTACTACTACGATAAAGTAGGGGCGAATAGGAGCACCACGCAAACCGCTAGCCACGACTACTCGGTTGCGATCGTCGTCGCGACAGACGTGATGAACGGGGCCAATCCCGCGCCGTCAGCCCTGCGAACGGTAACGGTTACCACAAGGTTTCTAAGCACGGGAGCTACCGTCTACCAGTGCACCACCTATCTGGCGAGGGCAGGAATATGAGACATCGATCGAACGCAGGTTTGGATAGTGCCGGGATGGTGCGACCGTTCGGTTCCTTGCATCGTCGCGTCCGGGCAAACGCTCACGTTAACCGGCGTACCAGGGCTCGCGCGGGACGAACCCTTCTCGAGGCGTTGATCGCTACCATGCTGGCGCTGTTCCTCGGCTCGGCACTAATCATGTTGGTTCAATCCACGATTACCGCCAGGAGCGTCGTCCTCGACGGGAACGCGTCGATGCGAGACACGCGGAGAAGCCTGGATACACTGGAGAGCGGCCTGCGAAACGCGCAGATGAACGCCGGGCAGGTGTTCACGGCGGCCTCTTCGAGTTCGATTACCTGCTCCACCGCGATGTCGGGCAACGCCACTGCTCGATACTGGCTGGACACTACCACTACTCCATACTCGTTCAAACAGACGGTCGGAGGTGTGACGACGGTACTCCTCACCGACGTACAGTCCCTGGCGCTTACCTACTACGTCGGCACTGGCGCCAACTTCACCGCGCCCTCAGGGCAGTGGGCCACCACAACCAACGCCAACGCACCTACTGCGGCGGAACTGCCGAACATTGGAGCGGTCGGCATTACGGCGTCGATTACGAGCGGTGGAGTTTCACACACGCTCACAACGCTGGTCCGGCTGCGCAATAGTCCGGCAAAGACCCACATATAGCGAGGTAGTCGCGATGCGAACTGAGAGATATCGAGGATTCACTCTTGTGGAAACCCTCACAATGGTCCTGATCATGGGCGTCGGGCTGGCCGTATCCGTACCGCTTTTCGTCTCGGCGATGAAAGACGCCCAGACCAAGCAGTGCCGCGCCAACATGCAGGCGATCGCGAACGCCGAAGAGCAGTACAAAATCAAGGTCGCGGGACACACGTATACACTGGCTCTGACCAACCTCGTAGGCGACTTTCCCGTCGTTCCAATCTGTCCAAGCGGGGGCACGTACAGCGTGACGATCTCAAATGGCTCAGCCACGTCACAAAGTGGTCAAACGGTTCCTACCGGCGGACTGGTTATCTCCTGCAGCGTCGCCGCGGACGGAAAGTTCGCCCAGACGATCGACACGCAATAGTAGGTCATTGTGCGAACCCGTATAGTGGTTTGGCCTGCAACGTGGAACAAATAGGTAGCCCTGAGTGGCCCTGTACCGCCGTGGCACTTGCGACGGATTAACCGGTTGTCCGGTTGAAGTGAGGTTTATCAAATGGCAGTAAGTGGACGCTCGATTCTTGGTATCGACATCGGTCCATCGGAGATCTGCGTTGTTGAGTTGCGGGGCGTGTGGCCGGACTTTCAAATCCTTCGGGCCGGCAAGACGACCACGCCTGTAAAAGCAGTGGAGGGCGGGCGCGTCGTTGATCCGTCGGCAGTCGGCGACGCACTTCGGTCTCTGTTGGACGCAATCGGCGCATCGACGCGCGAGGCGGTTCTGAGTATTGCGGAATCCTGCGTTGTCACCCGCGTGCTGGACGTACCGGTCGTACCGGCAAATGAGATGCGCACGGTGATCGAAGGCGAACTGGCGCACTACCAGATACTGGGGAACACTGCGGGCGCATTCGATTTCATGCTGCTCACACGGCGTGACGCCGATTCTGTTTCGGGCCCACAAGCACTCGTCATGGCGGCTGAGGAGCAGGTCGTCAAAGGATACCGGGCGGCCGCCGAAGTGGCCGGCCTGCAGTTGATCGCTATGGAGCCCACGCTGCTGGCATGCTATCGAGCCGGCTTCGCTCAGATCCAGTCGCATCCGGTCGCGGCATGTCTCGCGATCGGGCTTCACGAATCGGAGATCACGGTTACATGCAACGGACAGATTCGGCTGTACCGCAGGATCGATATCGGCCGCGATACGATGATGTTGGAGCGACACGGCTCCGGCCGCGAATCGGCGCCGTCGACCGGCGGCAGGGTTCCGTTCGGCGAGGTGGCCGATGATCCTCAGGACGATTTCGCCTCGCCGGACGATCAGGCCCGCGTGATCAATCCCTCGACAGCCAGCAGTCTGACGGTCGAGTTGCAGCGGTCACTCGACTACTTCGCCAGCCAGAGTCCGGAGGAATCCACTATCGATCGGCTCGTGCTGACGGTACCGGTACCGGAACTGGCGCCGCTCGAGACCTGGTTCACTCAGGCGATCGCGATAGAAACGGTGATGGCGAAGCTTCCGCCCGCTCAGTACGGGGGTACGAAAACCGACGAAACGGAGAGCCTTCGATACCTGTGCGCGGCCGGCCTAGCCATGCGAGAGCTTGCCGGGCTGCCGGCGTCCATGCCTCGCTTCGACCTCTCCTCTCAGCAGCGTACGGATGCAGTGGTCAGGACGGCGCGACGAACCTTCAACCTGTCGCTCTATGCCTCCATCGGAACCTTCGCGCTGGGAACTCTGCTTGCGCTGCAGATCGGTTTCCGCGCGAACCGCGTCGAGCAGGATCTTGTGCGACTCAAGCAGGACCTGGCGGCGCAGCAGCTCGTTAGGGAGCAGTACATTACCTCCGTTCAGACTCGACAGGATCTGCTCAGAAGTCTGCGAACTCAGGGCTTCCCATTCCCGAGAATCATGGACTCCATCTTCGGTGCGGTGGCCTCCAAGGCGGGGCTCGTCTCCGTCTCGCTGGATCCGTCGGGACGCCTGACCGTGAACGGTGACGCCAACAACGAAAAAGAGATCATCAAGACACTCGAGAGCCTGAGGAGAATCCCCTATTTCGACAGTGTCTCGATGGACATGTTCGACAAGCAGAGTCCGACGATGACTTCCGGCTGGCTGGTACGATTTCAGATCTCCTGCCAGCTGACAAGCGCGCGGAGCACCGCGTCGGCTGCTCCGGTCGACCGAAGGGAACGATAAACCATGAAGAGAGACTCAATCTATCGCTCCTTGACGATCGCCTTGCCGCTCGCGGCCTTTCTCTGCGCAACCGGGGCTACGGTTTTCGAGTGGCAGCGCCTCAGGGGTCTTGACGATGAAACCAACGCCACGGTATCCCGGATCTCGCAGATCGATCGGGAGCTGCAGAGCTATGAGGCCCAGCCACAAAACGAGAAGGTGCCGACGATAGCGAAGGCGCCGCGGGAACAGGCGCAGTTTCTGGACGCGCTCAGAGCCAACGCCGACGTCTGTAAGGTTCAACTGGTCCGATGGTCCAACGTAGCGCCGCCGGCCCCGACATCTTCGACCACGGCCGATAAGTCCGCGACCGCCCTGCCGCCTGGAGTCGCCGCGATCATTAGCGTTATCGAAGTCACAGGGCAGGCAGACAATACACGCCAGTTTCTTTACAACATCATCAGGTCGCATAGACTCCTGAATATGTCCGATATCAAGTGGGTTCGCGACACGTGGCCCAACACGCACCTGACGTGCACGCTCACGCGCTACGTCGGTCCGCCAATACTGCTGCCGGCAGGTCGGCCGGGTCTCGACCGTCAGGCAGTGGATATTCACGGAAGATCGCCGCTGCCCGGAGTTGTAGAGTCACCATCAATAACTGCGAATGCCGGACCCGCGATCGGCACGGATCACCCCGACAGGATGTCGCTCCCTAACCCCATGGATGCGCCAGGCATTGCGCACGGCGCATACCAGAGCCGGCTCGAAGCCGGAGTATCGCAGCTCAACGAGATGGCCGAGCCCCGGTCATCGGCGTCTCCACATCCAGGTACCGTGACGAACGCAAAGCACTGAATATCGCGGAGGTAGTCTTGTGAAAATAGAAGATCGAGCATCGGTTTGGAGTTCCCTCTCATTTCCGCTCATATGTTCGCTTGGGCTTGCGATGTTCGGGCCGGCGGCAACTGGACAGATCGTAAGCGGAGACAGCACAACGTCACCAACGCATCCATCCGTCCACTCCGAGGCACGAACAATCGGAGCCGTGACGGGAAAGCGGGAAGGCTCTTTCCGGCTCAGGTTCGCAAATACGGACGTCTCCGATGTCCTTCAGGCGATCGCGCTCAAGACGAAAGCGAGCATCGTTTTCCCGTCGCAAATCAAGAAGCCGATCTCGGTGGACATCTCGGCGACGACCACGGAGGAGGCTCTCCGCTTCGTAACGGCAGCCGCCGGCCTCTCCTATCACGTGATAGGCCGCACTTATGTCGTTGCGCTTCCGTCCGAGCTTCGGCAGGCGATCGAGCCGTTCGGCGCCCGCGCGACGCTTTCGCTGGCATCGATGCAGCCGGCTGATGCAGCCAAAATGCTGGAGAGCGCTCTTCCATGTCTTACCGCGCGCCCAATGGGGAAACAGGTTCTTGCAATCGGCGACGCGGAAGACATCGCTCAGGCTCGGACACTTCTCGATCTTCAGGATCGTCCGTTGATCGACACGACGACCCAGGCCGAGGTCGTTAACGTGAAGTACGCGAATCCCACTCAGATCGCCGCCCTGGTCAAGGTGATGTACGATGGCGTAAAGGCGGAGGCGGTCGGCCAGGCGAACCGGCCCGGCGGGTCCATTGGAATCTCCGGTACCAGGGCGCAGCTTGACGGCGCGATCGGCACGATCAAGGCTCTCGACAACAGGGGAGGCGCGGCGGACCAGGATAAGACATATCGAATCTATCGGATTCGCCACAGCAGCGCGCCCATACTCCTGGACTTCATTACCAAGGCTGCGCCGACCGTCATGACGCTCATTGGCCCCGAGTCCTACTCACCGCAGCCGGCGGGCTTCCATCCGCTCACCAGCGCATCGCTTGGCGGATCCGGTGCGGGCAGCGGTGCCGGCGGCAGCTCCGGCGGCGCGGGCGGCGGTTCCGGCGGCGGCGGTCAGGCACCCACGGCGACCGACCCGAACCTGAATAAGCCCGGCGATCGATCCAAGCTGCTCGTGCTCACGGGAGCCGAGGGAGACGTCGCCACCGCGACGAGGCTGCTGGAGCAGATCGACGTGGCGCCGCAGCAGGTGATGGTGGAAGTCAAGGTCATCGATACGTCACCGGAAGCGGCGGAACAGATCGGACTCCAATACGACTTCAGCCCATTTACGTTCTTCGAGACAAAGGCGCGCACGAACACTAATGCGCCAGAATATCCAGGAACGACGAAACCCGCCGGCGTGGGCATGTTCAGTCGACTTCCTTGGGGCTTTAACGCCACTCTTAGCGCGATGGTCACACACAAAGAAGCTAAGATCCTGGCAAATCCGAAGGTAATGGTCGTCGACAATGAGGATGCGAACATTTTCATTGGAGATACGATTCGCACCAAGATTTCGCAGGCCAGCACGAACGGCACCACGATCCAGGTACTCGAGTTCCCGATCGGAATCGTTCTGCTCGTTCGTCCGCGCATCAACGCGGATGGCCAGATCACCATGCGGGTGCATCCTGTCGTGAGCACCATCACGAGCATCGGAGCCGACAACCTGCCGCAGACGAGCTCGCGAGAGGCCGAAACAACCGTCATGATCAAGGACGGCGAAACCATAGTACTCGGCGGGCTGATCCGTGACGAGATGCTCAAGACGATTCAGGAGGTTCCCCTGCTGTCGAAGCTTCCATTCCTAGGAGAGCTGTTTAAGTTTCGCTCCAAGTCGCACCGACATAGCGAGATCATGGTCTTCATAACTCCGCATCTACTCGATGAGAACGGCAAGATCGCGCGCGTCGCCAACCCGAAACCAGAGGGAGCCGCTCATGGCAATTAATCCGCAGGACCGGCCAAAGCTCATTGGCCTCAGCGTCGCGCTCGCGGGCGTCTTTGGTTATGTTCTGTTTGCGCTTGTACCCAGGCTAATGGCCGGCGGAGGAGGCGTATCACACTCGGACCAACCGCCGCCGCCCCTGACCTCGGTTTCGGCGACCACAGCAGCAAGCCCGGCTGCAACGAGCGATGCAAGCGCGGCCCTACCGGACCAGGACATGGCGCCGGTGCCGGCATCTCCGGTCCGTGACTCGTTCGAGCCGCCTCCGGCGGCGAGCCACCCCGCTGCTCCGGCGCAGCAGCCGGCTCAAGTGAAGCCCGCGGCGCCTACGATCGTACAGCCGTTAGGACCCGGCGCGCCCGCGCCAGGACCGATCGCCGCGCCTGCGGCTCCGATAGCCCCGCCTCAGCCCAGCGTCGAGCTCAAGGGGGTCATCCTTGGCGAGCCCGCCGTAGCCGTGATCAGTATTAACGGCGAGGTCGTACTACGGCAGGTCGGCGAGACGATCCAGGGCGCAATGAAGCTCACGAAGATATCTGACGTGGGTATTACAGTGCAGGATGGCAAACGGAACGTGTCGATCACCGTGGGACACATGATGGCGTCGGCCACGGCGCCAATGGCCGCCGGAACCGTCGGCGTCGGCGTCGTCCAGCCCAGCAGGTAGCACCCGAACGGGTACGGAAGAACCCCGCAGACCCGGAGACGAACGATCGTCTTCGGGTCTTTCCACGCATGAGCTAGTCAGAAGAACTACTTGTGAATGTGCCCCAAAAACGTCCGCACGGACCAGCGCCCAATCTCCCTCTCCCTGCGGGTCACGTTCGTGTCCTCGGCAGCGCCCATACGGGCGTTCGTAGGGACGGATCCTCCCTCCGGAGCGGGCGGCCGTAGGGCCGTATGGACAGTATTGCCCTACCGACCCTGTGCGGTTAGCCTTCGTATGGACCCGCCCTTAACTTGTCCGTACGGATGGGTACGGGGGGCCGGGGTGCCGTATGGCCCATATGGGAGGGCGAGGTTGGCGAACCATCTGGCGCACGCCAAACTGCGTACAACGGCCGGCGCAATCGTTACCTCGGGAACAGTTAAGACAGTCCGCGCGTCCGTACGCCAGTGCGCATCCCGAAGGTGGGAGGGCGCTAATCTACGAAAAGGGAGTACGGCACTCCAAAAGGGGAACCACATAGTCAATCTCATAGTTCAAAGGAGCGGTTCACAGCGGCTCCGGCCCCACCTCGGCCTCCTCATGTTCGCGCTCGCCATCACCGGTTGCGGTGGAGGCGTCGGCAGTACGGCGCAAGAATCTTCTGACGGTAGAGCGTTCGCCGGGTCGAACGCACCGCTGCCGGTAAGCCTCGGAACTGCGGGCACCTTTGCGATACTTACAAAGACCGGTATCTCCACCGTTCCTTCTTCCTCGGTGACGGGAGATATCGGTGTCAGTCCGGCCGCCGCGACTTACCTCACGGGATTCTCGTTGGTCGCCGACCCAACGAATCTGTTTTCGAGATCCCCGCAGGTCGTCGGCAAGGCCTACGCGGCAAACTATGCCGTGCCGACTCCCGCCAATATGACCACCGCGGTCAGCGACATGCAGACGGCCTACTCGGATGCGGCCGGTCGGATCCATCCCAATTTCCTTGAGTTGCACACCGGCAATCTAGGCGGCCTGACTCTCGTCCCCGGCCTCTATAAGTGGACAAGCTCAATGACGATGCCGACTACCGTGACGATTTCGGGGCGCGCCACCGACGTGTGGATCTTCCAGACGAGCGGAAATGTAACGATGGCTTCGGCGGTGCGAATCAACCTCTCCGGCGGGGCACGCGCGAAGAATATCTTCTGGCAGGTCGCGGGCAATGTCGCACTGGGGACAACCTCTCACTTCGAAGGCATACTGCTCTGCAAGACAGACGTCACACTAAAGACCGGCGCGACGATGAACGGGAGGATCCTGTCCCAGACGGCGGTCGCCCTGCAGCAAGCAACGGTGACTCAGCCTCCGCGGTAACGCCCATCGCTCCGCGTTCCGATGACGATCACCTCACACGCTCATTTAGCCATCGCGCAATCCCTGCAGAGGCGGCCCAATCGCCCGGTTGATCGTGCCAGCGGGCGCGGCTGACGAAGGCGAACAGGTCTCCCGCCGATTGGAAGGAGGCGATGGATTCGGCAAGGTAGCAGGCATCGTCATGGACGATGTAACACACCGCAATTCGGCACATGGCGATTGCTCTCTCAGCTCAACTTAGGCAGACCATACCAAAGGCGCGGTAGACGCGGAAACAGGCCGCAGGTGCATTTCGCAAGAATTCTGGGCAATGGGAACTATCACCGACCAGCCCTGGATACGATCGGTGTATGCATCGAGCGGCCAGGAGTCGTGAGTTGTACATACTCGAGATAACGGAATCTGAACACTATCACTTGACCGGCACCAAACGGGTAACCTGCGAACGTCAGCTAGTCGCGCTTCACGCCTCCCCGGTTCTCCGAAAGCACCTCGCCATTGACAACCGTATAGGTGACGTTCATCGCCATCTCAGTACTCTCCGAGGTAGTCATCTCTCGCCGTGACCAACAGATTGATGCACGTCGAGTTCATTTGGAAATCGCGAGACTGTCTATAAGGCCCTCACGGCGCACCGCTCACCTTTCTGCGAATTACTCGGACCCCGTCACCAATCAAGCTGGTAGAAACTATATCAAATTCGCGCGAGACCCATCGCCGTCCGTCTCGGATCCATTTCTCGCGGAAAATCATCTGCAAATGGGCGTGGTGCCGATGGGGACCGTCTCCGCGGACGAACCGCACGTCATCTATCCCGTACACAATTCGGTCGCGACCAGAACGGTTGATGCGCTTGATAGTGAATCTTGGTATGGCAGCGCCGCGGATCGCGTCGGATTCGACGCTTAGCAAGTCAATGAACTGCCGGGCGCTGAGAATCTTACCGCGGTCGCTCTTCAAAACAAACGAGGGGGCGAGCGAGGCGCCCACGAGCTCGGTCTTATCCGTTGCAATCGCTGTGGCCCTACGCGCGTAGGCGGCGGCGATCTCTCCCCGCTCCGTAGCCGTAGACACCGTGGGTTGTAAAACGCAGACTGCGATGATCCCTGAAACGTTAAGGAGGCGGGCCACCGGTTGCATTGGCTATTCCGTACCCATCCTCTGGCACCCGGTGGTGCAGGCATCGATGCCTGCACCGTTAGCGTTAAGCATGTCGTTGCAACAATCTGCACACTTCTGGCTGGACAATTGGTGGCAGACCTATGCGATACTACGGATGGTCTTTGTACCGTTGCACGCTGCATTGCACCACGCATCACACGCCATACCTACGATACCCAATGTGGCAGCCCAGGTCGTTCGCTGTTCCGCTATGACCTCATCCTTTTGGTTTGCCCCCGAAAAACTAGCCCACTGAATATGTTAGACTCCTCTTCAAAAACGGAGGAGCGAACCGATGAAGCAGGGACAGTTTTCGCAGGAGCAGATCGTTGCCATCTTGCACCAGGCCGAGCGCGGCGAGACGACCATCCAGGCGATCTGCCGGGAGCACGGCATCACCGAGACCACTTTTTACCGCTGGCGCAAAGCTTACGGCGGGATGAGCGTCTCCGAAGCGCATCGCCTCAAGGAGCTGGAGCGCGAGAACGCTCGTCTTAAGCGGCTGCTGGCCGAGCGCGATCTGGCTCTGGATGCGCTGCAAGAGTATCTGGCAAAAAAGTAGCCGGCAAAGCGGAACGGGCCGCTTTGCTCGCTCATCTGCAGAAGCGCGGTCTCTCGCAGCGCGCGGCCTGTCGCTATCTGGGCCTGAACCGGGCCACCGTGCGTTACACACGACGCCCGGACAAAGACGCCGAGTTGGTGGCCTCGCTTACCGACTTCGCAGAGAAGAAGCGCAGGCGCGGGTATCGCAAAGCGTGGGACGCGGTGCGCCGAGCAGAACGCCTCGCCAGCAAGAACCGGGTGCATCGGCTCTGGAAACGCGCCCGGCTGCAGATCAAACGGCGGATTGGCAAGAAGCGCAAGCCGCCCGGCGACCCGAAAGCCGATCTCTTGTACCCGGTGCGTCCCGGACAGGTCTGGTCGGTGGACTTCGTGTTCGATGCATTAAGCAACGGCACCAAGCTCAAGATACTAACGATCGGAGACGACTTCACCCGAGAGTGCTTGGCTCTTGAAGTCGGCATCTCGTTTGTGGCAGAGCGGGTGATCCGCGTACTCGATCGACTGGTTGCACAGCACGGAGCGCCGGATTATCTCAAGAGCGATAACGGCTCGGAGTTCATCGCGCATGTTCTGCAAGCCTGGCTGGCCGGCAGAGGCGCCAAGAGCCATTTCTTCGCGCCGGGCAGTCCCTGGCAGAACGGGTTCCGGGAGAGCCCCGGTACGGGTCCGTATGGACTTCCACTCTCGGCTGCGCGACGAGTTTCTGTACGGAACGCTCTTTGCCAGTGTAGCGGAGGCGCAAGTCCTGTGCGAAGCGTTCCGCCGCGAATATAATGAAGAGCGCCCACATCAATCGCTGAGGTACCTGATCCCAGAAGAGTACAAACAAATGTGGCTGAAAAAGCAGTCGCAAGACCCCGGAGTCTAACGCTACGACTGGACTAAAATACCGGGGGCATGTCAGTCGTAGTGATCGTCAGCAACCGCGTGATGCAGCAGACTAACACCGGTCCAGTCCAGCGCGTCCACACTAGCTCCGTGCCGAACCAGCGCCAAGATCAACGGAAGATTTTCGTGGCCACCGCCATAGCTCGCCTGATCCACGCCGAATGGCATCCCGTAAACTGTACCGGGGAAGACTTCGGTCGAGTACCAAACGACGACCGCCGGAGAACAGTTCATCTTGCCACCGATTCGATACAACAACTCACTCTATCGGGATAGCTGCGGGCCTGCGTCCAGGGCGTTCGCGTTTGCTCCGTGGTTGAGCAGCTTGATCGCGGTGTATGTATCTCGCCGCTTGATAGCTGCGATAAGGCCACGATCGTTTCGCGACTGCCACGCCTCGTGAGCCGCAACTAACCAGATTCCAACAGTTCCTGCCAAAAGAATGATCGAGAGACAACCGCAAAATACATTGACCCTTGTACGTCGCACGACCCCTCCGTGACCGAGGGAGTATCCGCTCAACGGATTCCTAACGCAGATAGCGGATGACCCGATATGTAGCAGAAGCTAATCGGATATAATAGGCACATACACGTACACATCCCAGTCCTGACTACCGATAAAGCTCCTCGGATTCCGACGCTGGGTCGTGCATCTAGCTAATTGAAGTCATGTGAGGTTCTTGCAAATGTCTGCGATTTGGCAAGGACCCTTGATACCATCGTGTCCTGTATTGCGTTAAAATACAATACAGTCGTCAGTTTGTGTTGATCGACTACCGGTTTTGGCCAATTTGCCAATTGGGTGGCGTACAG
>JBBQVV010000148.1:0-14827 GCA_038211235.1 Chthonomonadales bacterium | reverse complement strand
TGCTGGACGCGACTCAGAAGGAGCTGGACGCGATGAAAGCGGGCAAGCCAGGAGCGTAGCTTAAGGGTCCTGTTGCCCGGATTGGCGTTCCTTGCCGATGGGGTCCGGTCTCCCATGTTGTGACGGCGCTGCAATGCGCATAGAGTCTGCGCTTGGACGGGCAGGTTGATGCAGATGGGGGACATCGTCGGGAACATCGGCCAAGATTGAAAACCGACGCAGCGGTTTACAATCCGCAATCCGACGAGGTGGAATGCATCCCCGAATGGTGCGGGCATTGGCCTGGATTGGCTGCGCGGCAGGAGACAAGCCCCTGCCCTACGGGATGCGCCGTCAATTTGGGCCGGCGACGAGAAGTTGCTGGGTCGCTTGCTTGTCAGACAACATACAGCTAGTCTTCACCCAGCCCGGCGCGATTCGGGTTAGCTCTGATATAGTGAACGATTGCGGCGGCCTCCTCTTCCCAGGGTTCGGCTGCGAGCAATACGTGATCGTAAAAAGACGTTTTCCATTTGAGATACTGATGCGTTTCATTACGTATCGCAAGGCAAATACACGACTTCAGCCGGCAAACGATATCTGATATGGTCTCCCCAGCGCCGGAGGGTGCAATCAGGAGATGCACGTGATCAGGCATCATGCAGGCGGCGTGCAGCGCACAGCCGGTCAGTCGTTCCCGTAACGTCGACCATGCAATTGCAGCGATTTCTCCGGTCAAGAGCACGCCGTTAACGGATTTGACATTGAAGGTGACAAAGCAGAGGCACGTAGGTGAGGCATAATCGACGCGTGGCAGGCGCATTGGGCGGCGATGCACGGGAAAGAATAGATAAGGGTTGGTTGGATGCTGCATCACCGTGCGAGTAGGAACGGATGCCGCCTCGTTGTAACGTCGGTTGGTGTCCTGACGCATGATCACTCCTTTCGACGTAACGTCAAAGATTGCGCGGACAACTTGGTGCAAGGTGTCTTGCGCGCTTTGTTCATTAACCTCGTCAGCGGGGGACTGGACGGGTAAACTAGGCAGCCCGCCCTACGTAACTCGTAATGAATAATCTCGGCTAGGATGCAACCGCATATGTACATCCCGTTCAGGCCGCATCGACGTAGGCCGATCCGCATTGACGTGACAAGTGGCCTGTATGGACCATTCGGTACGCACGTGACTTTGTTTAGGCGTACAGGGCTCCGGCCGGACCGTTAGTCTCTGCCGATGCCGCCTCCAGTCCAGAGCGCATTCTGTAGAGTGGGGGCCTGTCTCCCGAGATGGTGTCAGCGTGAACTTCGCGAACGAGAGCGCATTCCGTGGGGCGGGGGCTTGTCTCCCGCCGAGCGCCCCTAAATCACCATTGGCCGACAGGGCGCCTCCATACGGGAGGGTCCATTGGGAGACGTACCGCCCAGCAAGAGTAATCGAAGTCACGTACGGGCCGTATACCCCTACGTCCATACGGACGCCCGTATGGGCGGATCCGTCCTGGACCACCTGTCGCCTGTTGTCGCGGAGGCTGAATCGTCCGAGACCTGGCGACGCGACAACCTCGCTCCTGGTGGGAATAGGCGCCGGCGACCTTCGCCGCTCAAAAGTCCAACGGCAGCGTGTGCAGCCCGCGAATCAGAGTGTTCTGGTTCCAATCCGGCGATTCGCTCGCCAGGCGGAGGTCGGGCAGTCGGTCCAGGATGCGGCCAAAGCCGATACGCGCTTCGGTTCGGGCGAGCGCGGAGCCCAGGCAGAAGTGGATGCCAAGGCCGAACGCGAGATGGCGGTTCGGCGCGCGCGTGATGTCGAACCGGTCGGCATCAGGAAACTGAGCGTGGTCGCGGTTAGCGGCGCCGATAACCGCGCTGATCTGCTGTCCCGCGTCCAGGGTTCTACCGCCGATTTCCACGGGGCCGATCGCGACGCGGAACGTGCCGCGCTGAACCGGGCTTTCGAATCGCAGCATCTCCTCGATGGCCGACGGCAGCAGTTCGGGCCGCTCACGCAGCAGAGCCATCTGGTCCGGGTGCCGCAGGAGCGCGAGGAGTCCGTTTCCGAAGAGGTTCACGGTAGTCTCGTGCCCAGCGACAAGAAGCAGGATGCAGGTGCCCAGCAGTTCCTCCACCGTCATCCTGCCGCCCTCTTCCTGAGCTTCGATGAGCGCGCTGATAATGTCTTCGCGCGGAGAGGAGCGTCGCTCTGCGATCAGCCGTCCGAAGTAGCCCATCAGTGACGCGATCGCCTCGCCCTGCTTATGTCTGCGCTCGTCCGTGCCCCGGACTGCATCCGTTCCAGTGATCAGGTCGTTCGACCAGGCACGGAACGTGTCCCGATCGTCCGGCGGGATGCCGAGCATCTCGGCGATCACGATGATCGGCAGGGGCATTGCGTAGTCCGCGATCAGGTCCATGCGGCGCTGAGTCTGCACGTGGTCGATCAGGTCATTTGCGATCTGCTCGATTCTCACCTCCAGGTCCTTGACTCGCTTTGGAGTGAACGCCTGGTTAGCGAGCGAGCGCAGCCGAGAATGCTCCGGTGGGTCCTGGAACAGCATCGTCGCGTCGAGCGGCATCCTGGGCGGTGGCGGCACCAGCCTGCCCATGTCCTTCGAGATCTGCGACTCACGCAGCACACCCGCGACATCCGGATAGCGCGTTACGAGCCACATCCCGCCGGTCGGGCCCTCCATCTCAAGATACACCGGCGTACCACTATCGCGCAGCCTTGCATAGGTGGGGTACGGGTCCGCCAGGAACTCCGGGCTGGTCAAATCGATACCGGGAGCGGCCATCATCTCTCCTTCATTGAGCGGTTTAGTGCGCGTTCTCGCGCGCGTGTCTGAGTAGGGTAGCGGATGTCAAGGATTATACCGAGGAATTCCGGTAGAGTCCCCGGTGAAGTCGCGATTTCCAATCTCGCCGGCCTCCACGCTGAGGACGACCCGTGATGCAGGAAGAAAACGGCGTGTGGCATAATCTCGTTACATAACGCGCCCGGAACTGGCGGAAACGGAGGATCGTCGAGTTAATCGTCGAGACTGGCATGAGTGTAATCACGCAGACGCGTCTGGTATGATTTGGCCGACCTGCGCTCTAATTCCTAACGGCAACCGCCTGAAGGTCACCCGTGCTCCATGACAACCAGGGCGCAAGTGATCGTTACATTGCAGGGACCGGAGGTCAAGTGGCGCTCAGGATGCGTGAATTCGCTGGAAGCCCGGATCTGATCCGCATGTGCGAACTGGCGCACACGGCCGGGACAGTCAGCCTCCACGTCATGGATCTTCCCTACCGGCTCAGTTCATGGGCTCTGGACGATCCTGAAAATGTCGGTCTCTGGGTTGACGCGTCCGGTCGGCTCATTGCCTGGGCCGTCATGCAAGCTCCGATGTGGAGTGTCGACTACGCTTACTGGTCGGACGGCGATACATCCCAGGTCCACGCCGCGATACTGAATTGGGCTGACGGCCGGGCGAATGTTTGCGGCCGACCCGCATGGTTTGTCAATGTTAGTGAAGATCAGCGCGGCATGCGTCGAGATCTGGAGGCTGCAGGGTTTGCGTGCCAGGCAAGCGTGCCGCAAAACCCGTGGAGCAAGGTCTTCCTGAGGAGAGCCTGCGGCGCGCCACTCAGCAATAGTACCGTGCCGGCAGGCTTCACAGTTCGGCCGCTTGCCGGTCAAGAGGAGGTCGATTCCTACGTAGCCCTGCATCGCGCCGCCTTCGATAGTACGAGTATGACCCCGGCCTGGCGCAGTCGCGTGCTCCAGTGCCCGCAATACAGGGCTGACCTGGACATGGTGGCTGTAACACCGAACGGTGGACTAGCCGCATTTTGTATCGCCTGGTTTGATGCCAAGGGCTGGACGGGACGGCCGTGCGGGCAGATCGAGCCGATGGGCGTGCACGCAGACTTTCGTGGTAGGGGCATTGGGCGCGCTATTCTCCTCGAGGCGCTGGGGAGGCTGTATAGTGCGGGGGCGTTAGAGGTCTACGTGGAGGCCGATGAATCGGAGGTAGGGGCGCTGCCTTTCTATCGATCGGCCGGCTTCGAGATCGCGCAACGTATCCTCATATACCGCAGGAACTATATCGGCGCGTAACCGGGACAACAGCATGTCTCACATGTGGCGGTGGCCAGTGAGCTACGAAAGCGTCAACTTCCAGGGAACTGTCAACAACGAGCCGGTAGAGGCCCATACGGTCAAGTTGGGCCAGAAAGTCACGGTCGCGCCTTCGAAGATCAGTGACTGGATGGTTGTCGATAATCGGAAACTGGTCGGTGGACAGACAGTCCGAAGGCAATTAGATGAGATGACCCCGGCCGAACGCGCCGGGTTCCTCAAGAGCGCGCCGTACACCGTCGAATAGCTACCGCCGCCGGTAGCTGAGTTACATAGTCAGGTGCGGTATCATACAGTTCCGGCTGAAGGAGACAGGCCTCAATAGGGCTGCCGGAATAGTTTGCGGAGAGGTGAAAATGGGACGAGAGAAGCTCATTGAGCTGTGGAACGACATGTGGAGCGAAGGCAACTGGGTGCCGTCGTTTCCGGATAGTCTGGCAGGCCTTACCGCGGAGGAGGCGGCATGGACGCCGGACGCGAGCTGCCACTCGATCTGGCAGGAAGTCGTGCATGTCACATTCTGGCGCCGCGTAACTCTAAATCGTATGGCCGGCGGAGCGCCACCCGGCGACGAAGAGGTCATGAAGCTGGAGTTCGCCGCGCCGGCAATTGCAAACGATGAGACCTGGTCAGACGCGCTTGCGGAGCTAAAGCGGAGCCAGGATGAGATCGCCGCCGCGCTGCAGGACCCGGAACAGGACGCCGAGCGGATACTCTATCATCTCATTCACGATCCGTACCACCTCGGACGCATCACGCAGCTGCGGGCCATGCGGGGAACTCCGCCGAAGTTCTAAATCCGTAGCTGCGGCGTCCCGCCGCAGTATTGAATTGCTCCAGGACGACAGGGCCGGGCTAGTGCACCTCCGCGTAACCTATTGTGCAATAGCCCGGTGACGGGAGGACAGCGATGCCGAGCATGTTGACGCGAAGAGGGGCGCTTCTGCTGGGAGCTGCCGGGATCGCGGGCTGCGGCAGATCGACCGCCGGCTACCCGACAGTCATCCGGTTCTCATTCTGGGGCATGACCCAGGAGGCGAAGGTCTGGCAGGAGATCGCGGACCGATTTCACGCCCGCCAGAAGCACATCCGGGTCAAGCTGGAGCACATCACGGGACAGAGCTATCACCCAAAGCTCTTCGCGATGACGGTCGGGAACTGCGCGCCTGATGTGATGGCAACGGACGATGAGCCGTTTCGGTTTCTCTCAGATAACGGCGTGTACGAAGACCTGACGCCGTTTCTCTCTGGCGATCCGGCCCTCGGCCGGGACGTATTCTACACGGCCCCATACGATACCTACACGGTCGGCTCCAGGCAGTACGCGCTGCCCTATATCGCGCTCAGCTTCCTCATCTACTACAATCGTGATCACCGGCGCGCCGCCGGACTGCCGCCCGACCCCGATCCGAACTGGACGTGGGACGACTTTGACCGCGATGCGATTGCGCTTACTCGCGACCTGGACGGCGACGGAAGGACGGATCAGTTCGGATTCAATCGCCTCTCCTGGTATCACTGCCTCCAATGGATCTGGGACGCGGGCGGGACGGACATGGATCCTGGAATGACCAGATACATCTTCGACTCTCCCGAGGGCCGACGAGGTTTCCAGTTCCATTACGATCAGATGCACGTACATCGGGTATGCCCGCTCGTCAGCGACCTTCCGAACATGAACACGGAGTCCACGTTCCTTACGGGCAAGGTCTCAATGTTTATGTACGGCGCCTGGTGGCTCGTTCAGTGCCGCCAGAGCAAGACGATCGATTGGGATATCGCGGCCATGCCGATCGGACCGGTTAAGCGATCAACTCGCTGCACCACCGAGGGACTCGCGATCTCAACGCAATCGAAGTTCAAGGCGCAGGGGTGGGAGTGGATAAAGTTCGTTTTAGGCGACGAGGGACAGGCTGTGTTCGCAAAATATGGCCGCGGCGTTCCGAGCGTGCGTCGCGTCGCTGCCGCGACCTTCCCCGACCCAAATACTCCACAGCACGAAGAGCGGTTCATGGAAGCGCTGGACAACTACTCCATGACGGCGCACCTTCACGCACGTTGGACGGAGACGGAGCAGGTCTTCAATCGAGAATGGGATCGCGTAGCGATGAAGCTGTCAACTGTCGACGATTTCCTTCGCGCCTCCCTTCCCGAGGCCAACGCCATCGTCCGCGGTGACAACCTTTAGGGAGGCCTGATGTTCGCCATCGCGCCGCATCGCAGCCGCCGTAGCCGTCGATACTGGCGCAGCGCCTTCGAGGGCTATCTCTTCGTGGCGCCCTGGATCATCGGATTTGTGATGTTCACGTTGGGCGCGATGTTGACCTCCGCCTGGATGTCTCTGCATCGCTGGAATCTGCTCACCGCACCGGACTGGGTGGGACCGGCAAACTATCGCAAGGCGCTAATGCACGATCCGCTCTTCTGGAAGAGCCTGAGCAACACCGCCTACTATGCGTTCTTGAGCGTCCCTCTTCGAATGGCGCTGTCACTGTTCTTTGCCGTGCTTCTGAATCAAAAAGTGCGGGGGCTGGCCGTCTTTCGCACCATTTTCTACCTCCCCTCGGTTGTGACGGGCGTCGCCACCTCAATGCTCTGGATCATGCTCCTTAACCCAGACGTCGGCGGAATCAATTTCGTGCTTCGCACGCTCGGAGTAGCGCATCCGCCGGGCTGGTTGACGAGCGAGCAGTGGGCGATGCCGGGACTGATCCTGATGAGCCTCTGGGCTGTTGGGAGTATGATGCTCATCTTCCTGGCGGGCCTTCAGTCGGTGCCGAACGAGCTGCTCGATGCCGCTCGCGTGGACGGCGCAGGCGGCTGGATGCACTTTCGCCATGTAACGCTGCCCTTGCTCACCCCTTCAATTCTATTCAATCTGGTCGTCTCGGTAATCGGCGCCTTTCAGGTCTTTACCCAGTCCTTCATCATGACCGGTGGCGGTCCCGCGAACGCAACGCTCACCTACGTCCTGTACCTCTACCGGAACGCATTCGAGTTCTTCAAGATGGGCTATGCCTCGGCCCTGGCCTGGATTCTCTTCTTCCTGACTCTGGGAATGACCGCGTTGATACTGAGGTCGACTCCTTTGTGGGTGTACTATGAGGGTGACAAGCCATGAAGAGGGTATCGGCGATCGCTACCTATACTCTCCTGATTGGTCTGTCGGCCATCTTTGCACTGCCCTTTCTGTGGATGGTAAGCAGTGGCTTCAAGGATCTGGAGACGATTTTCGAGTACCCCCCGACTCTGCTGCCAATGGAAACGGTTACCGTATTCTCGAACGGCAAGCACACTCCCGTGGGCGTCTACGCTCCCTCGGGGACCAGGCCGACGCGCGTTCTGATCCTGGATCGCCGGCCGGGAGAGACACAGGTCGCCGCTGCCGCCGACATTGGCGCGCGCGCGAGGGAATGGGTGCCGAACCGGTCGGTCACGCTCTATCGGCGCGTCCACTTTCGCTGGGAAAACTTCCCGACGGCGTGGAACGCCGAGCCATTCAGTCGATACACGATGAACACGCTCATCATCACGACGTTCGGGATCTTCGGCCAGGCGCTCACCGCGAGTCTGGTCGCATTCGGGTTCGCGCGCCTGGAGTGGCCGGGTCGGAAATGGCTGTTCTGGCTGGTTCTGGCGACGATGATGCTGCCGCAGGAGGTAACGATGATACCCTCCTTCCTTATCTACCGCAAGCTCGGCTGGATCGATACGTTCCTGCCGCTCATCGTCCCATCGTTCCTGGGTGGCGGGGCGTTCTCGATCTTCCTCTTCCGGCAGTTCTTCCTCACGCTTCCTCGGGAGCTGGACGATGCGGCTCGCGTGGATGGCTGCAGCTCGCTCGGTGTCTATCTCCACATCCTGATGCCGCTCTGTAAGCCCATCCTTGCCACCATTGCCGTCTTCTCCTTCGTGGCGCACTGGAACGACTTCCTGACGCCGCTGATCTACCTGAACAGCTCTGACAACTTCACGCTGGCGGTCGGACTCCGCTTCTTTCAGGGCGCGTACGAAACGGACATGCATCTTTTGATGGCGGCTTCCACGCTGGCTCTGCTTCCCGTCCTGCTGGTGTTCTTCCTGGGACAGAAATACTTCGTCCGCAGCATCGTGATGTCCGGTGTCAAGGGGTAGGTCCGGGGATCTGGAATCGGCCTTGTGCAATTTGGCGGCTTGCGCTACACTATGGGTAAGCGTGCGCGGGCGGGCTACATTCGAAGGAGAGCTGAAGTGGCGCTGCCGATGCCATTCATCGAAAAAGACAGTTATACCGAAGACGAGTATTTCGCTTTCGAACCCACTTCGTTCGGCCGGTGGGAGTACGTTCGTGGCGAAATCCGGGCGATGGCCGGCGGCTCGGACGACCACAACACCATTGCCGGGAACGTATTAGCCGTACTCAAGATTGTAACCGTACCGCGCGGCTACCGCGTCTACGGCTCGGACATGAAGATTCACACGGGCGACGGCGTCAACACCTTTCCGGACGTCGCCGTCGTCTGCGGGCCTCGCAAGTACTATCGGGACAGAACCGATGTTGTCACAAATCCCGTGCTCCTCGTCGAAGTGCTCTCCGAATCGACTCAGGGCTACGACCGCGGTGAGAAGTTCCATCACTATAAGACGATCGTGTCGCTCACAGACTATCTAATCCTGCATCTGTCCGAACCGAGGGTCCAGCTGTACAGCCGGAAAAACGACCATTGGGAGTTCCGCGAAGCTGCCGGCCCGGAGGGCGCCCTTTACCTTCCATCGATCGAAACAACGCTCGCGCTGTCGGATGTCTACGCTCAGATCGAGTTCGACGCTCAGGAGACGACGTGAACGTCTTCGCTCTGGGGCCCGTGGCCAGGCGCCCCTCGGGGGCCGGCGATCGCGCTGCTGGACCTACGAAGTCTCTGCGGCGGACGCTTAGACGACGACTTTATGACGGTTGCCCGTCCGGGTGAAAGGATCGGTAATGATACAGGCGGATTTAAGTCCGGAGCAGGTATCGACAAGCGAGGACGCGATCCGGCAGGTGATCGAGAGGCTTGGGACCGGTTTTGCGAGCAAGAACGGCGCCCTCTTCGCTTCCGCCTTCGCCGAGGTGCACGACTATGTGGTCGTCAACGGTATGTTCGTCCCGAACATGACCCGTGAGGCAAATGCACAGGTGCACCAGGAGCTATTCGACGGAACACGCATGGGCGCCCTTGGAAACGACCTGAGCAAGCTGAGCGAACCGACATGCGTGATTAGCGGTATTCGCTTTCTTTCTCCCACGATCGCCGTTGCGCACATCGCTACCGAAGTCGGAGGCAAGCCGGCGACGATCGCAACCGCCGTGATGCAGCAGCAGGCCGGGGAGTGGCTGATCGTCTCGTTCCACAACGCGATGGTCCTCACCGGTCCGGACGGTCCACCTGGATAGTCATGAGCGTGGCCGCGAAAGACCAGGCACGTCTTCCGCGGACCAGGAGGCCAGGAGCGCTGCAGTGTCCACGATCGCTCGTGATCCCACGCCCTCTGATTTGATCCAGGCTCGTCTCGGAGACTACATTGGCTCCCGGTTCCCCGGCGCGACGCTGTCGGATTTCCGGTTCCTGACGAGCGGCTGGGAGAGCGATGTCTACACATTCCGCCTGCATCGGTCCGGTGAGCCGCCGAAATCATTCGTACTACGGGTCTTAACCGGCGATGGCGCCGTTGAGAAGCTGAGCCGTGAGGCGAATGGCTTGCGACTGCTTACCATTGAGCGGTATCCCGTGCCTACCGTGCTCTTGTCCGAGGCGGACTCGACGATCCTCGGCAGTCCGTTCGCGATCGTGGACAGGCTGGAAGGCAGGTCGTTATGGCCTGTCTTGACGGAGGCCGCCGCTCCACGCGTGGACAACCTCCTCGATCGATACGCCGCGCTCATTGCACAGCTACACCGATTGGATTGGCGCCCGATCACCGGTAATGCGGCAGCATACGCATCCGATCCCGCTGTCATTCTCGACGGTATGCTCTCGTCGCTGCGGCTATTCTACGAGGAGTTCGATCTGCACGGATTCCTGGCATTCGTAGACTGGCTGGAGACTCACAAACACGAGGTCGCCGTACAGCCTGCGGTGGTCCATCTCGATTTCCATGCAAACAACGTGTTTGTCAGTGACGACGATCGCCTGGCCGTCATCGACTGGACGCAAATTACCGTGTCCGACTTTCGCGCCGATCTTACGTGGACTTTGATGATCATGGGCGACTTCGGTCAACGGCACTGGAGCGATCGACTGCTGCGCGCATATGAAGCGACGTCCGGCAGACCGGTGGACAACCTCGAATACTTCAACGTCATCACAGCATTGAAACTGCTGGCCAGCACGGTTGTATCGGTCAATTCAGGCCCGACGAAGGTCGGGTTACGCCCAGAGACGCCCGACTCCATTCGGCGGCAGGCTCCGATCCTCCACGAACTACACAAACGAATCCAAAACATCACAGGTCTACGGATACCGGACGTCGAACTTGCGCTCGGTAAGGTATGACGTTGGTCAACCTCTCCTATCGTTCCACTGTCCGATTGAAGGCCGTTAGCGCGAATCGCCGGCAGGGCCATTCGGTTCTCCAATAATGCCCTGCAGAAATGGAACTCCTCGGCTATGGAGAACGCTATGTCCGCCTGCGCGGACGGGGATCAAGTCCGCGCTGGCGGACATCACGCAGTCACCAGACGAGGACTTCAGGCCACCCTGTACGGGTCCCACGTCGACAACCGAATGACCTCGGGAGGAGTGTTCGATGTATTCTGGCATGCTGTTTGCGCTTCTCGTCGTCGCGCTCGTGATGGCTGTGCCCGCGGGAGCGGCGGAAAAGCCGCTCATTCTGCCGGTCTGGCCGGGCAAAACGGTGGGCGACTTCGGCACGTTCCCTCCAGAGCGAGTCCGCGATCCATCCGACGCTCCAACGAAGACGGCGAAATGGATCACTAACGTAACGAAACCCACCCTCTTCGTCTTTCGGCCTCCCAAGGAGAAGAACACCGGCGCTGCCATGGTGATCTGCCCGGGCGGCGGATACTGGAACCTGGCGTGGGACCTGGAGGGCGAGGAGGTCGCCGCCTGGCTAAATTCCGAAGGTATCACGGGAATCGTGCTCAAGTACCGCGTTCCGCGTCGAGAGGGTCAACCTGAACGGCAGCCCGCGCCCGGTCCGCTCCTCGATGCGCAGCGAGCGATGAGCCTGGTACGGAGCAAGGCTGCTGAATGGGGAATCGATCCGAACCGGATTGGGATGGGTGGCTTTTCCGCGGGAGGCCACCTGACCATGATGACGGCCACGAACTTCGACAGGCGGTCGTACGACCCGATTGACGATATCGACAAGGTCAGCTGCCGCCCGGACTTCGCGGTCGCGATCTACTCCGGCTATTTCCTTTCAGACAACAACAACTCCGACACCCTGGCGGACTATATTCGCATCCCGGAGAATACCCCTCCTGTATTCATGGCGCACTCGAACGACGACACGATGGCACGGTCGAAGCACAGTGCCCTGATGTATCTCGCGCTATACAAGGCTCACGTGCCCACCGAGCTTCACGTGTTTGCAGTCGGCGAGCATGGCTTCGGGGTACGGAAGAACACCAGGCCCGGCGCGGCATGGCCCGCGCTCTGCATCTCGTGGCTTCGAGAGCTGGGCATGATCAAGCCTGGCGCCGGCAAGTAGAGAGCCAACCCGATCCATCCGTCTGATCCGTCCGAGTTAGCTTGTCACGTTACGCACGACCGCATCTCGGTGTGCGACCCGATTTCCCGCGATCACATAACCGTCATGGCGACACTCTATCTGATCTGCGGTCTCCCAGGCTCCGGCAAGACGACGCTTGCCCGGCAGATCGAACAGGAGCATCGGGCGCTGCGACTCTGTCCGGACGAATGGATCGCGGCGCTCCTGCGTGACGTCACCGATTTGGTGGAGATCGACCGGCTGAGAACGCCGGTCGAAATCATTCAATGGGACGTGGCAAAGCGCGTCCTTGCGCTCGGCGTCGATGTGGTGCTGGAGTTTGGATTCTGGTCGCGGGAAGAGCGCGCCGGCTTTCGGGCCGAAGCGGAGGCTCTCGGAGTGCGTGTCGAACTGCGCTACCTCGACGTCAGCCGTGACGAACTGTCGGCCAGGCTGTCGCGCCGTAACGCGGACCTTCCGCTGGGAACATTCATTGTGACCGAGCATCAGCTCGATCTCTGGTGGCGCCTATTCGAGCCTCCAATGCAGGATGAGCTCGACCAGAATACGGCTTAGCGACGGGCATGCCGCGAGCGATATAGGAGAATGACCACTCTTCAGATCAAAGTCCCCTTTGCCTGGGTTGAGCCTAAACCGCATACAGCCGTACCTTCGCGGCTCGTTTACAGCACATTGGATGAGGTAGGCGACGAACAGTTCCTCGAAGCCATTCGATTGTGCCTGGCTGAGCCGATGGATCGCCACGATATCGATTTCCTGCGCGATCGTGGCGACTTTGAACTGGCTCGAAAATCCTTCGTTGCGCCCCTATCCACGTTCGAGTATCGTCGCTCATGGTGGCATCTGGCTCATACGGACGGAGGCGACCTGATCGGCTTCCTGCAGCCGGTGATCTTTCGTGACTGCCGACGGGGCGATTTGGAAGAAGGGGCCATCTACAACTACGGCGTCGTTCCGAAGCACCGTGGGCGTGGACACGGCCAGGATTTGATCCGCAAACTCACGGCGGTCCTGCAGGATGTGGGCGTCTGGCGGATATTCGCCGATGTCGACGAGGCGAACATCCCAAGCCTCAAGACGCTGAGTGCGGTTGGATAGCAGATCGTTACAGGGGATCCCGAGTTTGCCGGTAATCCCAAATGGGCGACAGGAATTCGAAGCGCCGCCGATCTGCCGGCCAGGTAAGGACTTGGCGGAACCGCTCATGCATTCGCAATCGCCAGTCGGAAATGATCCGATCGCCGATCGACTACGCAGTCCAATGTAATCTATCTATACTCGTTCAGCGACATGATGTGCCAGTGCTGCGGATCGGCCTCCACGATCGCGCCGGCTGCGTCGGCACTGAACCTGCCCGCCAGGTTGCCTGTTTCGACAGTTCGCCCACGAGTAGTCGACCGCCTTCAGCGCCATTGATCGAGCGCAATCCAGTTGGCGCGACCTGGGTCGGCAGCGCGCCTGTCTGTGCCACAGCGTTGAAGCCGCTGAGCATCGTGACTGCGATAAGGGCTATGGCGGGCAGTTGGCCATGCATCGTAATTCGTCTTAATTTCTTGTTTGAGCGTGCCTGCCCCATAGATCGGCCATAATGGTCGTGGGGTCGCAGGTCACGCCTTGGCGCTGGAAGTATTCACACACTCTCGTAATATCTCGGAAGAGAATCGACTCGGCCTGGCTGTTTCCGCGGCTATGAGTCACCTGAGGAAAGTCGATAAGTGTTATCTTTCCGTTCCAGTAGAGGATGTTGTAAGCAGATAGGTCGCCGTGGATTAGCTGAAACCGCAGCATCAGGTCGATGTTGCGCAGAATCTCTGCGAATAGAGTGGCCGCCTCGTCAGGATCCAGATTTACCTCGCTCAGGGTCGGCGCGCTTCGGTCCCTATCGCCCTGAAAGCCCATTAGAATGGCGTTGTCGCTTGCGCCGACTGGCCGCGGAACCGCAACCCCGGCCTTGAATAGCTGCTCAAGTGTTGTGTATTCGTACATGAGCCACGACGTATGCGCTACCTGGACGCCGAATGTCGTCTTCTTCCCAACTGCCCGAAGCAGACGATCATCGGTTGCCTTGACGACTCGGCCCTCGGCGGTCAGAACCGGTCGGCCCTCCTGATAAAGCTTATCGTTGCGGAGGTTGCGAAGGTTTCGCGGCCGATAGACCTTCGCCGCGACAAGGTCCAGCCCCGTCAACGGATGCGCGACGCAGCGGTAGACGCTCGCCTCCTTACCACCTTTCACGTGCGCCAGGATATCGGTCAGCAAGTTCTGATCGTAGAAGGCCCGTAGCGAGGAGTGAAGCCAGGTGCGCTCGAAGCGGCCCGGCTTGTAGGTTGTCGTGAATCCGAACCCCTCATCCTCCGTGAGCGACTCGATCTGTCGCTTGACCTCCGTCCTCGGCGCTCTTCGGACCCGGATCGACGCATCCTCCGAGTAGCTGTCCCATTTGTCGAAGAATTCGTCGGTAGAACGGTCGTTGTCAACCACTGTATTGCGTCTTCCTGGTGCGGCGTTCGCGCTCTGTATCGTTTTCGTATTCGGACGGACCGCGCAACGTATGTCGCGCGGCGATATTCCGGCACTATATCGTTCCCTTCGGGCCTTTTGCTCGATGATCCATTGCGGAGATTATCGTCGTGGCTCCAACGTAAACGTGATTCGACCCGCAGAATCTTGCTTGACGCGGTTTATCCATCTTTGTATATCAGATCATCTGCCGTATCTCCTCGCCCTCCGGCGCGCTCATCAGTTGATCAAATGCCGGTTGTTCGCTCTTATCTAACCTCAGATAGGTCTCTACCACGTTGGTCAGCAGCGCCCTATGAGCTTCGCTGATGGCGGGTAATCAGAGGCTATCTCAGAATCTGGTCAATCCGATACTTTACACTATCGAGCCGCGCGGAGCGGTTGTTACCGTAATTGGTAGTATATTGAGGAAATTGCAAAAGTCTGGAGGTAGGGGATTTCGGCTCCTTGTTGAATCTTTAAGTGACGAAACCAAAAGATACAAGGAGCCTA
>JBBQVV010000147.1:0-14889 GCA_038211235.1 Chthonomonadales bacterium | reverse complement strand
CCGTCTGGCGTCCGTCCCGCGCAGCAGAAAATACGCCATTAAGAAAAACAGTCTGGCGGCATGGCCAGTCACGCGCGCTACATAGACCTAGCTCGCCCGTACGCGCTGGGGCTTCGGGGCGGGCTGTTCTCGGTACACCAGCGCGGCGTATCAAGTCGCTACGGATCTGCACCGACGTCTACGTTCCCGACCAATAGAGCGCAACGCTCCAACTTGCCAATACAAGCCAGTCCGTAACCGATGTGTTGCTTACAGACGCCTCGGTCAGGGCGATCGATAGCGCATGAACTATTGCGAGCCCTTTCGGAGCATTTGGCCAGACCGGCTACTACCGTGACCTACCGACTCGGCATATTGCGTTGATGACGGCTGGCTGCGTCCACGGTGCTGGGTCACAGAGGAGAAACAGCTGATGATGTGTCAGTTCTATCTTGTCATTGTCCTGGCGAGCCGATTGCACGGTGGTGGCACGGCAAAACCATCGCAGTTAAACTCATCTCCGCTCAGTCGTCGAGATCGTTCTTCAACAACGTCAACGTCGCACATTGATGAACAACTGTTGGACGTAGCCCTGGTAGACTTGCTAACTAACTCGGATTTCGATGAGGCACTGGGATCCGATTCGATAGTGCTAGCGCTTAAGGGACCCGGTAGGGCGTTATATAGAGGGGCGTTTCCGCCTCCAGACGCGAGACCCACCTTTCCTATTTCTGCTGAATTGTGGGAAAACTTCCAAGCGCGGAATAGTACGCCCACCCGAGTACCAGATGACCTGCAGGCCGTCTTGCCCGCACATTTTGATTGGAGCGGCTTTGTTCCACGTGACAAACGTATTCTAGTCCGTGACGTTGACCACATATACCATAACCGCGACGGATTGGCCGGTTGGTCTGATTTTCGTTCCCTATACCCTAGAGCTAAGGGATACATCATTGCTTGGCGGCCGGGCTATTCAAAGGACACAAACACGGCCCTCCTTCCGTTTGTTACGGCACCAAGCTACCACGGTGGTATCGGCGGTTATATCCTTAAGAAAGTTCGCAAGAAGTGGAAGATCGCCTTCCGTCATATCCATGAGTATATATGAATGTTAGGAGGGCATAGCATGTTGCTGACCAGCAGTTGCCAGGCATCTAATCCCGGCATCTCGATTCAGCATTATCGGTTTCCTCCGCGCCACCATGTTTGATGCCGTGGACCACGTAATCTGGTCGGTCGATCTCCTACGCTTTTGTAGGACGTACACAGCCGACTCGCTCAACCTGATCCCGCCGGCTCTACATCAACGGAACGAAGGTCAACAATGCGTTAAACGTGGGCGCGGTTCGTCATGAAGTCGCCCAGATGTTTGTCGTCCGGACACATTCCGAGGCGACCTGGCGTTCCACCGCCAGTACTCTACGGGGAAGTGCGGTGAGGTAACGAACCGTGTGAAGCCCCCCGGACAACGTGTGCCGGCCGTATGGGAATCTGGTACGGTGAGCGGATGGTACGACTGTCTGGTCCTAGCGATTCGCACGGACATCAAGACGGTACCGGGCTAGAGCAGGTCGCCGTCCCGATTGGCAATTCTCCGATCGGCCGCCTCAGCCTGGCGTGCCGAGGCCTGCCATTGCGGCGTTGGAGGACCTTTGACGGGCCCAAATTGCCACGTGGATCGTGTAACAACTGACACGGAATCGAAGATTGCGATGACCACGAATCGCAAAGGCTGTGCGCTGGATGTCCGGGAGATAGTGCGGCAAATACCACGTAAGAGAGGGCATGGAAAGCTCTGGTTTGAATCCGAGCAGGGCTATCCGTGGCGTTTCCGCGTCCTGAACGTACTCCAGCCGCGCAAGTACGTCGAGTTCGGTTCGCTGCTCGGCTACAGCCTGATCGCTGCGCTGGAAGGCGCCTGCTCCATTGCCGAGATCGCCTGGGCAGACGCGGAGACCTATGTTCCAGAGTCAAACCGGCTGTGTGCCGAGAATGTGCAAGCCTATCTTGCCGGGACGCGGCGGTCAGTTCCGCTTCAATTCCTTCACGGTGTCGAAGCGCTGCTGGAGTTGCCTCACCAGAGCCCGCGTCGCAAAGCCTTTGAAGACGCCGACATGCTCTTCGTGGATGGAGATCATCGCTACGATGCAGCCCTCCGGGATATGAGGCTTGCACGGTCCCTTGGAGCGAAGGTGATTCTGGTGGACGACTGCCTCTCCGGCGGAGACCCCCACCTTCGTCATGCCGTCGGGGAGTTCTCTCGCGAGGTGGATCGTCCGTACTCGGTGCGTGATCCCAATCTACGCCGGGCTGGCGATCTTCGACTTCAGCGACCCGCCAGGCCGTGATCGTCCGCGGATCGGAGCACGCCTCGAAGCGGCAAGGACTGCCCGTGCACTATCGCGTGGTCGGCGCATCGGCATACGGGGGCTGATTGCACCAGGGCCACTTTGCACGCGGGACCCCACGAAACCGACTTATTTCCTGACATTTCACCCAAACACCCCGCTCTAACAGGGAAAAAGAACTATAATTCAGCCCCCGCCACCACTATTCGCCGCTCACTCCTACCTTCTACCTTCGACTATCTACCGTTTGACCCCATCCCGCCCCCTTCGGAAAACTTTCGCACATCTTCTCTGGAGATGATTCCTGCTTCCGCTCCCATTCCATTATTTCGTCAGCTCGACGAATCCGCAACCGTTGGGATAATCTCAGATACTGCTGGGGACACACGGTAATACATTGTCCGTTCGGCTCCAGCGCAGTGCCCATATCCGTCCCTACGGACGCCCTGCCTGCCTGTAACCCCTACGGGCCGTATGGCTTGTCCGTATGGATGGGTATGCGAGCTGCCCAGGACACGTACGTGACTTCCGGCATTCGGAACCCGAGACGTCGGGTTTTGCAGACTTAGCCCGAGGTTTCAACCTCGCGAGTCGCCACGTCTCGCTCCAGACGTCTGACTCCCTACCCAGCCCTGCGGTCAACTTTCGCACATCTCCTGCCGCCTGCTGAGCCGGTCGCTCCGCCTGTGTGTCGCGTCCACGGACCAGTTTGCGTTGAGCGGCGTCATCCTCGTCATGGCCATCGAATGCAACCGACCAGTCTGACGGATACGTCACACGGTGAGCGGCATTTCCGGCGGCCCGTTGCGTGGTGATGACCAAGAACTCAGGCGCCGCAAACCGCTTCACGAGTCCTATCACTATTAGCAACAGGTTCAGTCCAGTGCAAATGTTCACTTGGGTCCACCGCGTGCGCGATCTACCCTTGGGATTGCTCATCGGCGGTGCTTTCAGGAAACGATTGGCCAATCTGAGGCTGCCACGAAAATGCCATACCAGTTCGATCGATATGTGCAGTCTATCGCATGGTCGAAGGCGGTGCACGAATGCGACCACAGACTGCACCGTATAAACGATGGACGATACAAATGTGCGGTCAGCATTGCAGAATCGGATCTGGCCGCAACGCATTCCGCCGGACTCTCAGGCTTTTCTCACCTCATGATAATGCCAATGGATCATACTTGGGTCAGTCCATTCGATCGGGAAGCAGCTGGGCTGCCACCCCGGCACACCGGACAATATCGGGACCATTTCGGGTGTCGTGCGGCGGTGTGACTACTGTTGGCGCCGAAGATTCGGGGTAATACTGTGCAGCGCCCGAAGAAGTTGTGCGTGCTGGCAGGCGGAATAAGCCTGATCGCGCTTCCGGGCGCCCTGATTCGCCGTACGATGGCGGTTGGAGTTCCGGCACCACGCTATCACGAGATCCACCGAATCTCCCTCGGTGGGGAAGGCGGCTGGGACTATCTCATCTGCGACAGCACAAACCATCGACTGTATGTCACTCGCGGAACACATGTTCAGGTCATCGACACCGCGACCAATGCGCAGATAGGCGACATACCAAAGACATCTGGCGTGCATGGAGTAGCGCTGGCCCCACGGATGAATCGTGGCTTTACCAGCAACGGCAGGGAAAACACGGTAACGGTATTCGATTTGATGAGCCTGAAAGAGCTCAAGCGCGTTCACGTCGGCACTAACCCTGACGCCATACTCTTTGATCAATCGACCAATCGAGTCTTCACGTTCAACGGCGGCAGTAACGATGCGACCGCGATTGACGCGGCAAGCGGCAAGGTCCTTGGAACGATTCCACTTGGAGGAAGACCAGAGTTTGCCGTCTGCGATGATCGCGGAACGATATACGACAACATCGAGGACAAGAACGAGGTAGTCGCGATCGACGCTCGGAAGATGGCGGTAAAGGCCCATTGGTCCATCGCGCCCTGCGATGGCCCGTCTGGTCTGGCGATCGACAACGTGAGTCATAGACTGTTTGCCGTTTGCGGAAACCAGAAGATGGCTGTCGTTAACTCGGAAAGCGGAAAGATCGTAGCGATGCCCGCCATTGGGAACGGACCGGACGCATGCGCTTTCGATCCAGATCTGGCTCTGGCCATGAGCAGCAATGGACGGGACGGCACGCTGACGTTAGTCCATGAGGACGACAAAACCCACTTTAGAGTGGTAGGAACCGTTCCCACGCAAAGAGGCGCCCGCACCATGGCGGTGGACCCGAAAACGCACCGCATCTACCTGATCACGGCCCGGTTCAAGGGGCTGGCTTCAGGTGAAGCGCCTCAGCGTCGGCCCGCGATGGAGCCGAACTCTGCCTATATCCTCGTTCTGGGAACATGAGTGGAAATCTGCTAATACTGCGTCGAGGAAGGATACATGGGTAGGGGCGGTCCCAAGCCCTACGGTCCATGCTGATCCGTCTCTACGGACGGCAGTATGGGCGCTGCCGAGGACCCGGATGGGATCCGTAACTTGCCCTTATGGGTGGACTTGCAGCGTCCATGCCTCCATACGGTCCGTCCGGGATGCATGTAACTTGTCCGAACGGACGGGCGCCCGATGTTCGTGAATAGCATCCCATCGGGCAAGTCCTGCCCAAGCATGAATGAACAGCCGACGCTTGTCGGTATGTTCTTTGCGAGAGCTAGAAGTGCAGGCCAGCGCTAACCCCAATTCCGCGTTCACTTCGCGGAATGAACGGCGCGAGAATCATGCCGCGCGGCAGTGACAGCTCGACGCGCGCGGTGCCGAAGCCGAGCGCCGCGCCGGCGAGAACGTCGCCAAACGTATGGCGGTGGAGAGTGAGGCGCGATGCGGCAATGAGGGTCGCGCCGGCATACCAGAGCGGCGCCTGGCGTGGGTGGAACTGGCTCTGCATCGTGGCGACGGCGAATGCCGCCGTTGCGTGGCCACTCGGAAAGCTGTCGTGTTCGCTGCTGTCCGGCCGCTTCTCCCTGGTCAATGCTTTAAGGCCCTCTGACAACAGAACGCTCGTTCCCAGGGCGTCTGCCGTGCGCAGCGCGTGAGTCTTGCCGGCCCGCTCGTCGGTCGCCAGCGGTAACGCGACGCCTACGGCGAGAAAGACAACACTTCCCGTCCCGGAAGCGAACCTGGCGACATCCTGATCCACGCCATCGGCCCTGGCTGCCTCCGTTCCCACCGCAATCATCAATCCAGCGAACACTGCGATGCTCGATCGTAGCCCTGAGTGTCTTAACGTGATCATGCTCTCCTCGTGGTGCGGCCCGCGCATACGGGAACGGTGACTGCGTGCCTACTCCTTCTCCAGTTTTTCAGCCTTTTCGCCAGGCCGACCCCCGATAGCTTTCGACAATTCGGTTTGGACTTCCTTTGCCTCGCCTTCGGGCGTAACGGTTTCGACATCGCGTACCTTCCCACTCATTGGGTCGATCTCGATCTCCTTGATGGTCTTGCCCTGCACGATCATCACTCCGTAGACCCACTTGCCTTCATCGAACTCGAAGTTTGCCTGCAGTGTCCGCCCTTTTACTTTGCCTTGTGCGATCTCGATGGCCCTGACGGGAGATATATTGCACTTCGGGACCGGCTGAGCGTCGGCGCCTTCTCGTGACTGCGCACGAATCAACATACCACTCCCAACTGCCAGGGCCAGGCCGGCTCCGGCTATCGTCCACATCTTTGTCGCGTTCATCTTACAGTTGTTTCCTTTACGGCTCGATCAATTTTCATATTCTCAACTCGAACATGATACTTGAGGACCGCTCCAGCATCTTGAGAACAACATAAGACTTGCCGCCGCGTGATATGATTGCCCCGGCCGCATGATCGATGGAATTGAGGACAATTAGCTCGTCTGACTACTATCGTCCATATGTGCAGTACCTCTGGAAAACATCGGCGGAAGCAGGAACAACCGCGCGTTATGTACAATCTACACCATAGACGTGTCTTCTTGTAGATAAGTACGCGCAAATTGTCTACAAATGTAGATGGTCAGACCTCTTATCTTCGCGCCAGGGCCGGCAGTGGCCCCGGAGCATGGATCCGCCTCATCAGATGCACAGGTAACCTGGGTCTATCGGAGTAACAGAAATGCAGCGTCGGTCGGGAGCTTGCTTTCAATGGGGATTAGCGCTTGCCATCGCGCCACTGGTTTCGGGCTGTGGCGGTGGTGGAACGACGGGAGGTTCGAGCCAGCTCACAGGAGGAGCAGGTATGCCCGGCAGGGGGAAGATCACGTTGACCCGTTTCGACGTCGACGTCGTTACGGGCAAGGTGCGGCTCTCGTCGGTCGATTCGGCCGGCCGCGCCATTCTTACCGCGGGCGCCGCCTCCTTTATCGCGTCAGAGCTTTCGGCTGCGGCGGGAGACAGCGGCAAGCGCCATCTCTCGCTCAGCATACTGAACAACTCCAAAGAGAGCCTGACTCAGGGACGCGTGATTGTCGGCAGCCTTTCGAATACCCCGAGCACCGGAGTCAAGAATCTCGTCACTGTCTCGACCATTGCAGGCAGCGGAGCCGTGGGACAGATGGATGGCTTCGGAGCAGCCGCCACGTTCCAGAATGCGCAGTCCATCGCTCCAGGCGCCGGGCCAACCGCGGGATCCTACTTTATCTCAGATACAGGCAACCACACGATACGCCGGCTATATCCGGACGGCTCGGTCACAACATTCGCGGGACTTGCTGGAAGCCCTGGAAGCGCGGATGGGTTTGGTTCCGCGGCACGGTTCAATAGTCCCGGGCAGCTTTGCGTTGACAACGAAGGAAATGTTTTCGTCGTGGACACCGGTAACGATACTCTGCGTCGGATCAGTCCCCTCGGCCAGGTCGCCACGGTAGCCGGCCAGGTTGGCGCCGCCGGAAATACGGACGATTTCGGACCCTTTGCATCGCTGAACCATCCGACCGGGGTCGCCGTCACGGCCGACGGAAACACCCTCTTCATCGCCGAAACAAACGATATCCGCAGGGTTGAGCGACAGAACACGACAAACGCGCCGGATACGCCCCTTGACTACAGACTATGGACCGTGGCGGGCAGCGTGACGCCGGGCTATGTCGATGCTGACAACACATCCGCGAGGTTCAACAAACCGTTTCATGTGACGTTCGACCGAACTGGACCGGCAGGCTTCCTGCGAGTATATGTAACCGACACAAACAATCAGGCCGTTCGGATGATCGAACATCCTCAATTCGGAGGCAGCGGCACGGTGTCGACGGTGGCCGGCGGTCAGGGGGCGGGAGTTTTGGATGGCGCCGGGTCGGTTGCCCAGTTTAACGGACCCTCCGGCATCGATGTCGTGCCGGTTGACCCGACCGGCGGCGTCTCCGCGCTGATGGTTTCAGACAAGGTTACGGGCCTGATCCGAATGGTGACCCACTCCCCTGGAAGTGCGCTAGACGAGCGTGGGTCCCGCAGAGTCACAACGCTGACGAGCGGAGCCGGTTATGCGGATGGCGACGGTAACACGGCCAGGTTCGCGGCTCCGCAGGGCATATGCGCGGTTACTGCCAGTGGCCCATCCGCAACGCTTGAGATTGTGGATCAGGCAAACCAGCGGATCCGCAAGCTGGTCCTTGCCAGCCCCGGACTGGCGAGCGGCGGTGTCAATAGTACTGTTACCGAACCAGTTCGCCTGCTCAACTGGGATCAGGAGCTGCCGAACCAGACGGGCCAGACGGTTGCCTGGGCTAAGAACGCATCGTTCGCAGTCAACCAGCAGGGAGCAGCCGACCTGGAGTTCTTCGTGCCGAAAGGCATATCAGGATTTAGCTTTACGGCGTACCTCGAGGGAGACACCTCCCTCATAAACCTTCCCGCGGTAGGCGCATCGTATCTGACCACCCTCGCCGGCAACGGGGTGCCGGGGAACAGCGACGGGCCGGGCCGGTTGGCCCAATTCAACAATCCGTACGGCATTGCTGCCGGTCGAACACCGCTGATGTCACCAGTCGGTCCGTACTTTCGTGTCGTCGTCGCGGATGGATCGAATAACAGGATCCGGACGCTGGATGCGAATTACAACGTTTCGACATTGGCGGGCGGCGTGTCCGGGTTCGTCGACGGTCCGGCGAACCTGGCGCGATTTCGCAGTCCGCGCGGCGTCGCCGTGACTCCGGATGGAAGCGTCGTGATCGTGGACATAGGCAACAGGCGCGTCCGCAAGATCACCTTCACCGCTGGCGGTCCAATGGTCACGACCATTGCGGGAAGTGGCGCAAATGCCGTGACCGACGGCGTGGGAAATGCCGCCGCGTTTAGCGATCCCGCGGGAATAAGTGTCGATTCGGGAGGAACCATCTACGTGACCGAATCGCAGGCCGATGTCGTTCGCAAGGTCAGATATCTGAGCGGCGACCCCTCGCTCGCGGCCTCCTATACAGTTAAAACCATCGCGGGGGCAGCGAACGTGCCCGGTTCTCTCGACGGCGTGGGAAGCGCTGCAAGGTTCCGAGGTCCGCTCGGCGTCTTTGCCGACACCGACGGAACGGTATATGTTGCCGATACGAATAACCATACGATCCGCGCGCTGGCGCGCGGCGGAGCCGGCCAATACACGGTGACGACACTAGCAGGCGCAGCCGGAATCGCCGGAACCACGGACGGCGCCGGCGGCGCCGCGCGTTTCAACCTGCCTGCCGGCATCGCCGGAGAGCCTGCGGGCAACCTGTACGTTTGTGAGCTTGGCAGCCACAGAGTTCGCCGAATCAGTCCAATCAAACAGGTAGTAACAGTCGCAGGATCCACTGCCGGACTCATCGATGGGCCGGCAGGACAGTTTAATGGCCCGATCGCCCTTTCCGTAGGTCCGGCCGGAAGCATACTTGTATCCGATCAGGGGAACCACGCTCTCAGAGCGCTTCAGCGCCTGATAACGGATGGCCAAGTACCGTAGGGCGGCGGACCAAGTTTGCCCGTACGGGTCCACCGCCGATGTTTGGGTCCACCGCCGACGCCTGGCATATCACCGTCGACTTCACGGAGCACCGCAAATGCACGTTCGACAGTTGAATCCGCTTCTTATATTGGGACTCGCCCTGACCTTCGCGCTCCTCGTCGCGGGCTGCGGAGGAGGCGCAACGAACGGGCCCACGACCCAGGTCGCCGGATCCCGCAAGAGTGGACTGGCTCGATTCGACGTCGATCTCACCACCCGCAAGGTGAAGATCTCCTCCGGCGACGCCATGGGTCGCGCGATCCTGACCGGCGGCGCGGTTACCTTTAGTAGTTCCGACGTGCTGAACGTAGGCGGTGACAGTGGGAAGCGTGAGCTGATCCTGACCGTACAGGACGGTTCCGGAGAAGTAATAACGGCCGGTCGCATGGTGATCGGTAATCTTTCGAACACTCCCAACGCCTCGATAAAACAGAGCGCCCTCGCCAGCACGACGGCGGGAAACGGAACGATCGGTCATGCGGATGGTATCGGATCCGCAGCCACGTTCCAGAACCCGGTATCGGTAGCGGCTGGTGCAGGTCCGAGCGCCGGATCGTACTTCGTCTCCGACAGCGGCAATTATACGATCCGTCAGATGTGGCCGGACGGAACGGTGACCACGTTCGCTGGCCTGGCGCAAAACCCCGGCAGCGCGGACGGCACCGGTTCGGCCGCACGGTTCAACAATCCCGGCCAGGTAGCCGTGGACATGTTTGGTAATGTATTCGTGGCGGACACTGGCAACGATACGATACGTCGGATCACTCCACTCGGAGCGGTAAGCACAATAGGAGGCATAGTCGGCAAGGCAGGGCACGTTGATGGCACAGGCGATGTGGCGACTTTTACCAGCCCAGTGGGGATCGCGGTCGAAAGTGATGTTCTTGGTAGCACCGCCATCCAGGTCAGCGAACCGAATGACATTCGCGAACTTTTCTTTGAGGGCGGGCCCAGGGCGCTGGCGACAAGCTACGTGAGCGCCCTGATTGCCGGCAGCTCCAACGCAGGCTATACGGATGGCGCAGCCGCCGGTGCAAGGTTCAACAATCCGCAGCAGATTGTGTGGGCCCCCCTTCAGCGTAGTCTCAGGCTGTTCATCGCCGATGCCGGCAACCATGCCGTTCGAGCGACTGATATCAATGGCAACGGAACGGTAACAACGATCGCAGGGGCAAACGGTATCGGCTCGACAGATGGCCCGGGATCGGTCGCCAGGTTCGATGCCCCTTGCGGTGTCGCCGTAAGTCCGTCTAATACAGATCAAGAGTTCGCATGTTTTGTGACTGACCGGAACACCGGCCTGATTCGTCTCATCACTCATGTTCCTGGAGCTGAAGACCACAATCGAGCGAACTATCAGGTCGATACGCTGACGAGCGGTGCCGGATTCGCCGATGGCGATGGGACGGTCGCGAAGTTCTCCGGGCCGTTTGGCATCGCCGCCACCCAGGTTCTCGGCCATTCGGGGACACTGGAAATCGCCGATACGGCCAACCAGAGGATTCGCAAGCTCAATATTTCGAGCGCGGGTCTGATGAGCGGCGGAACGGCCAGTGCCATAGCGGAACCGGTGCGCCTGCAGAACTGGGATGACCAGATGCCGAACCAGACCGGGCCGACGGTGGCCTGGGGGAAGCGATTCGCACCGCTACAGGGGGGCGCTGCAAGCGTTGATCTGCAGTTCTATGTGCCGCAAGGCGTGTCGGCGTTCACGTTTACCGGCTACGTCGAAGCCGATACGTCGCTGGTGAACCTGCCGGCCGCCGGCTCCGCTTTCATGACCACGCTCGCCGGCAACGGACTCTCCGGAGACAGCGACGGTCCGGGGCGTCTCGCGCAGTTCAACAACCCCGACGGCATAGCGGTCGGACCGCACAATCCGAATGCTCCACTCTTCCGTGCCGTGATTGCAGACCAGTCCAACCACCGAATTCGCATCCTCGACACGGTTGGAGCGGTCCGAACGCTGTCGGGCAGCATTCCCGGCTTTCTAAATGGCCCGGCCAACACGGCACAGTTCAACGGTCCGCGCGGCGTCGCCATCACTCCCGATGGCAATATCGTCATCGCGGACGCCGGCAACCGGCGAATCCGTCGAATTACGTTCTCGTCTGGCGGCGCGATCGTCACCACCATCGCGGGCAACGGGACCAATGCCGTGACGGACGGAGTGGGCAACGTGGCGGCGTTCATGGATCCCACAGGAATAGCGGTCGATCCGTCAGGCAGCATCTATGTTACGGAAGCCGCGTCGGATGTCGTGCGAAAGATAAGCTATGTGAGCGGCGACCCGTCTCTGCCCTCGTCCTATCTGGTCGCGACCATTGCGGGATCCGCCAACGCAGCGGGCTCGACGGATGGAACCGGCACAGCGGCTCGGTTCAGCGGGCCGAGGGGCGTCTATGCCAACTCCAGAGGAACGGTCTACGTCGCGGATACGAACAACCACACGGTTCGCGCACTTGCTCGCGGCGCTTTGAACGGTTACACGGTTACGACCGTTGCCGGTGTCGCGGGCAGCGTGGGCTCGGCGGACGGAATAAGCACCGCCCGCTTCAGCCAGCCATCAGGAATATCCGGCGATGGCGCGCATAACCTTTATGTGTGCGAGCTCGGCAATCATCGAATCCGGCGTATCAGCCCGCTTGCGCAAGTGGTCACCATTGCCGGCTCGATCGCCGGCTACGTCGATGGAGCAGCCGGAAAGATGAACCGGCCCGCGAGCCTGGTGGTCGAACCGTTCGGCAGCATTCTGGTGACCGACCAGGGGAACGATGCGGTAAGGAGCCTGCAGCGCCTGATTACGGACGGCCAGAGTTCTGCGCCCTGACTCCGTGTCGGCGTGGTGCGAGAGCTCCGCCACTACGGGTTGCGCGGAAGATGCACCGCACCGATCGCGGCGCCCGCTTCGCCGCCGGCGGGGCCGGTGCTGTAGAGTTCGTAGGAGCTTCCCGACGGCTTATAGGTGAGTGTGGCGCCGGTAAAGGGATCGACGATCAACGCCGGGAGCTTCAGATCGTCCAGACTTGCCGGCAAGTGGTTGTTTTCCCATCGGAAGCGGCGAATCGCGCCGTGCACGCCGAGGAGATGGATCTGGGTACGGTCGAGATCGTACTTCGCCAGAGCCAGATCGGTTGGAGCGATCATGGAGTAGAGGCGGTGCGCCATGTCGACTCTCGGTTGTCGGTTACGGCCGGTCTTGCGTTGCCAGGCCGGCCGCCGAACGTCCTGCATGAGTACGGCGTGCTCCACTTCGGCGAGAGCCTCCGTCTGGTCGATTAGCGTCATGAGCAGGTTCGGATGCGTCTCCACGTAGCTGGAGAGCTCGACGGCCGCGGCCTCGGAATCCGAGGTGGGACCATTTGCCGGCTGTTGATCCTTGATTATCGCGCGCAGCCTCGCCGGGTCGCCTTTCCACGTATTCAACATGTTGCGCAGGGTCCTCTGCTCCGATTCGTAGACGGCTTCCGCCGGGCTCGGCAGCTTGAGCCACTCCCGCGCAATCGCGGTGACGTGGATACAGTCCTTAAGCGACATCTGGTCGAAATGCCGAGCGATCGTCGTCAGAGCGATAGAATCGATCGCGATGCCGACAAGCCCGCTGATGAGGAACTCGCTCTGGACGATGTAGCCTAGTCGAAGGCCGTCACGCATCACATCGATCGCCTTCTGCACACGGCCATCCGCCAGCGCCACGTACTCCTCCATCGCCATGACTCTTGCAAGGCGGCGAAATCCGGCATACTCGGGCAGGAGCGTCTGCTCGTCTGACTTATTGGGATCGCGAGGCGACTGGACCTGCTTGTCCAGTCCAAGGCGAACCATCTGAAGAGCGCGCTCCACGTCTCGATCGTCCAGCATGTCGCGCATCTGCTTGAGCGTGGCCTCTCCCTGTTCGGCGGCCTGTACCGCGGCATTGCCACTCACAATGTCGCCAGCGAGCACAAGGTCCTCGTATCCGTTCAGGCCGGTGTAGTTCGCAAACAGCTTTGGAAACGCTGGCGCGGGAGTGGTGGCGGGAGTGGCCACCTGGGACTGCCCGCCGGCCGGTCCGGCGGCCACCGTGACCGCCAGTGCCACTAAGCATAGAATTGCGCGAATTGTAAGAGACAAGTCACGGCTCCCTAGACCGAGCACGGCCCGCAACGCGTAAGAAAAGGTTTCACTGCCGATAACTGTTTGACGTGTTGAGTTCCTCGCTTTGTTGGTTGATCTGGCAGATTCCACCTGCATTCGTAATGAACATACCGACAGGCGTCGGCTGTTCATTCATCCTTGGGCCGGGCTCGCCCGATGGGATGCTATTCATGAACTACTCGCCAGTGCCATCGTAGCGTCGGGTTTGCCCGTATGGGACTGCAGGTAGCCTCGGGATGCCGCCATGCATAATCCGGGTCCACACGGGCGCGGGTCGGCCACGGAACTGGTCCCCCTGAGCACTACTCAACTGAAACCGGATTCGACGTCGGCACGTCGGAGTCCTAACTGTGTCTAGACCTGAGGAACAATCCGCCATGAAGCGCAAACACACCGGACCTACCCTGTTCCTGGGTCTATGCTGTGCAGCGATCATCGTGGCCACCCCTAGCTTGGTTCAATTGTCGCGTGACGGCGCGAAACTCCGCCTCAACCGCGGACTCGATGATGCGATCTGGTGGGCATGTGTTGTTCGCGGGACAGGATAATCATATGACCGAACACGCCGGTAGTGAGATAGTTGCCGCGGCTAAACCGCACTTCATGACAGTCGAACCGGTACTGGCGGTGCGAGATGTGACTGCGACGACGGATTACTACCGGGAAGTGCTCGGTTTCGAGGATGTCTGGACGTGGGGCGATCCTCCCACACACGGCGGGGCGAATAGCGACGGCGTGCAGATCCAGTTCTCGCTGAATCCGGCGAAGGCGGAGATGGCTGATGGCTGCAATCTCTGGATTCGCGTGCGAGATGTTGTGGCTCTACATGCCCGTCATCACGCGCACGCAGCGAATATCGTCGAGGGGCTGGAGCCGAAACCCTGGGGTGTCACCGAATATGCGGTTCGCGATCTGAACGGATATCGACTACGCTTCGCCGGCTCCGGTGGCGCTCGTGAGCGCGGCTCCGGCTAGGCTACGGAGGCGAGAGTCGAAGCTCGGAAACCAACATGGCCGGAGATGAAAGCCCTGATCCGCGCCGTCGGCTGGGAGAATCCGGCCGACGCCGATACGCCTCCGCGCGTGTTGTGCGCGGCCCTATTCGGCGCAGTCGCGACGGCAGAAGGAAACGTGGTCGGCTGTGCGTTTGTGACAGGTGACGGTGCCGGGCTCTATTACGTGCGGGACGTGATGGTCCATCCGGACTGGCAAGGACGTCGAATTGGTACGGCCCTGATGCATGCGGTGATGGACTGGCTCAATGCCCACGCGCCAAAGGGCGACGTCGTCGGTCTCTTCACCGGGGATCGGCTGCATGACTTCTACGCACAGTTCGGCTTTGCGGGCCCGAAGTGTGGGATGGTTGGGATGACGCGGACGATTGGATAGGTGCACGCTGATCCCGGCAATTCGCTGACTGCTTCGGTTGCGAAACATTCGCGAAATCCGCGCCCAGAGGGTTCGCGCTTCAGCC
>JBBQVV010000146.1:0-14899 GCA_038211235.1 Chthonomonadales bacterium | reverse complement strand
GGAAGCGCTGTTCGGCGCCGGTTACTCTCTGCAGCCGCACCATCGCAACGGCGATCTGGTCTACGAGCAGACGCTGAACTTCATCCATGGGGCGGAGACTTCTGTAGAGGCCCTCGATGGTTTCCTGGAACCCGGGCGTATTGGCGGGCACGACGGCAGCGAGTATGCCGTGCCGGAGGGCGTTGCGAGAGGAGTTCGCCTTGCCGGCTGCGGTGTTGGGACCGGTCGAGCGCTGTGCGTTCTCGCGGTTGGCGATGGTTTGGGCTTCGGTGGTCATGTTGGTACCCTGGCTTTCATGGATATTAGTTTGATGAAATGTAGAATAATGTACGCTAAATTGGGGGAAGGGGGACCGGTAGGTTTACGGGAATTGTGGTTGGGGTGTTTGGTGCTGAGTGGACGGAAGTGGACGGGAGAGGATACGCTGCGCGCTGAAGGCGGCGACCCCTTCGACCTGAACGAGTGCAGCGTCAACGGCTGCGCTAAGCAGATGAACGAGCATTTTTGTTGACGGCAACTGGTTGACCGCAGGTGCTGCTGTTCTTCGGTTCGGCGGCTACCCCTGGCTTCCGTGCCCTCACGCGTGCGGTCGCATATCCATGGGCTAATTCGTGAAGGGTTCAGGCCAATGCGAGCTCTGCTGGGCTATGGCGGAGTTCTCCAGTCTATCCTGGCCAAGCCCACGTACGTTCGGACCGACGATTCATCAGGAGGCGCCGGCACGGCAGTCACTTCAATATGCGGCCAACAAGGACCATCGCGTTCGACCACACGTTCGCATGCTACAGGAGCGACTCTTCTACGGCAAGGAGATGAAGTCGCCGGCCTTCGTCATCGCCATCATGAACATGATCATGCAAGGCATCGAGGCGCCGAACATCCTCCATACCAACACGCTCTCGGAACACCTCGCCGATTTCCAGGAGAGGGACCGCTACGAGGTCGTGCCGGCAAATCCGCCCGTCGGAGGCAGCGAGCGCAAGGAGGTGCCGGCGAGAATCTGGGGACTGATATGAAGAGGGATGGGAATGATGGGAGGAATGGGAGGGATGGAAAACACGCGCCCCGTGATGCGCAGTGCGCTGACGCTGGCGAGCCGGCCGAGAGAGTGCCGCCTCCGTGAGGCGACTATCGCAATTTGCTTTCCTCGCAGAACGCTGAACTAGTCTACGACATCACCTTTCGCTTTGCGCACAAGTTCGTCGCCAGAGGGGACCGCACCATCGACCAGATGATCCAGGCCGCGCGCTCCGGAAAGAAGAACTTTCTCGAAGGCAGCAAAGCCGCCCTCACCTCTAGAGAGACCGAAATCAAGCGGAACAACGTCGCCCGAGCCGGCCTGGAAGAGCTGTTCGACGACTACCGCGACTATCTCCGCTCCCGCGATCTCAGAATCTGGGACAAGAACTCCAACCAGGCCCGCTTCGTCCGCGAGCTCGGCCGAATGACACCCCAGACCTATGAAGACTACCGCGAGTTCGTGGAAACCCGCCCGGCAGAAGTCGTCGCCAAGATCGCGCTCTGTCTCGTTCACCAGACCAACTACCTGCTGGACCATCAGCTCCGCCGCCTCGAGAAAGAGTTCGTCGAGCAAGGCGGCCTGCGCGAGCGCATGACCAGGGTCCGTCTCGCCTATAGAAATCAATCCCGGCCTTCCCATTCCTCCCACGACCCGCCCCGCAAACCTGGAGGCCAATCATGAGCCGGCTTCGCCCTGCCGCCGCCCCCTGGTCAGCCGGCACGAAGTGCACCAGGCCGTCAATGTCCCTGTCGGAAATGTGCGTAATCAATCCGCCGATCAGCCGCGAGCAGCGCGCCGGCGATGCCAGGCTTGCGATCCTCACGCAGTTCACCGGCAACCAGCAGACTTTCCTCGACTTCGTGTTGTCGCACTATCTGAGCGTCGGCGTCGCCGAACTCGACCAGGAGAAGCTCATGCCCCTGCTGCGTCTCAAGTATCACAACTCCATCGCAGATGCAGTCGCCGACCTTGGCCCGGCGACCGAGATAAACCAGATCTTCGCAGGGTTTCAGAAATACTTGTACGCGGAGTCTTGATGGGCCGGCCGTCATAGTAATGAGTTCCCTTACTTCGCAGCCATCTCAGGGTAGGGCGAGGCTGCTGCGTACGCTTGATCGCAATTCGTTACAGATTCTTACGGCTTCTTTCGCTTCCGACCTGGTGGAGGTTACTCCGGGATAGCGAACCTCGACTGCAGACACCGTAAGAAGCGCAAGGTTGGACCGCATCGGGCTCCATGCGGGTTCAATGGGGAGGAGCAGGTCTAGCAATGTCACGAGATTGTGCGTTCTGGCAAACGGGATGCCGGCATCCTGAAGTCGTGCCTTTAGGTACTTCTCCACGCACTGCTGCGCGTGGAAGCATGCGGCATCCTAGTTTGGGGACTTGCGTGCGTGCAATTCACGGAGTGCAGTCCTCCAGTCGCCGTCCGCCTTCGATACCCACTCAGCGGTCAGCTGCTGCAAAGAGAACCGTTCCCTTCTCGACAACTTCGCGCAAGAAGAAGTCGTTCCAGGCCAGCCGCTGCTGGAGCTGCTCTTCCGTACGTACCAGAAGATCAACAGGGAACGGCGGGCTCACGGCCGAGAGTATCTCCGCGGCCTTGCGCGCCGGTCTGCCCTCGAATGGCAGGATGACGAGCAGATCCACGTCCGAGTCGTCGGTTGGCGCGCCATAGGCATATGAGCCGAATAGGATGATCCGATCGGGTCGAAACGCCCTGGCGAACTTATCACTTAACGACTGTATAGCTGCTGGATCAACCATTCGCACTCCACTCCCCCAGGCGGTCCTGGCGGTATTGACGCTCGACTGGCCCGGATTCCACTACAACGTGGTCGATCGAGGAGCTCGACCACGTCGGGCTACATCGGCCCCACGACGCTCCAGCCGGTCGGTAAGGTCCCAAGAACCTGGAACGAGACGAACGTCGATCCGTGCAGGTAGCCGACGCTCACCTGGCGCAGGCCAGGATTCTCCAGCAGCATATCGGGCTGGCCGTCCTGATTGTAGTCCGCGACGCCAGCGAGCCGCCAGCCCACCGGCAGCGTCCTGACCGCATGGAAGTTGGTGATGATCGTGCCCGTAAAGTCGCCGATCGCAACATCACGCGTGCTCGGATGGAACAGCAGCAGGTCAGGTCTGCCATCGAAGTTGAAATCCCCGACACCGCCCACCTGCCAGCCAACCGGCAGAACAATCAGGTTCTGGTAGCGGCCGATGGTCGATCCGACGATATAGGCAATCGTCACCTGCCGGGTCGAGAGGTTGTTAAGCACGATTTCCGGCCGACCGTCGCCATCGAAATCGCCGACACCGGAGACAGTCAGGCCCGCGGCCGGGGTTCCCAGGATCTGGAAGCTCGATATAACGGACCCGTTGTAGATCCCGAGAGATATCTGGCCCGTGGTCGTATTCTGCAGGACCAGGTCCGGCAGCCGATCGCCGTTGAAGTCACCAACGCCGCGCACTGCCCAGCCGGCCGGCAGAGTCTTCAGCACCTGGAAGCTGGCGATGTTCAGCCGGGACGGCGCCAGGAAGCTCGCCGATACCTGATGCGTGTTGGCGTTCTGTATCACGAACTCGGGTTGGCCGTCCGCATTGAAATCCGCCCGGCTCTCGAGCCAGGTCAGTGTCGCGGAGCCTACGCCCCCAGAGAACCCGTCGACCGCGACCGAGTACGTGGTCCCGGCGACCGCATTGAATGAGACAAGACTCACCGAGTCTCCGGATGAGATGTCGTCGTTCGCGGCCACGACGGTCAGCGCGTCGACCGACGATCCGGTATAGACGGCAAGGATGGTATCGAAAGTCGAGTTGGCCGTCGTGAAAGTGTAGACCGCCGTGCTCGGCGCGACCCAACGGAACCAGATGCTCGCACCGCCAGGCACACCCGCGTGCTGCGGCTCACCCGTCTCGCTTGTTGCTCCGTGATTGTCTCCCGTGGTCATGCCCGAGGCCTCGGCAATCGTCTTCGCGAAGGCGAAGTCGTCGTTGGAGGCGGATGTTTTGGCCAGAACGTGATTGGTGCCGCAGGCAATCGACTGGATATTTTCCAGCGCGCCTGCCTGCACTCGGGTGTTGCTCGGGTTGGTGGTGCCGTCGCCGAGCTGACCGGCGCCGTTGTCGCCCCAGCCGAACACCGAGCCGACCACCAGCGCGGAGGTGTGGAAATCCCCGGCCGCGATTGCCGTCACGCTGGTGAGGTTGATCACCTGCACGGGGGCAAGACTGTCGTTGTTGGTTCCATCTCCCAGGCGGCCGTTTGTGTTCGTGCCCCAGCACCAGACCGTCCCATCGGTCTTCAGAGCCGCGCTATGGGCAAACCCCGCGGCAACGGCCCTGACACCGGAAAGGCCGACCACCTGCAGGGGAACATGTGAATCCGCCTTCGTTCCATCTCCGAGTTGACCGGAATTGTTGAATCCCCAGGCCCATACGGTACCGTCATTTCGAACCGCCATGCTGTGAAATACGTCGCCAGTGATGAATTTGACACCGGTCAACCCGGTCACCTGGACGGGGCTAGGGCGCGAGGTAGTGGTACCATCGCCGAGCTGACCGGAGCTGTTGAAGCCCCAGGTCCAAACCGTGCCGTCGCTCTTCAGCACCAGGCTGTGGTCGCCCTTGGCCTGTGCCAGGGCAACGACGCCTGTCAGGCCAGGCACCAGAACCGGCGCGTTTCTGTTGGTTACAGTGCCGTCCCCGATCTGACCGTCAGTGTTTTTGCCCCAGGCCCAGACCGTGCCGCTGGCCCGCAACGCAAGTGAATGAAAAGCGCCGCAGGCGATCGCCGTGATTCCGGTCAAACCCGTCACCTGGACCGGGTGCGGCCGATCCGTAAACGTTCCATCGCCCAGTTGCCCAGCATTGTTCCTGCCCCAGCTCCATACGGTTCCGTCCGCCCGGAGCGCAATGCTGAACTCTGCGCCGGCCGCCAGTGACACGACGCCACTCAGTCCCTGCACGGAAATTGGCGAGTGCTGGTCGGTCGTCCCACCGTCTCCGAGCTGCCCGTTCAAGTTGCTGCCCCAGGCGGCAGGCGCATTCGCTCGAGCGGGCGCGATTGCGGCGAGCGCAAGCATGGCGGCGAAGAGCAGCGGCACCATCCTGGCCGCCATCCGGAGGCGTCCGGTTGCAATCTCGGCGACTGCAGGTCGAGCGAATCGAATTGAGCGGCGGGCGGCGGGCGGCGCAGAGTAACGGTTCTCGATCATCATCGATAGACTCCAGAGGTGGTGACGAAGTAGTGGTTGGTGATCGGGACGGCGCGGGTTTGCCGATGTCGATGAACCGTCCGCACTGGCGTCCGAATGCGATTCACGGTGCGAGCAAAAGCGCGACCGGTCACAGCGGTCCGGAGCATCATTGGCGCATACGCCGAATGAATGCATGCGGGCAGTTGGCGGCGACGAACGTAGCATACCCGAACCGCGCGCCGATGTGCGGGGCGTGAGGCGCGAATGCCGGGTATCCGAGGAAACACCCGAAAGAAACGGGGATTCCAGGATCGAGATCATGTGAATGCGTTGCATGGCGTGAATTCCTGCCGGCGCTCGGCGCGCACTCCGGGCGTACAACCGTATCGCTCTTGCCCAACGCGGGTATAATCCGCCTGTCACTGACCACAAGGGGAATACCATGCCCGCAATAGATTCTACCGAATGCGCGCCCGTTCCGAACCTGATCGGCGGCAAGTGGGTCCACCCCGCGGTCGAGGTCCTGTCCGATGTCCACAACCCCTCAACGGGCGGGGTGATCGGGCGGACTCCGCTCTGCGGCGCAGCCGAGGTCGATGCCGCGGTTCGGGCCGCGACGGAGGCATTTCGCTCGTGGTCGCGAACGAATGTCACGAAGCGAGCGGAGGTCATGTTCCGGTACCGGTCGATTCTGCTCGATCACAGTGAGGAGCTGAGTCGCCTGGTGACCCGCGAAAACGGCAAGACGCTGGAGGAGGCTCGCGGCGACGTCAAGCGAGGTATCGAGGTCGTCGATTTCGCCTGCGGGATCGCGCACCTGAGCAAAGGAGAGAGCCTGCCCGAGGTCGCGCCCAATATCGACGCGGTGACCATGCGAGAGCCGGTCGGAGTTTGCGCCGGAATCACTCCGTTCAACTTTCCCGCGATGGTGCCGATGTGGATGTTCCCGCTCGCCATCGCATGCGGCAACACGTTCATCCTGAAACCGAGCGAGAAGGTTCCGCTCACGGCCTGCCGTCTCGCCGGGCTTTTCCAGGAGGCCGGGCTGCCGGACGGCGTCTTCAATGTTGTGCACGGGGGCAGGGACGCGGTCGACGCACTCTGCTCGCATCCCGGCATCGCATCGGTCAGCTTCGTCGGCTCGTCGCCGGTTGCAAAGCATGTGTACGAGTTGGCATGTGCCCACGGCAAGCGGGTTCAAGCGGCGGGTGGCGCGAAGAACGTACTGCTGGTTATGCCCGATGCAGACATGGACGCCATGCTGCGCGCTGTGATGGGCGCCGCCTTCGGGTGCGCCGGCCAGCGCTGCATGGCGGGTTCGGTATTGATGGCGTTAGCGGAGCGCGCGGACTACGCTCGTGAGCGGGTGATGGCGGCAATAGAGCGTCTTGATGTCGACGACACGTCGGCTAACGATGCCGCTGAGATGGGGCCGGTGATCGACAACGCGGCCCGAGCCCGTATCCTAAACGATATCGAGCGGGCGGTTGAGGCTGGCGCAGCCGCGTTCCGTGGCGGACTGCGTGGCATACCGGCGGACGGCTTCTTCGTCGGCCCGACCCTGCTCGAAGGAGTGACGCCCGATATGACGGTCTTTCGGGAAGAGATATTCGGGCCGGTGCTCTCTATGCTGAGGCCGTCTTCTCTGGATGAGGCCATCTCGACTATGAACAGCCTTCCCTACGGCAATGGCGCAACGATTTTCACGAGCAGCGGGAACGATGCCCGCAAGTTCGCCCGCGAGGTCCAGTGCGGGATGGTGGGGGTAAATGTCGGCGTGCCGGCTCCGATGGCACAGTTTCCTTTCGCGGGCTGGAACGGCTCGTTCTACGGCGACCTGCATGTCCAGGGAATGGAGGGCGTTCAGTTCTACACGCGGCAGAAGGTCGTCCTCTCGCGTTGGGACAGCAGCTATCGTCGCCACCAGGGCTGGTAGTTCGACGGCGAGGGCCAGGTTTTTGGAGTGCGCGCGACGTGTCGCCGCTGTTGCCCTGCAGACATGTCTGCAGTCGTTGCACTCGGCGCGCACAGTGCTCGAGTTAGACGGCGACACGTCGCCTCTGGAAAGCGCGGTCGTGCCCGCGCACTCCAAAGAAAGGCGCGATTTGGAGGGATGGGGAGAAAGGAAGGTTGGAAGTGACGGCACTCTTTCAGGTTCCCGCTACCATCGTCCACGGCGCAGGCTCGAGCGCCGAGCTTCCGGCGCAGCTAAAACGCCTGGACGCCACCCGAGTCATGCTCGTCACCGACCCCTACTTCGCGCAGAACGGATTAGCGGATCGGTTTATTCAGGCGTTAGCGCAGGACGGCGTTGAAACAGCGGTTTATTCCGGCATCCAGCCCGATCCCACCGACCGGAATGTCGCGGATGGCCTGCGCATGTTGCGAGAGAGTCGAGCGGAGATCGTGGTGGCTGTCGGGGGCGGCAGCTCGATCGACGCGGCCAAAGCGATCTCCATCCTCGCTACGAATACGCAGCCGCTCAGCCAATACGCCGGGTACCACAAAGTGCCGAAGCCGGGATTGCCGCTCATCGCCATTCCAACCACTGCCGGCACGGGGAGCGAAGTCTCCAAGGTGACGGTCATTACTGACACCGCGCGGAACGTCAAGATGATGATCCTCGACGCGCACCTGACTCCCGCAGTAGCCATCGTCGATTTCGAGCTCACGATGTCGATGCCGGCGCCGCTAACGGCCCATGTCGGCGTCGACACGCTGAGTCACGGTATCGAAGCCTACATTTCGCGGAAGGCGAACGGCATGAGCGATCCCATCGCGCTCTCGTGCATCCGCCTCGCCACCAATAATCTGGAAACGGCATGGAGCGAGCCGGGCAACCGCGCGGCGCGCGAGGCGATGATGCTTTCGGCCTGCCATGGCGGAATGGCGTTCTCGAACAGCAGCGTCGCCCTGGTACACGGCATGAGCCGCCCGATCGGCGCGCTGTTCCATGTGCCGCACGGCCTGTCCAACGCGGTCCTGCTGCCGACCGTCACGCGGTTTTCGCTGTCCGGCGCGATCGAGCGATACGCTGCGGTTGCGCGCGCGATGTGCTGCGCGGACAACGGCCTGTCGGATGAGGCTGCCGCGCAGTCGCTTCCCGGCGCCCTAGAGTCGCTCAACCGGAAGCTGAACGTTCCCCGCCTGCGTGACTGCCCCGGCATGGACGCCACTCTGTTCGTGAGATCGCTCGAAAAGATGGCCGGCGACGCCCTGGCGTCGGGCAGTCCGCAGAACAACCCGGTCGTTCCAACCGCCGCAGAAATCGTAGCGCTCTATCGGGAGGCGTGGTGACGATTGTCTTAGCGAACGCAGTCACGCCATTCGCCTGAAGTGCGAAAGTACTGAGGGTCGGAATTGGACCTCCAGGGACCGACTGCAAGCTATGATATACTGGAAGTGATTGACGGTTATAACATGAACATGAGGCGCACCCATGATTGACCTTGACATTCGTCCCTGTTGTGAAACAGATACTCGAACGCGGTACGTTGCCGACGGGCCAATTGACTTCGAATCGTGGCTTGAACTCTCAGCGGAAATGGACACCGAGCTTATACGGGGGGTGATGGTAGATAGAATGGCAGCTCAGTATCCGCACGAATGGATCTATATGTGGCTTGTGTCCATTTTAAGTCCGTTTGTCCTTCATCGTAAGCTCGGGGTATTGCTTGGCTCGCGCACTGCGGTAAGAGTAAGCGCCAACGATGGCCGGCTACCTGACATAGTATTTGTACGTAACGCCAATCTGCGCATTTTGGAAGACAAGGCGATCTATGGCACACCTGACCTTGTAATTGAGATTGTGTCAAAAAACGACCGGCCTTCGGACCTGGTTCCTCTTGAGGCCGACTATCAGGCGATTCTCGTACCAGAGATTGTCTTTATTGATCCTGGCAAGAAGCGAGTCCGCTATGTGAAGTATAACGGAGCTCATTATGATGATGTGTACTTGACGACCGGCCGGTTGGAGTTCGCGTCCATCCCCGGCTTTTGTATCGAAATAGAGTGGCTGTTTGCTGACGAAAAGCCCGATCCACACACGATTACGAAGCGACTCATCGAGGCCAGTGAAGCGTAATAGCGCTTTGACACGGCTTCACCAAGAGCGTGGCCCGATGCTCCGCTGACATAGTTCTGGTTACCGTAAGCCTCCTTGGACTGCGTCCGTACGGACGCCTTGTACTTAGCGACATGTCGCCCCATCTCCTCCGACCCATCGGCGAGCCTGGGCCGTGCCTCGAAGCACTTGCCGCAGGTTTCGTGCGCATTTATGCGATACCGCTGCTATGCCGGTAGCGGCGCACGCAGAAATGTCTGCGGATGGAAAGCGCCCGGACGGGACGCACTCCAAATGAGTGGCGTTTGAACTCCGGTTCGTTGAGCAAGACCATATGGAGTGCGTGGGCACGACCGCGCTATGGCAGAGGCGACATATCGCCGATTCAGACCTAGGCTTGCCGCACCGTCGGGAGTAACGCGGCGACATGTCGCACGCACTCCAAAAAGCCTGTCCACTCGCACCGACCATTTGGAGTGCGCGGGCACGACCGCGCTTTCATGGAGGCGACGTGTCGCCGATTCAGACCTGGGCTTGCCGCACCGTCGGGAGTAATGCGGCGACGTGTCGCCAAAAGCAAAGCGGCGACATGTCGCACGCACTCCAAAAGGGCTGTCAATAGGCGCTCCGGCGAATGCCCGGTAGCCACGCGATGGTTGGTTATCTCAGCGCAGGATTACTGAACAGTCTGCACTATTACAATGCCCCGCGCCGGCAGCGTCACGGTCAAGTGGCCTGATCCATCAACGGTTTCGGAACGCGTGGATCCCTGGGCAGCTGCCGTGCTCGTTACAACGGCAGCGCGCGCCCCGGCGGGCAGACCCTCCAGCGTGACTCGCCCCGGCCCGATCGGATTGACCAACAGCGCGGCGAACTGCCCGGCGCGCGGGCCCGAAGTGGCGAGCAGGTGAAGGTCTTCCTTGTCGGCGGTGGCGACGATGACTTTTGAGCCGCGAGAAAGGATCTGTTCCAGTTCGCGGATCACACTGAAGACCGGATAGGGGCCGGAACCGTCCGGGCGAACTATCGGATAGTTGTTCTGGTAGGTCCAGTAGTCCATCACGGAAGCGCCGGTGAGCCTCACGGTCTTTTCGTACGCGAGCGCTGTCCGCAGCGCGTTGTCCCAGCTTGCCCAGGGATTGGGAGTCTGCCATAGCCCGGAGTCATGACCGGCCTCCGTGCAGCAGATCTGCTTTCCCGTCTCGCGACCCAGCGCGGCGATCTCCGCATATCGCGCGTCCGGCGTAGTCAGTACGTCCCAGCAATGGAACGCCAAAGGGCCCAGATACGGACGAATCTCCGGATCCGAAAGCAGCGGTCGCGCATAGTCCACGAAGCTGTTGGCGTTGGCGGTATCGCCGACCAGAAACTTCGTCTTCAGGCCGAGTGCCCGGAATCGCGGGCCCGCCTTCCGGATGAAGGCGATGATCTGCGCCGGCGTGAACCGGAAGTTGACGCCGTAGTCTGCCTCGTTGAACGAGATGTTGTCCACGGTCGCGCCGTATCTGTCGCGCGCCGTCATGAGAAACTGCGCGATCGCGTCGATACATTCCCCGTAACGTTCCGGCGGCAGCGTGCGCCCGCTCTGCTCGGGCCGTCCGCCGAGCATCCAGATGGGACCTTCCCAGATGGAGCCGACCATCGGAATCTTGCGCCGCGCCATCTCCTGCATCTGAAGCAGGGCGGCGTGTGGGGCCCCTTCGTCACGATAGACTCCCGGCTCCGGCGTCCAGCTGTCGAGCGGAATCCCGATGCGGGCATGTGCGACGCGAAGATGGGCAAGATTGTACCGTCCGACGGCGTCCATCGGCTCGGCGGAGCCGTAACGGGGCTGGCAGAAGTTGCCGCCGAGGCCTACCATGGTCTGCCGCGTCTCACCGAGCTTGAACATCACCGTTGCGGAACCCAGCGGGCTGTTCTCCGCGACGAGCGCCTCCAGCGCCTCCTTGGACTTTGTCTTGCCGAAATCCACCACGGTAAGGCCGCCGACCTCGACCTTCTGCGGGCCGAATGCGAATCGGAGCGACACCATCGCATCGCCGGGCGCATAGTCTTCGGCAGCCGTGAACGGGACGAGCACGCGTTTCCATGTCTGCCGATCCGTAGGGGCTGCGATACCCTGCGTGATCGACTTTGTCCAGGGGTCGGTCGCCTTTTCGAACAGCAGCATGGTTTGCGCGCCGCGAACCGAAAGCGTTGCGAGCATCGAGTCACCGCGCTTAATCGGGATCGCATTACGCATGGTAAGCTGCGTGGCATTCGACTCGGCCGTGGAGTCGCGCGTCGTGACCTGAAGCGCCTCGGAAAAGCTCTGGCCGCTTACCGGAACAACCTTTGCGCTGCCGTGTGTCCGCTCCAGACCGCCGACCGGAGTTTTCAGCAGCGCGTCGGCGGCGATGACCGGCTGCCCGCCGACCTCGTCGTCGGCATGGATCGTCGCCGGAACGAACGCGCCGGCCCCCAGCACGACCGGGAGGAGTCGCGTCAAGATAGATTTCATAGGTCGCATTTCCGACAGCCTTTCCCAAATGCGCGCTTATGACCTTTGCAAATCAGATACCGGTCGAGCAGTCCGGGTGGACGACCCCGGTCTGGTTCGCTCGTGGGCCTGCGACCAAGTGGACTACCGCGCACGATGAACCTACAGCACGGCCGGAGGTATTAATGCAAAGATCATCAGCGCCCAGTCGCAGCTCCCGTCTTCGGAGTGCCCGCGCCTGGCGCCGGCTGGCCGTTCGCCTGCGCCTCCGACAGCATCTTGTCGAGAGCGGCCCTGTCGAACAGGCGGCCGTTCGCCATCACGGCGCGAATATTCGTCATGTTGTGAATGTCCCTGAGCGGGTCGGCGCCCAGCAACACGAGATCGGCCAACTTGCCCGCCTCGATCGTTCCCAACTCCTTTTCTCGGCCGAAATAGCGGGCCGGATTGATGGTGGCGGTCTGTAGCGCCTGCAGCGGCGTGAGGCCAGCCTCCACCAGATAGGCGAGTTCGTCGTGGAGACTGAAGCCGGGGAAGCAGTAGGGATTCAACGTGTCGGTTCCCGCGAGCATCGCCACGCCGGCCCGGTTCATCTTGCCGACGGTCTCGACCTTCTTGCGGTACAGCCTCCGCTCGTTCTCCCAACCGTCCGGTGTCATGTCTTTGAACCGGAAGTCCTTCTTCGGGTCCCAACTGGTCGTCGCCAGGGCCGGCATGAATCGGATGCGCGGATCGGCAGAGAGTTCCGGCGTGTTCAGGTACGCGATATTGTGGGCGACCACCAGCGTGGGGCAGTGCCAGGTATGGTTGCGCTTGAACCGCGCGAACAGGGCGCGCGCTTTCATCTCATCGTAGCCTTCGGTGAGCGCCTTCGTCTCAGCGGTATCTCGATCCCGCTCGGAGAGGGTCAGGTCCGGATGCCTGAGCACAGCCTCGTCTCGCGAGCACGCCTCCAGCACGCCCGTCAGGTGCTCGATACTCTTCTGGCCGGCGTCGGAGGCCTCAGCGGCGGTGATGGAATCCGGCACATGCCCTGCGAAGACCATACCCTGCCGCTTCGCCTCGTCTGCGATCGCGAAATAGGCGTCGCGCGGCAGCCGCGAATAGACCTTGACGAAATCCGATCCCTCCTGCTTCACGGTCTGGACCGCCTTTCGCCCCTCTTCCGCGTCCTTCGCTGCGATTGAGCCGGGCCAGACCGGCTTCGGGCCGTCCACGATGCGCCCGGCTGCGACAATTCGCGGTCCGACTGCCTTCCCGCTCGTGATCGCATCGCGCGTACTAAGCGCGTAGCGGATCGTCGGGCCGAACATATCGCGGATGCCGGTCACGCCGTTAGCGATGTACAACTCGCTGAAGTGCGGGATTCCGGTTCCGTGCACATGCATGTCCCACAGCCCCGGAATCAAGAACTTGCCGCTGCCGTCTACTGTCCGCGCTCCCGCCGGAATCGGGACTTTATCAGCCTTACCAACCGCCGAAATCCGGTCTCCGGAGATCAGCACGGTCTGGTCCGCCGCCGGTTTCGGAGCGCTTCCGCCGATCACTGTGACATGCGTGATCGCGATGGACTGCTGCGCGGTTGCGGGGGCGCAGCCGATGAGCAGCGCCGCGACGGCTGTGCAAATTGGCCTCCACATTGTTATCTCTCCTCTGGAGCAGGCATTCCACGGCGGCGCGAGCAAACCCTGCCGGAATGAATGTCGCCACCGCATGGCGAACAACCGGAACGGCGAGAAGCAAACCACGCAGGGAGGCATTCATGCAGCTACACGAGATGTTTGGCGGCGCGGCGCAGGCAGCCGCATGGATCGTAATATTCGGCGCGGCGCTCGCACTCCCCGCGCTCGGCGAGGGGGGAGTCGATCTGACCCATGCCACCGTAGTAGTCCGCGCGGCAGACGCTGCGCCGCTGGTCGAGCGGACGGCCGCTATAGTACTGACGGAGGAGATTGAGAAGCGAACCGGCGTGAAGTGGCCCGTCGCAAGCGACTGGCCGGTGAAATCGTGGGCCATAGCGATCGTCTCCGGGCGCGAGGCGGAGGTCGGGCGGCGGCGAGCACCGGCCCGGATCGGAAAGGCGGAGGGATACGCGATCGCAACGGACCTGTCGAATCCTGATCGTCCCGTTCTCTGGATCCACGGCGCGGACGCGCGAGGGGCGCTGTTCGGCGTTGGCCGCTTGCTCCGCGATCTGGAGTGCCGCAAAGGCAGCGTTCGGATAGGATCGGCTCTCAACATCGTCTCAGCGCCGAGCTACCCGATCCGAGGGCACCAGCTTGGTTACCGCGCGAACGCGAACTCCTACGATGCCTGGTCGCCTGCCCAATTCGATCAGTATATTCGCGAACTGGCACTCTTCGGCACCAATAGCATCGAGGGAATCCCTTTCCAGGACACCCGCCCTACCGTCAACCCCTATCCGCGCGGCAAGATGAACGTCGATCTGAGCCGCATCTGCCAGCGGTACGGACAGGACTACTGGCTCTGGGCGCCAGCCGATTTCGACCTGAGGGACCAGGTTAATCGGGCCGCATTCCTGCAGCAGCACGACGACCTGTTCCGCGAATGCCCCGAACTCACCGGCGTCTTCGTCGCGGGCGGCGATCCGGGCGACAATCCGGCCGAGCTTGTCATTCCCTACCTGGCCGATCTGGCGCGCGTTCTCGCCAAGCACCACCCAAAGGCCCGCGTCTGGCTCTCGATGCAGGGCTACAGCGGGCCGCAACAGGATATTGTCTACCGCTGGATCGAACGTGACCGGCCGAAGTGGCTCGGCGGCCTGGTCGCCGGACCGTCCAGCCCGCCGATATCGGAGGTGCGAGCGCGACTTCCGAGAGAGTACGGCCTGCGCGACTACCCGGACATCACGCATACCGTTCGGTGCCAGTTCCCGGTCGCGTGGTGGGACCCCGCGTACGCCTTTACGGAGGGACGAGAGTGCGTCAATCCGCGGCCGGTCTTCTATTCCCGCGTGATCCGCGACACGGCACCGTTTACCAACGGCTTCATCAGCTATTAGGACGGCATCCACGACGACGTGAACAAGATCGTCTGGAGTGCGCTGGAGTGGGATAAGACCGCGAGCCTGAACAGCATCCTGACGGAATACAGCCGACTTTTCTTCGGTCCGGACG